>NZ_JBEYIW010000004.1:0-402367 GCF_040636045.1 Rhodococcus sp. NPDC006774 | reverse complement strand
TCGCGGGCGGTGGTGTCGTCGATGTCGAGCAGGGGTTGGTAGCCCCAGATGGGGGCGAGCATCGCCAGGCCGGCTTGGACGTCGACGCGGACGTCGCCGGTGTGGATCGGCAGCGGGAAGGGTTCGGCCGGGGGGAGTCCGCGGCCGAATGCGCCGTCGACGAGCAGGGCCCAGACGTCACCGAACGTGACGTTCTGGGCGACGAGTTCTTCGATGTCGACGCCGCGGTAGCGCAGTGCGCCACCGTCCTTGTCGGGTTCGGCGATGTCGGAGGTGAACGCGACGACACCTTCGAGACCGGAGACGAAATCCTCGGGAACTCGTTGAACAGCCATGGCCTGTGGACTCCCTCGTCGCAACTGCACCCGGCTCAGCGCCGCATCCGGGCGTACTTCGTCAGAACCATAGCCGGGATCTACGCGGGAGTAGCGTCTGGGCTTGTGTCTGCAGATGAACAGCGCCTGGCGAACATGCGGGTGGACTACGGAGAGCCCGAGGACCTCGACGTCGATGCTCTGGCGGGCGGGTGGTGTGCGCTGGCGGAGCAGTGGTTGTCCGACGCGATGGCCGCGAATCTGCCCGAGCCCAACGCCATCGTGTTGGGGACGGTCGACGAGGCCGGTAGACCCGCCACCCGCACCGTGTTGTGCAAGGACTTCGACGCAGACGGGGTGGTGTTCTACACCAACTACGACTCGGACAAGGGCCGTGCGCTCACCGCGACACCGTATGCGTCGATCACGTTCCCGTGGATCGGAATTGCCCGCCAGCTCACTGTTCGCGGCCCGGTGGTGAAGGTCGACGCCGAGACCACCGAAGCGTATTGGCGCACGCGGCCCCGCGGCTCCCAGTTGGGAGCATGGGCGTCCGAGCAGTCGCGTCCCGTCGGCTCGCGGCAGGATCTGGCGGCGCGACTGGCCGAGGTGACCGCGACGTTCGACGGAATCGAGGTGCCGGTTCCGCCGAACTGGGGCGGTTTCCGTGTCCGACCGGAGACCGTCGAATTCTGGCAGGGCCGAACGAGCCGCATGCACAACCGAATTCGTCTGACGGTGGCAAGCGGTGTGATCGAGCGTCTGCAGCCGTGAGCGGATTGCGCGGCATTCTCGCCGATACCACTCCTCTGAAGACCCCGGCCTACAAGCGGTTGTGGTTGGCGAACATCGTCACCGTCATCGGGGCGCAGCTGTCCATCGTCGCTGTGCCGCAACAGGTTTTCCAGATCACGCTGAGCTCGGCCTATGTAGGCCTGACCGGCGTGTTCGCGCTGGTGCCGCTCATCGTGTTCGGTCTGTGGGGCGGGGCGCTGGCCGATGTGATGGATCGCCGCACCCTGTTGATGATCACCACCTGCGGTCTGATCGGAACGTCGGCGCTGTTCTGGCTGCAGGCGTTCCTCGACCTGAACAACGTGTGGATCATCCTGGTGCTGTTGGCCGTTCAGCAGGCATTCTTCGCGGTGAATCAGCCGACGCGCAGCGCGATTCTCCCGCGAATCCTGCCTGCCGAGCAGCTGCCTGCCGCGAACTCGCTGAACATGACGGTGATGAACTTCGGCGCCATCGCCGGCCCGCTCAGTGCCGGCATCCTCATCTACTACATCGGGCTCGAGACCCTCTATCTGATCGACACCATCGCGCTGTTCGCCACACTGTGGGCCGTGATTCGGCTACCGGAAATTCCGCCGGCGAAGTCGGGTCAGCGAGCCGGGTTGCGTTCGGTGTTCGACGGTTTCGCCTACCTCGCGACGCAGAAGGTGTTGCTGGCTTCGTTCGTCGTCGACATCATCGCGATGGTGTTCGGTATGCCCCGTGCGCTCTTCCCGCAGATCGCGCACGAGAGTTTCGGCGATCCGGCGTCGGGCGGTCCGGTGTTGGGCATGCTGTTCGCCGCGATGTCCGCGGGCGCGGTGGTCGGTGGCGTGTTCTCCGGCTGGCTGCCCCGAGTACGACGGCAGGGTCTGGCGGTGCTGATCTGCATCGTCGTGTGGGGCGCGGCGATGATCGGCTTCGGTCTGGCCGTAGGCGCGGCGACCGACGGGGCCACCACCGTCGCCCTGTGGTTCGCACTGGCGTTCCTCGCCCTCGGCGGCGGAGCCGACATGATCTCCGCAGCCTTCCGCAGCACGATGTTGCAGCAGGTCGCCACCGACGAGATGCGTGGTCGCCTGCAGGGTGTCTTCATCGTCGTGGTCGCCGGTGGCCCGCGCGTCGGCGACGTGCTGCACGGCGCAGCGGCCGCGTCCGTCGGTACCGCGGCCGCAGCGGCAGGCGGTGGAGTGCTGGTCGTCATCGGGGTGTCGATCGCCGCGCTGGCTCTTCCTGCATTCATCCGGTATCGCGTGGGTGCGGTGGTAAAGAATGGCACCCATGGCTGACGCGCAGACGTATTCGTTGACGAGTGGCAAGTATCGGGCAGACATCGCTGCCGTCGGAGCGGGCCTTCGGGTGCTCGAGTACGACGGCGTCCCGCTGACCGAGACGTGGGAGGCGGGTTCGAAGCCGCCGTTGTCGGCGGGACTGGTGTTGGCCCCGTGGCCCAATCGAACGGCCGACGGCACGTTCACGTTCGAAGGAGTCGAGCATCGGTTGGAGATCACCGAGCCTTCGCGGGGCAACGCCAGTCACGGATTCGTCCGACGTGTGGCGTGGACTCTCGTGGAACACACCGACAGTCGCGTCGAGCAGAGTGTGGACATCGGAACGCATGAGGGTTGGCCGTTCTCGGTGACGGTGACCGTGGTGCACGAGCTGTCGGCCGACGGGCTCACCGTCACCGCGTCGGCGAAGAACACCGGTGATTCACCCGCGCCGTACGGGATGGGTTTTCACACGTTCGTCAGGGTGGGAGACGTGCCGCTCGACGAGTGCACGCTCGAGCTCTCGGCCGGGACGCGACTGCCGCTCGACCCGGTTCGCAATCTCCCCGTGGGCAATTCGGTCCCGACGGCCGATACCGAGTACGACTTCCGTCAGCCGCGAACTCTGCAGGGCGTGCAGCTGGACACTCCGTTCAGCGCGTCGCTGCCCGAGGCCGACGGCCGAGCGAACCATGTTCTTCGTGGCCCCGACGGCACCGCGACCGTGCTGTGGACCGACAGCAGCTTCGGTTGGGTCCAGGTGTTCACTGCCGATCCCGCCAACGATCAGGCCTATCCCGATCGAGGACGGGCGTTGGCGATCGAGCCGATGACGTGCCCGCCCGATGCGTTGAACTCCGAAATCGATCTGATCGTGCTGGATCCGGGGCAATCCTGGTCCGGCACCTGGGGAATGAGGTACGAGAAGTGACCATTCTGGTGTGCGGCGAGGCGTTGGTCGATCTGGTTCCGGTGCACGAGGGGCCGCTGCTCTCGCCCAAGCTCGGCGGCGGCCCGTTCAATGTCGCCGTCGCGATAGGTCGACTGGGTTCGCCCGTGGCGTATCTCTCGCGGATCTCCCGCGACCCGTTCGGTGAGCAGATCCTGGCGAGTCTGCGCGACGCGGGAGTGGACACCACGTGGGTGCAGCGCGGCGACGAGCCGACGACGTTGGCGATGACCACGCTCGCCGAGGACGGCAGCGCCGAGTATTCGTTCTACGCCGACGGCACGGCCGACCGCCTCGTCGCCGATCCCGGCGATCTGCCCGACGAGATCAGCGTGCTCTCGTTCGGCACACTGTCACTGCTGTACGAGCCCGGTGCCTCGATGTACGCCGGCCTGCTGCACCGGGCCCGGGCGGCAGGCAAGCTCACGATGCTCGACCCGAACATTCGGCCCGCTGCCATCGACAGCACCAGCGGAGACATCACCGCCGACGGGTTTCGCGACCGCTTTCGTTCGTGGTTGCCCAGCATCGACATCCTCAAGGTGTCCGAGGACGACTCGCATTGGTTGGGGCTCGGAACTCAGGGCACAACGGTCGACGACTGGCTCGCGGCCGGGGTCACCGCGGTGGTCATGACGCGCGGCGGCGACGGAATCTCGGTGTTCACGGCGCCAGGGGAGACGTCGAGCACCGGAGTTGCCGTGGCCGAGGAGATCTCGGTGCCGGGTGTCGCGGTCGACGTCGTCGATACGATCGGCGCTGGTGACACCGTGCACGGCGCTCTGCTCAGCTTTTTGCAGAAGGAGAGCATTGTCACATCGAACGCGGTGAAAGAGATGAGCAAGCAAGATTGGCAAGAAGCGCTCGAGTTCGCCGCAAAAGCAGCGGCAATCACGGTTTCTCGACCCGGTGCCGACCCTCCCTGGGCGTCCGAGGCGTCGAGAGACTAGTTTCACTATCGACGTTAGAACTGTCCGCTTCAAGTACGTGTCCGTTACACGAGTTCGAGAGGGACCATTCGTGCCCGCTGAGAATGATGCCAAAGCCACCCTCACCTATCCCGGTGGCGAGTACTCCATGTCGATTGCCGAGGCCTCCGAGGGCAACAACGGCATCGAGCTGGGAAAGTTGCTGGCCACCACCGGCTACACGACGTTGGACGGCGGGTTCGTCAACACCGCGTCGACCAAGTCGGCCATCACCTACATCGACGGTGACGCAGGCATCCTGCGCTACCGCGGTTACCCGATCGAACAGCTCGCGGGCAAGTCGTCGTTCATCGAGGTCAGCTACCTGCTGATCTACGGTGAGCTGCCGTCCGAGGATCAGCTCGAGAAGTTCACCGACAAGATCCGTCGACACACTCTGCTGCACGAGGACCTCAAGCGGTTCTTCGACGGCTTCCCGCGCAACGCGCACCCCATGCCGGTGCTGTCGAGCGCCGTCAACGCGCTGTCGGCGTACTACCAGGATTCGCTTGACCCCAACGATCCGGAGCAGGTCGAACTCTCGACCATCCGCTTGCTGGCCAAGCTGCCCACCATCGCGGCGTACGCCTACAAGAAGTCCGTCGGCCAGCCGTTCCTGTACCCGGACAACTCCAAGAGCCTGGTCGAGAACTTCCTGCGCCTGACGTTCGGCTTCCCGGCCGAGCCGTACGAGGTCGATCCCGAGATCGTCAAGGCACTCGACATGCTGCTCATCCTGCATGCCGACCACGAGCAGAACTGCTCGACGTCGACGGTCCGCCTCGTCGGATCCTCGCAGGCCAACCTGTTCACCTCGATCTCCGGCGGCATCAATGCGCTGTGGGGCCCGCTGCACGGCGGTGCCAACCAGGCGGTGCTCGAGATGCTCGACAAGATCAAGGCCGAGGGCGGCGACGCCACGGACTTCCTGCGTCGCGTCAAGAACAAGGAAGACGGCGTCAAGCTCATGGGCTTCGGACACCGTGTGTACAAGAACTTCGACCCGCGCGCGACGCTGGTCAAGGAAACCGCGCACACGATCCTCGGCAAGCTGGGCAACGGCGACGAACTGCTCGAGATCGCGCTCAAGCTCGAAGAGACCGCGCTGACCGACGATTACTTCGTCGAGCGCAAGCTCTACCCCAACGTCGATTTCTACACCGGCCTGATCTACCGCGCGATGGGCTTCCCGCCGCGCATGTTCACGGTGTTGTTCGCGATGGGCCGTCTCCCGGGCTGGATCGCGCACTGGCGCGAGCAGAACGAGGACACGACCGGCAAGATCGGCCGTCCGCGCCAGATCTACACCGGCTACACCGAGCGCGACTACCAGGACGTCAGCTCCCGCTAGCTCCCGCTGTACGACAACGCCGCCGGCTCCCATCGGGAGTCGGCGGCGTTGTCGTGTGTGCCCCGAGTTCGCAGTTATGCGGGCAATATGTCCACTCTGTTCGGCGTAACCGCGAACTCGAAGTTATGGATGCTTTTCGGTCGAATTCCGTCCACAACTTCGAGTTCGCGGCACCGTGGCTGCTAGGTCATTGCTACCTCGCGCAGCACCTGTCCTGCACCGTCGCTGAGGCGCAACGTATCCGTATCCGTCGGGCCGACCACCAGGTTGCCGCCGACGGGTAGGTCGATGGTGCTGACGAATGCAGACCGCGATCCCCGAGCATCCTCGGTGGCGACGGTGTAGTCACTCGTGGTGGGGGCGTCGGTCGTGAGCGTCATCGATCGCTCGGTGGGGCTGATCTCGGCGACGATCGACGCGCCCGCCGGCAGGCGAAGAGAGGTCGATCGAACCACCCAACCGTCGGACAGGATGGAGATGTCGATCGACGCGTCGCGATCGTTGTCCGCGACGTCGGAGAGCGTGAGCCGCATCGGTGTGTCGATCGAGGCCTCCAACAACGCTGTGTTGTCGTTGTTGATGAACGCTGACCGTCTCACCCGGTCACTGTCGGACACCGACAAGCTCCATTCGACATCGGTCAGATCGACCGGATCGTTGGTGTTGTCGGTGACCAACACCAAGTAGTCCTGGTCCTGCGCACCGACTTCGGAGCAGGAGGGGCACTGATGAACGCCGGTCATCTCGGCCAGCGGAAACAACTTCAACCGATTGTCCGGGGTCCCGGAGAACAGGTAGCTGTCGTCGGCGGGGTCCGCCGAGGTGGTGTAGTACCACGTATCGGCGGCCGTATCGGTGACGATCATCTTCTCGACGCCGGGATAGTTGTTGTCGTAGATGACAATTCCGCGTTTGCTGTCGCCCAGATCGCGTATCGCGATCGGTGTCACGGCATGGCCGGACGTTCCGTCCTCGGTGTAGAAGGCGAGTAGATAGTCCTGCCCTTCGGCCCACGCGGACGTGAGTCGATCGATCACCTCGTCCACAGGTTCGGACATCTCGGAGTCGGCTGTCGGTTCGACCTCCTGGGTGTTGAAGTATCGCGCGATCACGGCATCGGTCGAGGGGGAGGGACGTGCATCGAACAGTGTTGCTCCGGGGGCGACGAAAGACGAGGTGTCGATCGCGTTGCGGTAGGCCAACCCTGCGACCGCGGCCATTCCGAAGCAGTGACCACCGTTCATTCCGTTCTCGAACACCTCCGAGGTGACCCGTCCCATCGGCGAGAGAACGCATCGGTCGCTCTCGGTTCCTGGAGTGCACACGGCATCCCCGAACAGCGATTGCATCGAGGCCGGTGTGAGCCCTTGGCCATGCTCCGCTGTCGGCGGTCCCCAGTTGGGGAAGGAGAAGCCGTCCCGCCGAACGTCGAAGCCGGACGAGGCCACGAGCGTGCCCGAACCGGGGTCCATCTCGGTGAACCCTTCCTGAGGTGAAGAACATGCCGACAGCATGACTGCGACGGCGAAAGCCACTGTGGCCCAGCGTCGGCGGGACGGGGTGGCGGAGCGGAGAACCATGGTCGACTCCTCTTTTTCGGTTGTCAATGCTCGAGTACGACCTTGAGAACTGTGACGATCAAACCGACGACGATGGCAACCAGACCTCCGAGAATTGCCCCACGCCATTTCCTCTTGCTCGAGTGCCAGCCGCTGGCGGCTCCGAGGACGAGCAGGAACAAGAATGCGAGATCGGAAATGGTGTCGAGTGCGCCGTAGGCGGACCACAGACCGCTCACACGTCCGAGCCCGATGATGATGAGCGGCACCACTGTCAGCAGCAGGAAATGTGCTGAGTGCCAGAGCAAATGACGCCTGTCTGCACCGTCGGGCATGTGGTGGTGGCTGTTCACGTACCCCAACCACGACGAGAAGAGGTGCGCGACGGCAGTCGCGACCATCGGCCCGAGGACCATTCCTGTCGCGTCACCGAAATCGACGTCCGTATCGTCCGCTCCGACCACCATCACGGTCATGATGATCACGGTGCCGTAGATCAACGGTTCCGCGTCCAGCATCGCCCACGTCGATCGGCCTCGTCTCCAGGCGTTATGGCCTGTATCGGGTAGCGCGCGTCCGGTCATGACTGCTCGCCGAAGACTGCGTGCTTCGGCGTGGATCCATCGAGGCACGCCGAAAGTGGTGTTCTTTTCATCGTCGAAAGTCCTTGTTCGAGAGAAGGAGTGTGTGCGTCATCGTGGATGGGGGCTCGTGTTCTCGTTCAGACGACCTCGTGTTCGGCCGGTGCCATGGGGTCGATGTGGCGTGCGGCGCGAAGGCCCGCCTCGATCGCACCCTCGACCCAGCCCGACTTGAACGTGGTGAAGTCGCCGGCCCTGTGCAGCCGGTCCACGGGCTTCTTCATCTCGTCCAACATCCAGCCGCCGTCCAGAGGTGTATCGCCGAAGGCGGCCTTGATCCACGGTTGATCGGGCCAGGAGAACTCGCCGATTTCCACGACGTCCTCGATCATTCCGGACATGTCGGCGTTGAAGGTGTTCACGAGATCTCGTGCCCGGGTTTCTTTCGGCTGGGCGAGATAGGCAGTTGCGTTGGCACCGGAAAGGTAGAAAAACGCGTTCCCGCGCCCGCCCGGCTCGTTGCCGGTGATGTCGATGAGTCTTTCCCATGGCCGGTCGGAAGCTGCCACGGGCCAACCCCGCACACCGGAATCCAGCCACGTCGGTTTCGAGGTCTGCAGATACACCTTGACGATGTCGCTCCACACCATGCCGTCGACCACCTGCCGAGCTCGATCGGGTAACGCCGGGCGGATGTCGACGTCCTTCAGGACGGTGAAGGGGATCGTCGAAATGACTTCGTCCCCAGTCCATTCGCGACCGTCCGCTGTGGTCACCTCGACGTCCGAACCGCTCTGGTCGATGACCACCACTCGAGAGCCCATGTGGATGCGGTCCTGGGGGAGCCTTTCGGCGAGGGCGCGCGGTATCCGCTCGTTTCCACCCTGCACGCGGTACAAGTTGCGGTCGCCGAAATGGTAGGCGAAGTCGGGAAGCAAACCGAGAACGCTGACTTCCAGTGTGAAACCGCCGGCCTGGGCTGCGACGAGTTTGGCGAAATCGTCCGATGCACCGGCGTCGGCGAGCAATTCACGAACGGTGAATCCGTCGAACTTGTCGGCGGCAGCCGCATCGGGCCACTCCGGGTCGATGACGGTGGTGAAGTCTGCGCCGAGCGGCACGAAGTAGCTCGTGAGCATGGAACTCAGTTCGACGGTGCGTTCGGACTCGAGTAGATCCCAGGGTCGACGACCGAGCTGAGTGTTGTTGCCGCGCAGGCCATCTATCAGGTATTCGGGAGCGCCGTCGTTCATCGCGACGATCGGGAGCTTCAGAGTGCTCACGTAGCCGGTGACCAACGGCATGTTCAGCCGGAAATGCCCTCCACCGCCCTCGGTGAACTGGCCGTTCTCGTATTCGACGGAGATGAGGCGACCACCGATTCGGTCCTGAGCCTCGAGAACCGTCACCTCGTGACCGCGCCGGTGCAATGCAAGTGCGGCAGTCAGACCCGACATGCCTGCACCGAGAACGAGTACGCGTTTCGGGGAAGATGATCCATCGGTACCGGTGGCGCCGCTCGCGGCGTCGTTGCTCGAGCACGCCGTCGCTGACCTCAACCCGCCCAGCATCGCCGCGATCGACCCGAGTCGTAACGCATCCCGTCGGTTGACCTGCACCATCGTCGTCTCCTTCTGAAACGATGGAAGTGCCCCGCCACTTCTCCAGTTCGACAAGCGACATCACACCACGTTTTCACGACGGAGGTGACTCGAAACCGCGTTCCCGCGCCAGGTCTCACGAAAGGCCGAACCTGCACCGAGCAGGATTCGTCACGCGAAGGCGACGCGATTTTTCAATACCGGCAGGTTTGCACGCACGGCGTCGACCAGTTCGGTGTGGATGTCGATGGTCAGCATTCCGGGAGTCGCGTCCAGTTGACCGAGGATCTCGCCGGTAGGGGAGCAGACGATGCTGTGTCCAACGCCCAATGGTGCATTGCCCTCGGCGGCAGCGGGTTCGGCTTGGTCGCAGGCTGCGATGAAGGTCGTCGAATCCAACGCGCGTGCGCGGGCGAGCAAGGTCCACTGATCCACTTTGCCCTCACCCGATCCCCACGACGCCGGAACGACGACGAGTTCCGCGCCGAGGTCGCCGAGTTTCTGGAACAGCGAGGGGAATCGGATGTCGTAGCAGGTGGCGAAGCCAACCCGAACTCCGGCGATATCGACCACCAGCGGGTCCGAACCCGGTGCGACGGTGTCGGATTCGGCGAATCCGAAGGCGTCGAACAGGTGAATCTTGTCGTAGCTCGCATCGATGCCAGGGCCGGTGACGAGCAGAGTGTTGGTCACTCGGTCGTCCTCGGCGGGCGTGAACATCCCGGCGACGACGGTGATGCCTGCGTCCGACGCGATGGAGCGCACCGCGTCGGCCCATTCGCCGTCGAGAGGCTGTGCGAACTTGCGGATGGGTCCGCCGAAGCAGCGCATCGTCGCCTCGGGAAACACCACGAGGTCCGAGCCGGCGTGCGCGGCTGCGCGGGCGTGGGTGTCGACGAGTTCGAGATTCTCGATGGGGTGTTCGCCACTGGTGATCTGGGCGAGGCTGATGCGAATGGTCGAGCTCACGGTGTGACTCCTGGTTTCGTCGGGTGAAGACAGGTATACATATCGTATGCAGCCGCTGTCGGGGAGGGAGAAGGCGTATCTGTTCGTACGCGATCAGGTGCTGTCGTCACCGGCCGCCACCGGCACATTTCTGAACGAACAAGAACTCGCGACTCGAATCGGAGTGTCGCGCACGCCGGTGCGTGAGGCCCTGCTGATGTTGCAGTCCGAGGGCCTGGTCGAGATGGTCCCCAAGCGCGGTGCGCACGTGCCGGCGATGTCCGGACGGCAGATCGCCGAACTGATGGATCTGCGCGGCGTCCTCGAACGGCACGCGGCCACCCGTGCTCTGCGCGCCGGGGACGCTCCGATCGCGGCGATGCAGCATGCGCTCGAGCAGCAGGAATTGCTGATGAACTCCGACAGTGCGGATGCGCCGAAGGAGTTCATCGACTGGGACGGCACGTTCCATCAGAGTTTGATCGATTCGGCGGGGAGCGATCTTCTCTCCCGCACATACGCCGGGCTGCGCGCTCGGCAGCTGCGGGTGGGTCTGAGTGCCCTGTTCACCGCAGCCAACCGTCAGCATCGGGTGTGCGCCGAGCACCAGGCCATCATCGACGCACTGAGTGTCGGCGACGAGGGCCTGGTGCACGAGAAGATCGACGCTCACCTCGAGGTCACACTTCAGACTCTGCTGCGCGCGTAGCCTTTTCGTGTTCCTGATTCAGTAGCACGTAGTGCTCGTCCTCGGTGGGGTCCGGGTTGCGTCCCAGTGCCAGGCCGACGAGCGTCACCGCGCCGACGATCACGATGTATCCGGCGATCGGTACCCAACTGTCGGTCTTGTCGAGCAGGTACACGAAGATCAGCGGTGCCATCGCCCCGCCGAACACACCGGCGATCGTGTACGCCAACGAGCTGCCGGTGGAGCGCAGTCGCACGCTGAACTGCTCGGTGACGAACGCTGCCTGTGGCCCGTACATGAACGAGTGGAACGCCAGGCCCACAACGACTCCGAGGATCAGCAGCGGCAGAGATCCGCCGCCGATGACGAGGAAGAAGATCGCGCTCCAGGCAACGCCGCCCACGGCTGCGACGCCGTACACCAGACGCCGGTTGATGCGGTCGGAGACGGCTCCGGCCAGCGGGATCAGGCCGAGCTGGCACGCCGATCCGATCAGAATGGCCGTGAGCACCTCGCTGCGCTCGAAGCCCAGCTTCTGGGTTCCGTAGGTGATGGAGAAGACCGTGAACAGTGCGTAGATGACGTCGGGTGCGACGCGCGACATGATGCCTGCCACCAGTGGTCGCAGTTCGGTCTTGAACACTTCGCTGATCGGGGCTTCGGAGCGATCGCCGCTTTCCTGAAGTGCTTTGAACACCGGGGTGTCCTCGAGCTTCAGTCGAATCCACAGACCGAATCCGACGAGTACGGCCGAGAAGAGGAATGCAACACGCCATCCCCAGGACTCGAACTGCTGGTCGGTCAACGACAGCGTCAGGATTGCGAGTGCGCCGTTGGCGAGCAGGTTGCCCGCCGGTGGTCCGATCTGCGCTGCGGAGGACCAGAAGCCGCGCTTACGGGGATCACCGTATTCACTGGAGAGCAGAACGGCTCCGCCCCACTCGCCGCCGACGGCCACGCCCTGGCAGAACCGCATGGTGACGAGAATGATCGGGGCGGCGATGCCGATGGTGTCGTAGCCGGGGATCAATCCGATGGCGAACGTCGTGACGCCGATCAGCATCAGGGTGATGACGAGTAGCTGTTTTCGGCCGATCACGTCGCCGAGTCGCCCGAAGACGAATCCACCGACCGGACGGGCGATGTACCCGACGGCGTAGGTCGAGAAGGCCAGCAATGTTCCGGTCAGTGGGTCGCTGTCCGGGAAGAAGACCAGCGGGAACACCAGCGCTGCGGCGGCCGAGTAGACGGCGAAGTCGTACCACTCCAATGCCGTTCCGGTCAGGCTGGCGGCAAAGGCCTTGGCCAGGCCCTTTCTATCCACCGAAACTGGTTCGGTCATGACGACTCCTTCGTGTGCCTGGGATCACTCTATCCGTTGTACGTGCTCCATACTTGCTGTATACAAGACGTATGCGCAAGGCTTCCGGCGTATCGGAAACAGAAAATTTACGAGGAGAGGGTCCTTACTGATGCTCACATTCACGTTGCCCGACGGCACGACCGAGTCGGTAGAAGTGACCGCGCTGCTCAATGCGGGCTATGCCGGTCGCAACCAGGAAGAGGTGGCGTCGCACATCGCCGAGCTGGCCGAACTGGGCGTACCGGCTCCGACGGTGACCCCGGCGCTGTATCCCATCTCGCCGTATCTGGCCCAGCAGACCGATGCCGTCGCCGTGCAACACGGTCGTACCTCGGGTGAGGCGGAATGGGCTCTGGTGATCCTGGGCGACACGATCGACGACGTGCTGCTCACGGTTGCCTGCGACCACACCGACCGTGACCTGGAAGTTCACAGCGTCGCGTGGAGCAAGAACGCGGCTCCCGACGTGCTCGGCACCGGTGCGTGGCGGTTGAGCGAGGTGGCCGACCGACTGGACGAGATCACCCTGACCGCGTGGGCCGACGGAGTGCTCATCCAATCGGGAACGCTCGGTGATCTTCTCGCTCCGCAGTACTGGCTGGACGTACTCACCGAACGTGGACTGTTCTCGCGTGGAACGGTATTGATCTCGGGCACCATCTCGATGCACCACGGGGTGAATCAGTTCTCCGACGCCTGGAAAGTGGAGATGACCGACCCCGCAAACGACAACACGTTGACCTGCGAATACAAGACGAATTTGATGCCAGCTCCAATCGGTTGACCGTCACGACGTAAAGTCGAAGCGGAATATGCCCAGAGCTTCACAGCCGGCGTCGGCGGGCCGGCATCAACCGCAGGAGACTTCAGTGACGAAGCCAGTGATCGAATTTCAGGCCGGACCGGCACCCTTGGACTTGGTGACGGTCGACCTCGTCGAGGGTGACGGCGCAGAGGCAGTTGCAGGCGGCACCGTCGAGGTGCACTACGTCGGAGTCGAGTTCGATTCGGGCGAGGAGTTCGACTCGTCCTGGAACCGCGGCGAATCCATTCAGTTCCCGTTGCGCGGGCTCATTCAGGGTTGGCAGGACGGCATTCCCGGAATGAAGGTCGGCGGACGCCGTCAGCTCACCATTCCGCCGGAGCTCGCCTACGGCCCCGCAGGCGCAGGCCATCGCCTGTCCGGCAAGACCCTCGTGTTCGTCATCGACCTGCTCGACGTCAAATAACTGCAGGTCCGGCAACGGCATTGCGTACCCGCTCTGCTTCGCGGGTTGCCGAGGAGTTGGCAGTTCCCCCTCGGGAACCCGCGAGTTTGGCGTGAATGTGCTCGGCTACCGTCACCGGTTCGTATCGGGCCACGTCGCCCGACTCGATGCACGACGGCAGTGGCGCGATCACCGCGTCGAGGTTGCCGTCGTGGAAGAACGCGGCAGAACGCCTGCGCTGGATCGTCGCGTCGGTGATCGGCGGACGCACCCGATGCAGCGTCGACATCCAGCGATCGTTGGTCAGTCTGGCCGTCAGATCTCCCAGGTTCACCAACATCGCTCCGTCCGCCGGTTGCACGTCGTGCCACCGTCGATCGGTCCCGAGAACCTGAAGACCGGGCACTCGATCGGCCCACAGCACCGTCACCAATCCGTAGTCGGTGTGTTCACTCATGCCGGTGAGTTCGGCGTCCGGCACCTGCATTCCGGGTTCGAGCGCGTAGTTGTTCATCCGCAGGGTGTCCAGCGATCGATCGGTGATGTCGGAGAACGTATTCGGTGACACGCCGAGTGCGTCGGCGAATACGGTGGTCAGCGTCCGGGCCACGCGTGCCGCCTCCGCGAAATACTCGTCTACGGCGCGCTGGAATCCCGCAGTGTCGGGCCAGGTGTTCGGTTCGCCGGTGCCGACGTTGAAGGCCTCGAAGTAATCGTTCATGCCCGACGCCGATTCGACTCCCAGACTCAGGCTGAGCGATTCGCTCTTCGGAGCGGTGTAGCCCCGATTGCGTTCGGGCGGGCAGATGTAGGCCCGCTTCGTCGCCGAGTCGAGTCCGAAGAACGAATCCATCGCCGACGCGAGTCCGGCCACGGTGTCCTCGGGAATGCCGTGTCCGAGAATCTGCATGAAACCGACTGTGCTGCAGGCGTAATCGACGTCCTCGGCGACGCTGCGGCGGGCGGTTCCATCGGCCGCCGCGGTGGGGTCACCCAGAACGTACGGGGAGATGTCGATGGTGGGGACGAAGAAATCCGACGACGTGTGCATGGGTACATGATCCTCGGCTCGGATGGCTCCGTAGGTTTCTCCCGCGTAAAGACTGCCGTACGTCAGCTGTCCTGCAGCTCCAGCACCAATCGGGCACCGCCCAGCGGACTGTCGGTGAACCAGGCCCGCCCACCGTGCAATTGGGCTTGCTGCGCCACCAGGGCTAGGCCGAGTCCCGAGCCGCCCTTGGCTGCTCGGGTGCCACGCTCGAACCGGCCGAACACCGTCTCTCGTTCGTCGAGGGGAACGCCGGATCCGTTGTCGTCGATCAGGACACGTACCGTCGCGCCCTCGCGTTCGGCGGTGATGACGATCGACGTCGCGTTGCCGTGCCGAACGGCGTTGCCGATCACGTTGTCGACGGCCAGTCGAAGGCCGGTCGGCAGAGCGCGCATGGTGATCTCGGAGTCGGCCGCGTATTCGACGCGTATGTCGAGTCCGGGATGCAGCCGCTGCGCGTCCTGGGCTGCGACGTCGCAGATGTCGATGATGTCGGTCTCGACTCTGTCGCCCTCACTGGACAATTCGCCCGATGCCAGTCGTTCCAGGGCGGTCAGCGTCGTCTCCACTCGGCCCTGTGTGCGCTCGAGATCGCCCAGGATCTCCTGCTGCTGCGCCGGCTCGAGGTCGAGGGTTCTGAGCACCTCGATGTCGGTGCGCATCGCAGTCAGTGGGGTCCGAAGCTCGTGTGCGGAGACGGCCGCGAAGTCGCGTGCGGTGTCGAGCGCGGCATTGGTGCGGTCCTGTGCCTCGTTCAGTCTGGTCAGCATGCCGCCGATCGCAACGGCGAGCGCATCGGCTTCGGTGACACCGGTGCGGGTTTCGGGCGCGGTCGGTGGTTGGGCGCTGACCTGCCGGGTCAACGTCACCAACGGTCTGACGGCCCTGCCACCGAAGAGCCAGCCCAGGCCGGTGGACACCGCGATCGCGGCGAGTCCAAGCAGGAGCACCTGCTTCTGTTGCTCGTCGGTGACCTGTTGCGCTTCGATGGCCGGCACGCCGATGGAAATCGAGATGGACGAGACCGCGGTCGATACGGCGGTGTAGACCCGGAAGCGTTGCCCGTCGACGTCCACGGTCTGCGACCCGGTATCGAGCGCGGGTAGCCGCGTCGGTGTGGACGCGACGACGATGTCGCCACTTCGGATGGTGACGGCGAACGCTCCGGAGAGCTGATCGAGGAAGGCTTCCAGCGTCGTCGAGGTCGGCACCAGCACCTGAGATGCCGTCGTCAGTCGCTCGTCGAGTTGATTGACGTTGTTGCGTGAGATGGCGACCGAGGTGACCACGGAGAGGGCCGCGACCACGAGGGTGGCGCCGAGGGTCGTGGCGGCGGCCACGCGGGCGCGCAGCGAGAAGCTCATGCGGTGTCCCGGACGACGAAGCCGACTCCGCGGACCGTGTGCAGGATTCGCGGCGAGCCGTCTGCCTCGAGTTTGCGTCGCAGATATCCGACGAACACGTCGACGACATTGGTGTCGGCGACGAAGTCGTAGCCCCAGACCAGTTCGAGCAGTCGTTCTCGCGTGAGAACGACGCCCTTGTTGCGGGCCAGGATGGCCAGCAACTCGAACTCTCGCTTGGTCAGGTCGATGTCGGCTCCGCCGCGGTGGACACGATAGCCGGGGATGTCGACCACCAGGGTTCCGACGGCGACGGCCGAGTTCGGTGCACCCGAATCTGCCGCCGGCACAACCGGACCGGTGCCGCGGCGACGCAGCATGGCCCGGATCCGAGCGACGAGTTCGGCCAACACGAACGGCTTGGTGAGGTAGTCGTCGGCACCGGATTCGAGTCCGGCGATCCGATCGTCCACCGAGCTGCGAGCGCTGAGCACGCAGATGGGAATGTCGTTTCCCATGGCACGCAGCGCGGTCACCACGCTGGCACCGTCGAGCACCGGCATGTTGATGTCGAGCACGATGGCGTCGGGGGTGGAGCGCGACACCACGCCGAGCGCCTCCGCGCCGTCCGATGCGGTCATGACGGTGAACCCGGACAGGCGCAGTCCGCGTTGCAGCGACGACAACACGTCTGCGTCGTCGTCGACGACGAGAACGGTGGCGGGGGTGCTCGGCGATTCGGTCACCGGGCCAATGCTATGCAACCCAGCTGTCGACGGTGGTGCGGCGTTCCTCGGGTGTCTTGGCGAAGAAGTCCTCGAGGGCACTGCGGCGGCCGGTGTCGGCATCGAGTGACCACGCCAGCGCGGGTGCCTTGGCGTAGAGCTGCTCGTAGTACTTCTCGAAGGTGCAGGTGCTGTCCACCAGGGAAAGAGCGCCGGGGAAGGGGCGTGTGTTCGTCATGGTGTTCTCCTTTTCTCTTCTGTGTTTCCCAAGGTAGAGCCCCATGTTGCGGCCATGGTGAGTCGTCGTTGGCGGTTCTCTGAGAATCGAACGAGCGAGGGAGGGATTGCTCGGGGCGGGGGTGGGTAAGACTGACAGCATGTCGATCGTCTGGTTTCGCCGTGATCTCCGTCTGGGGGATCTGCCCACCCTCACCGCCGCTGCCGAGTCGGGAGATCCGGTGCTCGGACTCTTCGTGCTCGACGATCGTCTGCTGAAGCCCTCCGGCGGGCCGCGCAAGGATTTCCTGTTCCGCTCGCTCGAAGCACTCGACGAGCAACTCGGCGGTCGGCTGATGGTGGTGCACGGTGACCCCGAGACGGTGGTCCCGAAGGTGGCGAAGGCGATCGGCACCGAGGACGTGCACATCAGTGCCGATTACGGCCCCTACGGGCGCGAGCGAGACGCGCGGGTCGGCGAGAAGGTGACCCTGGTCGAGACCGGATCTCCGTATGCAGTCGCCCCCGGGCGGATCCTCAAGAACGACGGGGAGCCGTACAAGGTGTTCACGCCGTACTCACGGCAGTGGATGGACCACGGTTGGCGCGGTCCGGCGGACACCTCGGCCGACTCCGCCGAGTGGATCGATCCGGACGAGGTCAAAGGTGTTCGACGCGTGAAGATTCCCTCCGAGAAGGAGGCCTCCGACGCGGCAGCCGGTGAGTCGGCGGCTTCGAAGCAGTGGAAGGAATTTCTCGACGAGGTCTCGGCGTACGACGACGAACGCAACCGTCCCGATCTCGACTCGACGAGTCGGATGTCGGTGCACTTGAAGTACGGAACCATTCATCCGCGAACGATGCTCGCCGACCTGGGCAAGCTCCGCAACGAGGGCGCGGCGTCGTATCGTCGACAGATCTGCTGGCGAGACTTCTACGGCGACATCCTCTTTCAACGTCCCGACAGTGCGCGTGAGAACTACGTCAAGAAGTTCGATGCGATCGAACTGGACTCGGGCAAGCACGCCGACGAGCTGTTCGAGGCCTGGTGCAAGGGCGAGACCGGCTTCCCGATCGTCGATGCCGGTATGCGGCAGTTGAACTCGGAGAAGTGGATGCACAACCGAGTTCGCATGATCGTCGCGTCGTTCCTGGTCAAGGATCTGCACCTGCCGTGGTGGCGGGGAGCCCGGTACTTCATGCAGCATCTCGTCGACGGAGATCTGGCCAGCAACCAGCACGGCTGGCAGTGGACCGCAGGAACCGGTACCGACGCCTCGCCCTACTTCCGAGTGTTCAATCCCATCACCCAGGGCGAGAAGTTCGACCCCACCGGCGACTACGTTCGACGCTGGGTGCCGGAGTTGCGCGGTGAAGAAGGAAAAGCCGTGCACACGTTGAAGTTCGGCCGACCCAAGGAATACGTGGATCCGATCGTCGACCACAAGCACGAGCGGGAAGTGGCGATCGCACGCTTCAAGGCGCTGTAACACCTCTCCGCCGTGACCCCTATCTTCTGCGGGACAACCCGACTCCCACCAGGCAGATCACTCCGCCGACCACGGCGAGGACATGCGGAACCTCGCCCAGCAGGAGCCAGGCCAGAACGATCGTGATCGGCGGGACCGCGTACGTGGTGATACCGAGCTTGCCTGCGTTCATTCGCGTCAACGCGTAGGCCCAGGTGCTGAACGCCAGGGCGGTCGGGACGAGCCCGAGGTAGATCAACCCGCCGGTGGCACCGGCCGACGCGGACCCGAGGTCGTCGAGCAGAGCCGGTGCGAACGGCAGCGTGCAGACCATACCGATGGTGCAGGCCATCCACGTGACCTGAAGTCCGGGGACGGTGCGCAGCACCGGCTTCTGGCTGAGCACTCCGATGGCATAGGTCACCGCGGACACCAGACACAGTGCGATGCCGAGGAAGTCGGCGTCCGTCTTGGTGGTGGACGTGGTGGTCACCGCCGTGACGACACCGACCATGACTGCGCCTGCGAACGCGATGCCCGCACCGATCACCAGCCATCTCGGAAAGCCCTCGCCGAGAAGCAGACCTGCGAACAGAGCGACCAGAATCGGACCGATCTGAATGATCATCGACGTCGTGCCGGCATCGACGCGTTGCTCGGCGGCATTGAGGGCGACGTTGTAGATGCCGAACCAGAAGACGCCGATGCTGATGATCTGCAGCCACTGCGTGCGGTTGGGCTTGACCCACTGTTTTCTCACCAGAACTATCGCGCCGAGCGCGAACGATCCGATGAGCAATCGCCCCAATGCGAGCGGGCCTGCCCCGAAGGATTCTCCGACGCCGCGAATCGCCACGAATGCCGAGGCCCACGAGACCACCGTGATGGTGACCGCACCGAGGGCGAGCCAGTCGACGGCAGGGCGGGTGTCGAGATCTGTCATGAGCACGACGCTATCGCGCGGGACATCCCTGTGGCGCGCGGGTTTCGGCCATGGTTGCTCGTATTCCCGCCGCCTATCTGCCGAGCAACTTCTCCAACGCATCGAGTACTGCCGGATCTTCGATGGTCGACGGCACGCCGTACTCCTCACCGGCGACGATCTGCCGCATCGTCTTCCGCAGGATCTTGCCGGAGCGGGTCTTCGGCAGTGCACCGACGATCGTCACGTCGCGGAAGGTCGCGAGTGCGCCGATCTGATCGCGCACCATGGCCACCAGTTCGGTACGCAGTTCATCCTCGGTGATGGTCTCCCCGGCCTTGAGCACCACGTAGCCGCTGGGGCGCTGACCCTTGAGGTCGTCGTGGATGCCGATGACGGCGCACTCGGCAACCGCCGGGTGACCGGCCAGTACCGCCTCCATCGATCCGGTGGACAGGCGGTGTCCGGCCACGTTGATGACGTCGTCGCTGCGGCCGAGGACGTAGACGTACCCGTCGGCGTCGATGTACCCGGAATCGCCGGTGAGGTAGTACCCGGGGAAGGTGTCCAGATACGAACGCTGGAAGCGTGATTCGTCGTTCCACAGCCCCACCAGAGCGCCCGGTGGCAGCGGCAGCTTCACGACGATGTTGCCCTCGGTGCCTGCGTCCACCGGTGCTCCGGTCGCGTCGAGAATGCCGACCTGGAATCCAGGCACCGGCACCGTCGGCGAGCCCGACTTGATCGGAAGTGGTTCGAGTCCGCGAAGATTGGCGCAGATCGCCCAGCCGGTTTCGGTCTGCCACCAGTGGTCGACCACGGGGCGGTTCAGGGTTCGCGAAATCCACTCGTAGGTATCGGGATCGAGGCGTTCACCGGCGACGAACAGGGTCTCGAGCGACGAGGTGTCGTACTTCTCGAGCTCGGCGGCGTGCGGGTCGACCTTGCGAATGGCTCGTAGTGCCGTCGGCGCGGTGAACAACGCACGGACGCCGTGATCCTGGATCACCCGCCAGAACGCGCCCGCATCGGGAGTGCCGACGGGCTTGCCCTCGTAGAGAACCGTTGTGGCACCGGCGAACAGCGGCCCGTAGACGATGTACGAGTGCCCGACGACCCAGCCGACATCGGACGCCGTCCACATCACCTGACCGGCACCCACGTCGTAGATGTTGCGCATCGACCACGTCAACGCGACGGCATGACCGCCGTTGTCGCGCACCACACCCTTGGGTTTTCCGGTCGTGCCCGAGGTGTAGAGGATGTACAGCGGATCCGTCGCCTGCACCGAAACCGGTTGGGCGGCGGTGGCGTCGGCGATGAGGGTGTCCCAGTCCAGCCAATCGTGGCCGCCGGGGATACCGTCGCGGGCCTTGACGATCACCGCGGGGACGGCCGCGGTCGTGAGAGTCAGGGCGCGTTGCACCAGCGGGAGGTATTCGATGACGCGGCCCGGCTCGAACCCGCCGTTGGCGGTGATCAGCAGGACCGGCTCTGCGTCGTCGATTCTCGCTGCCAGCTCCTTGGCTGCGAAGCCGCCGAACACCACCGAGTGCACTGCGCCGAGCCTGGCGCACGCGAGCATGGCGACGACTGCCTCGGGAATCATCGGCAGATAGATCACCACGCGGTCGCCTCGGGAGACTCCGTTGCTGCTGAGCACTCCCGCGAAACGGGCAACCTGATCGAGCAGTTCGGCGTAGGTGTAGCTGCGGGTGAGGCCGAGCATCGCCGAGTCGTAGATCAACGCGGTCCGGTCGCCGTGCCCCGCGTCGACGTGCCGATCGAGCGCGTTGAAGCAGGTGTTCAGATGGGCTCCAGGAAACCAGTGCGAGCCGTCGAACGCAGTGGTGGGAGGGGTGTCCCAGTCGACTCCCGCTGCAGCGTCGAGCCAGAATTGCTCGCGGTTGTCGACGCTGTCGTCGAATGCCTGCCGATACTCGCCACTCATGTTGTGGAGCGTAGTTCGGGGCTGCGTGGTGCGGGCCGGGTTGCGCACTACCGGCGACGACCGGCGGAATCCCGTCGACCGGCGGTCGTTGCGTGCAACCGTGCCCGGTGTACGTCAAGATTGCGTCAACGCCTCTGCCTGAGAATTTCGCGGACGCCGTAGAACGCTGCGCTGGCCGCGAACATCCCCGCTACCAACAGCAGCCATCGCATCGCGTACGGCTCCTGTGTCTGACCCGTGGCGGCCTCGTAGGTCTCACTCCCGTGGGCGAAGATCCCCGGTGCGAAGAGCAGCAGGCTCAGGCCCGCCCCGAGCGCAGGGATGCGCACCGCGTTGACGAACCTGCCCAGACGACTGACCAGCGTCCGGTCCAGCGCGGCGTACAGCGGAAAGAGGATCGCATCGTGCACCACCGCTGCCCCGACGAACCAGAGACCGATGGACTGCCACCACGTATCGGTGTTCCACAGGGCAGGGAAGCCGATCGTCAGGACGACCGCGCCGGCCAGGGCGAGGCAGCAGGCCGTGGCCGCGAGATGCATCGGTCCTGCGCCGTACCTGGCTCGAAACGTTGTCATGCTTGCTCCTCGAAGAATTCGACGGACTCGATCCACTTGGTGGCGTGCACTCCGGGTATCGCCGGCATCATGATTCGAGCGGGGTAGCCGTGATCGAGTGACAGGTCGGCCCCGTTCACTTTCAGTGCGAGAAGTGAATCCGGATGCATCATCTGGTGTCCTCCGAAGGTGACGCGGTTGAACGACCCGACGGGTTCGAGAGACCGCACCTCACCGGTATCAACGGCATCGACACCCACGAGTGCCGCCAGATCTCGGAGCGGAACTCCGGTCCACGTCTGAACCGTCGACCAGCCCTCGACGCAGGAAATCGGGAGTTCGACGGTGTGCAGGTCCATCTGCTCGAGTTGAGCTCTGGTGAGTACTACCTCGGTACCGCCGGCCAGTACGGTCAGCCGCCACGCATCGCCTGTCTGGGCATCGGTGACGCCTGCGGACTGCGCGGTGCGGTTGATCTGGAAGTCGTTGGGGCCGTCGCCGTACGAGCGTCCGCGAGGCAGCAGTATCGCCGCTGAGCGCAGTGGTCCGCCCGTCGTCTGCCCAACGCTGAGGACCGCGACGAACAGTGCGCTGCCGCCCACGAGGGTGAGAGCTCCGCGTCTGCTGATCGTCGCCGGAGCGGGATCGGTTGCAGCAAGACCGGATTCGTCGTCGGCATCGGGCACCGTATCGGCGACTCGAATGCGCATCAACTCCAGGAACGGTCGGGTTCGCAAGGCCCTCAACATGGTCGGAAATTTCAGTACCACGTGGGCGAGAAAGCCGGCGACGAACACCCATGCTCCCCAGTAGTGCGCGGTGTAGAAACTGAAACCGAAGATGTAGTCGTACTGAATGTTCAGGACGCCGGTGATGATCTCGAAGAGGATGCCACCGACCAACGCCAGCAACGAGATTCGCTCGAGAAGGTGCGCGACACTGCGAACCGGGGGCATCTCGATCAGTTTCGGGATCACCGACCACAGCTTGGCCAGCACGATCGGCACCATGACCAGTCCCAGTCCCACATGCAGGCCCTGGGTGAGCCGATAGAGCCAGGCGGGCTCGGTCGGCCAGTCGAACGACGGGATTCGTAGCCACCCGACGTCGCCTGGCATGGCCTGGCCGAACTGTGGGCCGTATGCGGCCCAGGAGATGAATCCGGTGATCGTCACGATCGGCAGGGCGACGAGCAGGACGGACGCCAGGACCGACGTGAACCAGACACCGCGGATCGGGCTACGGAACGTGGGAAGTCGCTGCATTCTGGTTCCCGTCTCCAATTTTGTACCCAGTAGTACAAACTGTGAGGTCGAGATTAGCGCACTCGGGGTCCTTTCGCCAGGGCTGGTCTCGGCGTCGGATGTCAGGTCGCGCGCCGCCGCAACGCGGCAACTGCTGCGTCCAGCGTGTCGCGCAGAGGTTGCACATCGCCCGCGATGCGAGCGATCAGCATTCCGCCTTGCAGTGAGGCGATCAAGGTAGCGGCCGCGGCGGCGGGATCGGTCGGGACGTCGAGTTCGCCTCGGTCGATCATGCGACGAAGTCCCTGCTCGAGAGGTTGCTCCCAGCGTCGGAACGCGGCGTTCAGGGTGGGAACGAAGGCCGCGTCGTTCTTCAGTTCTGCAGCGAGCGAACCGAGAGGGCACGAGAACGGGCCGCCTGGTTGTTCGTGATTTCGCACGATCTCGGCGGCCCATGCGTCGATGTCCTCGAGGCTGTCGATGTGGGCCAGGCGTGGCTGGGCGGCGAGGACGCGCTCGAGCTGACGTGCGATAACGGCCTCGACCAGATCCGACTTGTCGGAAAAGTAGTGGTAGAGCTGCGACTTTCCGGTCTCGGAGGCAGCGAGTACATCGTCGAGAGTGGTTCCCGCGACACCGTGGTCGTACATCATCGACGCTGCGGCGTCGACGATCGCAGCTCTGGTTCGTCTGCCCTTGGCCGTTCTCGGCAGCTCCTTGCTCACGGGTGCTCGGCTCCTCGGTCGATGCTGTGAACAGCGAGTTCCACGAACACTCGTCCGTTCGATTCGATGGTTCGACGGGCTCGAAGGCCCGCGGTCACCGCCAGCGCGCGCAGCGAGCTGACGCCGACGCTGGCCCAAGTGAACCACTCGCCCACCGAGTCACCGGTTTCCCATCGGACCATTCGGTTCCGATCGTCGACATCGGGCGTGGACTCGACTTCGACGATGGCCGTCCCACTCTGGTGCAGCAGCGCACGAACCGTCGCCAGTAGTGCTGCGGGATCACCACCGATGCCGATGTTGCCGTCCGCGAGCAGTACGTGTGACCAATGGCCGGCGCGGGGGAGTGCCGAGAAGATGTCCTGTTCGACGGCGAATCCGCCCCGTTGATTCGTGATCTCCACAGCGACCGAGGACGTATCGACTCCCAGAGCGGGAACGCCGGCTCGGGTGAGCGCTTCGGTCAAACGTCCTGGTCCGCAGCCGAGATCGAGGGTGGGGCCGGTGCAGAAAGCGATCGAGGCTTCGTCCGCCCTGATGTCTTCGATCGTCGAATGGGTCCCGCCCATCCAGCGCGCGATCGGAAGTTCGGTGCGGCGGCCGTCGTAATCGGTGATCCACGAGGGCAGGCCGGCTCGGCCGCGGCGATAGACGTCGTCTGCAATCACCCGATTGAATGTACCAGCGGGTACAGTGGGAGGCACCGCGAGACGAAGTCCATCAAATTTTCTGCCGGTGCCGTCAAGATTGCGTCAACACCTCTGTTCGACGCCACCGCGCGGCGCAAGACTTCTTCTCATGACACTTCTCGACATGCTTCCGTCCCTCGGTGCCGCATACGTTGCGCGGTGCGATCCAGCGCTCTGGCCTGCAGATACGCATTGCGTCTGTGGCCGCATCACGGTCGACGGCGTTGCGCTGGAGGATCTGGCCGATGCGCAGGGCACTCCGGTGCAGTGGGGCTCGATTCTGGTGACTCGGGTGCGTTCGGTGATCGCAGGCGAGGTGGGCGTCGACGCCGAGTTCGGGGATCTGCGCCAAGCCGTGGTGGTCAATCGGCATTCGGTGGGCCCGGTGGTCAAGGTCGATGTGCACGGCCCGGGTCGACGCTGCGTCAGTCCGGTGGAGTTGCCGGCCGATCTTCGCGCGGGTGACGTGGTAGCGCTCGTGACCTCGCAGGTGCACGAAAGTTCGTAGCAGGGGGCGAGGCGGGAGTGGTGCCTGCGGAACGACCTATTGGGGGCGCCCGCTCACGTGCGGCGGAGCCGCTCAGCCCAGCGTGCGGTAGCGGCCCAGCCTGTTCCGAGTCCGAGTGGCGGGATCGACGGTCGACAACCCGCGCAGTTCTCGGGCGATGGCGTCGGCGATGCGGCCGGAGAACGCGGCGGGCTCGTCGGCGGCGTCGGGGAGTTCGGGGACGACGGCGTCGACGATGCCGTCGCGCAGGAGGTCGACCGACCTGATGCCTTGGGCCTCGGCCATGTCCGGGGCGTGCACGGTGTCGCGGTGCACGATGGCACTGGCACCCTCCGGCGGAAGTGGTGCGAGCCAGGCGTTCTGGGCGCACAGCACCCGGTCGGCGGGAAGAAGCGCGAGCGCTCCACCGCCGGTTCCCTGGCCGAGGAGAATCGAGACGGTCGGGGTGTCGACGGTGACGAGATCGGAGATCGATCGCGCGATTTCCGGTGCCAGGCCACCTTCTTCGGCTTCCTTCGACAGTGCAGCGCCGAAGGTGTCGATCACCAGCACCAGCGGTAGGCGTAGTTCCTCGGCGAGGCGCATGCCGCGTCGCGCCTCTCGCAATGCCGCCGGACCCATCGTGGCGGTGGCGGAGCTGCTGCTGCGGTCGTTTCCGAACAGCACGCAGGAGACACCGCGAATGCGGCACAGCGACAACAGAATCGACGTGTCGGCCTCGCCCTGGCCGGTGCCGCTGAGCGGAACCTGCTCGGTAGCAGCATGTTCGATCAGTTGCCGAATCCCGGGGCGATCGGCGCGACGCGACGACTGCACCGAATACCAGGCCGACCGCTCTGTCATGGGCGCGGCACGTTCATCAGCGATATCGGTCCACGCCGGCGCGTCGAGGATCACCCGAAGGGCTCGAGTGAGTAGATTCCCCAACTGATCGACCGGCACCACGCCATCGATGACGCCGTGCTGGTAGAGGTTCTCGGCGGTCTGGACACCGTCGGGAAATGGTTTGTCGTACAACGCCTGATAGACGCGTGGTCCGAGGAACCCGATGAGAGCGCCGGGTTCGGCGACCGTGACGTGGGCCAACGACCCCCAGGACGCGAACACGCCGCCGGTCGTCGGATTGCGCAGATACACCAGGTACGGCAGGTGCGCCGCCTTGTGCGCGGTGACGGCGGAGGCGATCTTGACCATCTGCACGAAAGCCAACGTCCCCTCCTGCATACGAGTGCCGCCGGAGGTGGGGGAGGCGATGAGCGGCAGGCCCTCTGCGGTGGCGCGCTCGATCGCGGAGGTGATGCGTTCGGCCGCCGCGACGCCGATCGAACCGGCGAGAAAGGCGAACTCGCAGGCGATGATCACCACGCGTCGGCCGTCGATGGTGCCCTCGCCCGTCAACACCGACTCGTCGACCCCGCTCTTCTCGCGAGCTTTCGCCAGGTCGCGCTGATAGGAGTCGTTGGGGCGAACGTCGACCGGCTCGGAGTCCCAGGACACGAACGATCCGCCGTCGAGAACGGAGTCGAGAATCTCGGCGGCGGATGTCCGTGGGCTCATATCGGGGAGCCTACGCAGCGGACCCTAGCGAGCAAACGCTTCCTTCCACGAGACGGTCTTGCCGATCCGAAGAATGGAACGCTGGTAGATCTTCGCTGCGCCCATCGCCAGGATCGCGGTGGTGATCACCATCAGGACTGCCGAACCGACGATCTGTACCGGCGAGGTCACCCCGGCAGCGATGCGCAGCGGCATCATGATCGCGGAGAACGGGGGGATCCAGCTCAATGTGTTGGCCAGGGTGCTCTCCGGATCGCTGACGGAATAGAACGCCGCGAAGAACATCGCCATGATCAGGATGAGTAGCGGCATGGTCGTCGAGTTGACGTCCTCCTGGCGCGAGACCATCGAGCCGCCGGCCGCGTAGAGCACCGCGAAGAAGGCGAACCCCAGGATGAACCACGCCAGTGTTGCCGCGAAGACGCTCACCGCGGCACCGGTGACCGTGAGTACCCCTGTGCCCAATCCTGCTCCTACACCTGCGATTCCGTACAGGGCGAGCTGCAGGATGCCGACCGCACCGATACCCAGGATCTTCCCCCACAGCAACTGCAGGGGACGGACGGTGGAGAGCAGCAGTTCGACCACACGCGAGGACTTTTCCTCGACGACGCCCATCGCGACGTACATGCCGAAGCCGATGATCTGTGCGTACAGCAGGAACACTGCGGACAGCGCAAGAGCAGTCCGCTGACCGGCCTCGGGGTCCGGCGGATCGATCGCGTCGACGGTGACCGTTGCGGCACTTGTCGCTGCCCCGAGCTCGTTCTGGTCGACACCCTGTTGCGCCAGTGCAGTATTGGTGGCCTGCGTTGCGACACTGCCTTCGACGACGGCGCGCAACGTGCCGGTCAGATCGGACTCGGTGACAGCGGTGTACGCACCCGCGGTTCCGTCCGGAACCAACGCCACGTCGAGATCTCCCGATTCGACGCCGCTGCGTGCGGCCGCCGCGTCGGCTACCTCGCGCACCTCGACCGGAGATCCGACGGCATCGCCGGTCGCTTCCACCACGGCCGCGATGGACTGGTCTCCGGCGATGCCGACGACATCACGCTCTTCGTCACCGCTGCCGGAGAAGATCGAGAACGCGATGATGCCGCCGACGATGACGGCCAGGATGATCACGTTGCTGATGACGAAGCTCTTCTTCATCACCTGAACGGTGAACTCGCGCTTGGCTATCAAGGACACTGCGCTGAAGGAGTTCAGTTGGGAGCTCATGCCACTACCGCCTCTCGGAACAGGTCGCTCAGGGAAGGTTTCTGGATGGAGAAGTCGTGTACCGGACCGGTCGCCAGTGCGGCTCGGAGGACTTCTTGATCGTCGGCCCCGGGTGCCAGGCCCAGGACGGTGACGCCGTCAGTGTGGCCGAGAGTGCTCACCCCGGCGATGCCCGACGCCCATCCGGGGGCAGCGTTCGGTGCATGGACGCGCAGTTGCGCATCTCCCGAACCGCGTAGCTCGTCGACGGTTCCGACGGCCTTCATCGAGCCGGCGGCGATGATGCCGACGCGGTCGCACAGGCGCTGCACCAGGTCGAGTTGGTGGCTCGAGAACACCACCGGCACTCCGGCAGCGGCCTTTTCGCGCAGCACCTCGCTCATCACGTCGACGGCGATGGGGTCGAGACCGGAGAACGGCTCGTCCAGTACCAGCACTGCGGGGTCGTGCACCAGCGCGGCCGCCAACTGCACACGCTGCTGGTTGCCCAGGCTCAGCGCGTCGACGGTGTCGTTGACGCGCTGATCGATGCCGAGGCGTTCGGTCCAGCGAATCACCGCTGCCTTGGCGTCCTTCGACGAGAGTCCGTGCAGTTCGGCCATGTACGCCAGTTGCGGACCGACCTTCATCTTCGGATACAGTCCGCGCTCCTCGGGCATGTAGCCGATGGTGCGGCGGACGTCGAGGTCGACGGGCTTGCCGCCCAACAGAACCTGGCCGGAATCTGCCGACAGAACTCCCAGCGCGATGCGCATCGTGGTGGTCTTGCCCGCGCCGTTGCTGCCGACGAAGCCGAACAGCTCGCCCGGCCGGACGTCGAAGCTGAGGTTGTCCAGGGCGATCTTGTCGCCGTATCTCTTGGAGACGGAGTCGATCGTGAGGGTGCTCATGGTGCCCTTTCGGTCGTTACTTCGGGTCGAAATCTTCGCTGTCTTCGAGTTCGGGGTCGGGGGTGATCCACGCGAGAATCATTGCGGGGGAGCAGATACCGGCCATCAGAGCCGCCAGTGTCCAGCCGCCGCCCGCGTAGGCGAGTCGGGGCATGTCCTCGAACGACACCGAGAGGAAGATGGAAGCGAATGCCGCCGCCATTACCAGCGTCTGCGTGATGGTCAGGCCGATGGATCGAGCCTCGTTGCGCTGCTGCACTTCCCACTCGTCCAGCGCTCTCACGGGCGCGTCGCTGTGCCTGCCGGAAACTGTCTGCAACGCCGTCCAGATCGGAAGGAACAGCAGCGCGGCCGGTATCCATCCGATTGCGAACCATGTGGTGAACAGGCTGCCGATGCTGACGACGAAGAACGCGATCAGGAGGACAGCCACGGCGACGACGAGGATTCGGCGTCGATGCCGCGTCCGCCAGTTGGGAAGCCAATGCCGTGTCTTGGCGTCGTTCTCCAGGAATCGCCGCGTTCGATAGGCCTGATAGCGGGTGAGGATGTCGGGTCGTTCGCTCATGATCTCAGCCGTCCTCTGGGTCGTAGTCCGGAGTAGTCCACGCGAGAAGCATTGCGGGAGTAGCGCCTCCAGTACTCAACGCGGTCAGCATCAGTGCGCCGCCGGAGATCCCGAGATTTGTTGCCCCGAAAATCGATCCGAGGAACAGGTACGCCGCGGCAGCGGTGCCCAACACCTGAGTAACCGTCAAGCCGATGGATCGGGCTTGGTTGCGGAGCTGGACTTCGAGCTCGTCGAGCGCTTCCACCGGTGCTTCGGCGCGCCGATTGGACACGATGCCGAGGACGATTGTCGCGAACGCGAACACGATGTAGCAGATTCCCCAGAATCCGATCGCCCACTCGAACAGCGGGTCCGACAGTGCGAAGCCCGCGGACGCCGTGAGCAGCACCAGAAGGATGGTGACGAAGGCTCTGCGTCGTTTCTGGGCTCGCAATCCCGGCAGCCAGTTCGCATAGGTCTTTTCGTTCTCCAGGAACAGTCTCGTCCGGGCTTCTTGATATCTACTGAAGATGCTGGGACTGTGCGTGTTCATCGATCCTTCTCCCTTCGGAAGAGTTCGGCCGAGAGTGGTCCGAGTTCGGTACGCGAGAACACTGCTTCGATCGGCAGATCGAAGACGTCGCAGATGCGCATCGCGAGGTCGAGACTCGGGTAGTGGTCGCCTCGTTCGAGGGCTCCCACCGTCTGGGGGTTCACTTCGACGAGTTCGGCCAGCTGCGCGCGGCTCATCTTCCGTTCTGCCCGCAGAACACCCACCCTGTTGTAGATCGGGAGCGCGGTACCGCGCTTGATGGGGCTCATGACAATGAAGTGTTGTATAAACCCAACGATGTGTCAACCGTTAATAACGATTTTGTTGATGCGCCTACAGGATTTGTTGTTCCCGAGCTGCCACGACCACCGCATGCATGGTCGTCAGAAATTCGTCGATCGTTGCCCGCTGCTCTGGTGTGAAGCGTGCGAGCTCGTCGACGGCCCGACCGATGACGGGGCCGAAGAACGTCGTGCCGAGTTCGGCTGCGTGTGCTGTGACACGTAGGAGTACCCGCCGGCGATCGTCTGGGTCGGGTTCACGTGATACCAGCTCTCGCTTGGCCATTCGATCGATCAGAGCCGTGACCGACGCGGATTCCAGGCCCAGCTGTCCGCCGAGCCAGCCGGGTGTGGCGCGCGTTCCGGCTCGGTCCGCATCCAGTAGGCAGATCAGCGCGCGGATGTCTGTCGGGTGAAGCGAGTGCTTCTGAGCGAAGTCTGCGCCGAGGAGATCGAGCTCGACGGTCAGTGCTCGCAACTGATGCACGGCGGTGACAGGTTCGGTCATGTGCTGATCCCTCGGAGATGCTGGACGAGTGGTCTCTCCATTGTCTACTATCTCGATTGTCGAGAGAAGTGAGGGTTGCAATGTCGCTGGACGAATTCTTCTCCGCCTACGACCGAGTGCTGCGGAAGTGGCCGGCAAATACCCAGGCCATCGACGTGAAAACGGTGCACGGCACCACGCGGATCAACGCCTGCGGACCCGTCGACGGACCGGCTCTGGTGTCACTACCGGGCGCGGGCGCGACGTCGACCGTCTGGTTCGCCAACGTAGAGGCGCTCTCGCAGCGATATCGGGTGTACGCGGTCGACCTCATGGGCGACGTCGGGCGCAGCGTCCCCGGACAGCAGTCCATCGACTCGGTGGACGAGCTGCTGAACTGGGTGACGGCGGTGCTGGACGAGCTGAAGCTGCCCACCGCGGCACTCTGCGGACATTCCTACGGCGCGATGATCGCCCTGGCGTACGCCCTGCGGAACGCGACCCGAGTCGATGCACTCACGCTTCTCGACCCCAATGCTTGCTTCGGTTCCATGAGTCCGCGATACCTGCTTCATGCCCTTCCGATACTGCTGTCTCCCAACGAGACGCGGCAGCGACGCTTCGTGGCGTGGGAGACCGATGGCTTGGAACTGCATCCCGACTGGCTCGACGTCCTCGCGCTCGGAGCCGCACATTTCCCGACGGCGAAGACCATCGTCCCGAAACGGCCGAAGCCAGCTGCGTTCGAGGGCTTCAATGTGCGCACAACCGTGGTCCTGGCGGGGAAAGGGAAGGTACACAACGCATCCAAGATCGAAGCGGCAGTCCGAGCCGTATTACCTGACGCGCGAATCGCAATACTCGACGGAGCCACGCACCACACGCTGCCGATGCATCCGGCCGCCGAGGTGAACGAAATACTGCTGAGCTGACGTGAATCGGGTGCAGCTGACCGCGCTCACCGCGGTCAGCTGCACCCGATTCGCGTGACTACAGTTCCGACAACTGCCCGTCGGTCATCGTCCAGTGCCGAGTGCTGCGGACCGTGTCGAGCATTCTGCGGTCGTGTGTCACCAGCAGCAGCGTGCCCTCGAAGTTCTCCATGGCCCGTTCGAGTTGTTCGATGGCAGGCAGATCGAGGTGGTTGGTCGGCTCGTCGAGTACCAGCAGGTTGACTCCGCGGGCCTGCAGCAGGGCGAGTGCCGCGCGGGTTCGCTCTCCGGGCGAGAGGGACGACGCCGGCCGCAGTGCATCGTCGCCGCGCAGGCCGAACTTGGCCAGCAGGGTGCGCACCTCGGCGTCGGGCCACTCGGGAACCGCTGCGCTCAGGGCGTCGGACACTGTGCCCTCGCCGACGAAATATGCTCGTGCCTGATCGATTTCACCGATCGCCACGCCCGAACCCAGCGAGGCCGTGCCCTCGTCCGGGTCCAACCGGCCCAGTAGTACCGACAGCAACGTCGTTTTGCCGGAACCGTTGGGCCCCGTGATCAGAATCCGATCGCCCCAGTCGATCTGCGTCGTGACCGGGCCGAAGGTGAACCCGGATCGCCGCACGACGGCTCCGCCCAGAACTGCGACGACGGTGCCGCTGCGAGGAGCGGCCGCAATCTCCATCCGCAGCTCCCACTCCTTGCGGGGCTCTTCGACCACCTCGAGCCGCTCGATACGGCGCTGGGTCTGACGGGCTTTCGCGGCCTGCTTTTCGGTCGACTCGGCGCGGGTCTTGCGGGCGATCTTGTCGTTGTCGGTCGCCTTTCGTCGCGCATTGCGAACGCCCGATTCCATCCAGTTCCGCTGCATCTGCGCGCGAGACTCCAACGCTGACTTGGTGTCTGCGAACTCGTCGTACTTCTCCCGAGCATGCTGGCGGGCGATCTCTCGCTCTGCGAGATACGACTGGTAGTTGCCGTCGTACACATCGATGCGACGCTGCGCCCGGTCGAGCTCGACGACTCCCGTCACCGTCCGCGCCAGAAACTCGCGATCGTGACTGACGACGACGATCGCCGCCCGCGTGGCGACGACGAACTGCTCGAGTTGTTCGAGGCCTGCGAGGTCCAAGTCGTTGGTCGGCTCGTCGAGCAGCAGGATGTCGTAGCGAGCGAGCAGAATCGCGGCGAGCCCGGCCCGGGCAGCCTGCCCACCGGACAGCGCCGTCATCAACGCAGACCCGTCGAGGTCGAGACCGAGATCCGCGAGCACCTTCGCCGTGCGCTCCGCCAGATCCGCGCCGCCGAGTGCCAGCCACTTCTCCAGCGCGGGGGTGTAGAGGTCCTCGTCGGCAGGAGCGGAGCCTGCGGAGTGACCAGAGTCGCTGCCACCGAGAGCCTCGGCGGCGGCGTTCATCGCAGACTCTGCCGCCGTGACCCCGGTGCGCCGACCGAGAAAGTCCAGCACCGTCTCCCCGGCAATGCGCTCGGGTTCCTGTGCCAGGTAGCCGACCGTGGCGTCGGGCGGGCTCGTGTAGATCTCACCCTCGTGATCGGCCGTCCCCACACCCGCGAGCAGCGTCAACAACGTCGACTTACCTGCACCGTTGGCACCGACGAGCCCGATCACATCACCCTCGGCCACCGTCAGATCCAGGCCGGAGAACAGGGTTCGATCGCCGTGAAAAGCGGCGAGATCATCGATACGAAGCGTTGCGGTCACACCGAAACACTAAGGGGCGGGAACAACACCACCCCACCCACCGTTGCCATTCGTATGACGTATTCAGCCGAGACCAGTACTGTCCCGACCATCGTGCTCAACGACGGCACGTCCATTCCCCAGCTCGGGTTCGGTGTGTGGCAGGTTCCCGACGACGGTGCCCATGCCGCAGTGGCCGAGGCGCTGAAGGTCGGGTACCGCAGCATCGACACCGCCAAGGTGTACGAGAACGAGACCGGCACCGGCAAGGCGATCGCAGAGTCCGGCATCGCCCGCGACGAGCTGTTCATCACCACCAAGTTGTGGAACGACGATCAGGGCTACGACTCCACCTTGAAGGCGTTCGACGCGAGCATGGATCGCCTCGGACTCGAGTACCTCGACCTGTACCTCATTCACTGGCAGCAGCTCGACCGTGACAAGTACATCGACACGTTCAAGGCTTTCCAGAAGCTCAAGGCGGACGGCCGCATCGGCTCCATCGGTGTCTCCAACTTCAGCATCCCCACCCTCGAGAAGCTGATGGACGCCGTCGGTGAGGTGCCGTCGGTCAATCAAATCGAACTGCATCCGCGCTTCATCCAGGAAGAGCTGCGCGCCTTCCACACCTCGAAGGGCATCGCCACCGAGGCCTGGAGCCCGCTGGGCTCGGGCACCGTTCTGGACGAGCCGGCCTGCGCGCCCATTGCCGAGGCGCACGGAGTCACCCCGGCCCAGGTGATCCTGCGCTGGCACATCCAGCTCGGCAACGTGGTGATCCCCAAGTCGGTGACCCCGAAGCGCATCGCCAGCAACTTCGACGTCTTCGGCTTCGAGCTGAGCAACGACGAAATTCAGCAGATCAACGCGCTGGACTCCGCATACGGCCGCACCGGCCCGGACCCGGACAAGTTCAGCAGCTGACCTGTCACGTTCCAGGCACGTCGGGGGCCTAGTCTGTACTCATGTCCGATTCGCTCGCAGGCAAGACCGTTGCCCTCACCGCCGAGCGACGTGCAAACGAATTGGCCACCATGCTCGAACGCCGCGGCGCGAACATCGTTCACGCCGCGGCGATTCACGTTCTGCCCCTGATCGACGACTCGGAGCTGAAGTCCGCCACCGAGGGCATCGTCGAACGCCCGCCGCAGATCGTCGTGATCAGCACCGGCATCGGTTTTCGGGGCTGGCTCGACGCGGCCGCCGACTGGGGCATCCGTGATGACCTCGTTGAGGCTCTTGCGCATTCGCGGATCATTGCCCGAGGGCCCAAGGCGCGCGGTGCCATTCGTGGTGCAGGGTTACGAGACGAGTGGTCTCCGGCCACCGAGGCTTCGCAGGAAGTCTCCGATCATCTCGAGGCCGAAGGTGTTGCCGGCGCGGACATCGCGGTTCAGCTGCACGGGGTGATCACCGAATGGGAACCGACGATCCACTTGAGCGATGCACTGATCGAACTCGGGGCACACGTGCGGCCGGTTCCGGTGTATCGGTGGATCCGCCCCGTGGATCAGGCTCCGCTCATCGACTTGCTGTCGCAGATCATCGAGCATCGGGTCGACGCGGTCACGTTCACCAGCGCCCCCGCGGTCGCGTCCCTGCTCTCGACCGCAAAGGACAACGGACTGCTCGACGCCTTCCTCGACGCACTTCGCGGCCCTGTCGCCGCGATCTGCGTCGGGCCGGTGACGTCGGCCCCGTTGGATGCGTTGGGTGTTCCGACCTCGATGCCGAGCCGGGCGCGATTGGGCGCGCTGGCGAAGTTCGTGGCCGAGGAGCTCGGTTAATCCAGAGTTTCGAGTAGTTCGGTCACCGCGGCTCGCCCGGCTCGGTTCGCTCCGATCGTGCTGGCGGACGGCCCGTAGCCGAGCAGGTGGACGCGATGGTTCGCGGCGACCCGGGTGGTCAGCCTGCCGTCCATCACGATTCCGCCTCCGTGTCCCCGCAGGCGCAGCGGCGCGAGGTGGTCGAGGGCGCTCCGAAAACCGGTGGCCCACAGGATCACGTCGGCGTGCTGACTCGACCCGTCCTCCCACACCACCGAATCTTCCGTGATGGACGAGAACATCGGCTTCCGGTCGAGCGCACCGCGTTTCCGGGCGGCAGCCAACGACGGCGTCAGCAGCAGCCCGGTCACCGAGACGACCGAACCGGGTGGCAGGCCGGCCCGCACACGTTCTTCGACCATCGCGACGGCCTTGCGGCCGGCATCCTGGTCGAACTCGCTGTCCCGGAACACCGGTGGTCGGCGCGTCACCCAGGTCGTGGACGTGACCTGCGAGATCTCGTCGAGCAGCTGGACGGCCGAGATGCCGCCGCCCACCACGACGACGTGCTTGCCGGCGAACTCGTCGGCGGTTCGATAGTCCTTGGTGTGCACTTGCCTGCCGGTGAACGTCTCGGCACCGTCGTAGTGCGGAACGAACGGCTTCTCCCACGTCCCGGTCGCATTGATCAGCCCCTCGGCCATGACGACGGTCTCGCCTGCCTCGACCCGGAACCGGGGTTCACGATCGCACACGACGGTCACCGTGACGGGGCGTCGAACATGCAGTTCGAAGCGGTCCTCGTAGGCGCGGAAGTAGCGGGGGACGGCGTCGGCGGCTGCGATGGTCTCGGCAGGCTCGTCGCCGAGGGTGTCGGTGAACGCCATTCCTGGCAGGTCGTGCACGCCGTTGACGGTGCTCAGCGTCAGCGAGGGCCAGCGGAACTGCCACGCACCACCCGGTCCGGGCGATCGGTCCAGCATCACGAACCCCTCACCGGCGGTCAGGCCCGCACGATGGAGGTGATAGCCGGCCGAGAGTCCGGCTTGGCCGGCACCGATGACGGCGACCCGAGTGTCGATCATGCAGACCAGTAGATCAGGCCCCGCACTGTCAATTCCTGTACTGGTGGGTAACCTCTGCTCTCGTGATCGGACTCTCTCGTGACGGCGACGTCGTCACCATCGAACTGCAGCGGCCGGATCGACGGAACGCGTTGAACTCCGAGTTGTGCCTCGCGGTGCATCGCGGAGTCGAACAGGCCGAGCGTGACGGCGCGCGGGTCGTGGTCATCACCGGCCAGGGCACCAGCTTCTGCGCGGGCGCGGATTTGACCGGCGACGCGTTCCCCGAGCATTTCGGACAGATCCTCGAGGACATGCTGACCGCGGTGGAGGCGGCCTCGATTCCTGTGGTCGCGGCGGTCAACGGCCCGGCCGTAGGGGCCGGCACGCAGTTGGCGATCGCCTGCGATCTGCGGGTCGTTGCGCCGGGCAGCTTCTTCGAGATTCCGTCGACGCGCCTCGGTATCGCGGTGAGCAACTGGACCATCCGGCGATTGGCTGCGCTCGCGGGCGGGGGAGTGGCGCGCACCATCCTGCTGGGCGGGGAGCGGGTGCACGCAGATCAGGCGTACACGTGCGGGCTGGCCAACAAGCTCGGTGATCGCGATGTCGCGACGCAGTGGGCGAAATCGATCTGCGAGCTCGCTCCGTTGGCGCTGAAGCACCTCAAGCTCGTGTTCAACGACGACAGGATTCACGATCATCCGACGCCGGAGCAGGCCGCAGCGTTCGAGGCCGCGTGGAGCAGTGAGGACATGAAAGAAGCGCGCCGCGCACGAGCAGAGAAGCGCAAGCCGAAGTTCGTGGGCAAGTGATCACCGGAGCGCCCGATGCGGGCGACACCGCCTGGCTGATGGCCAGCACCGCGCTGGTGTTGCTCATGACTCCCGGCCTCGCGTTCTTCTACGGCGGCATGGTGCGCTCGAAGAGTGTGCTCAACATGATGATGATGAGCTTGTCGGCGATCGCAGTGGTGTGGTTGCTGTGGTTGGCGTTCGGTTTCTCGATGGTGTTCGGCGACAACGTGATCGGTGGGTGGATCGGGAACCCGTTGCAGTACGCCGGGTTCGAGGGATTGCTGGGTGGGGTGTACACCTCGGCCGCAGGGACGGTGTCGATTCCGTTGGTGGGAACCGTTCCGGCGCTGGTGTTCGCGGCGTTCCAGGCGGGCTTCGCGATGGTGACGGTGGCATTGATCTCCGGGGCCGTCGCAGACCGCATGCGGTTCGTACCCTGGGTGCTGTTCGCGGCGCTGTGGTCCAATCTCGTGTATTTCCCGGTGGCGCACTGGGTGTTCTCGCTCGACGGCCTCACCAGTGAGTTCGGTGGGTGGATCACCAACCGGCTCGGTGCCGTCGACTTCGCCGGTGGCACCGCGGTGGAGATCAACGCAGGCGTCGCCGGGCTGGTGTTGGCTCTGGTCGTCGGCAAACGTCGGGGCTGGCCGCGAGATCCCATGCGCCCACACAACCTTCCGGCCGTCATGCTCGGAGCCGGATTGCTGTGGTTCGGCTGGTTCGGTTTCAACGCGGGATCGTCGTTGGCCGCGGACGGTGTCGCCGCGGTGGCGTTGGTGAACACTATGGGTGCCGGAGCGATGTCCATGGCGGCGTGGCTCGTTGTCGAGAAGTGGCGGGACGGCCATGCGACGTCGTTCGGCGCGGCCTCGGGCGTCGTGGCCGGACTGGTGGCCATCACACCGTCGTGCGCGGCGGTCACCCCTATCGGTGCCGCGGCGATCGGCATCGCGTCGGGTGCGCTGTGTGCTCTGGCCATCGGCCTCAAATACCGCTTCGGGTACGACGATTCGCTCGACGTCGTCGGTGTGCACCTCGTCGGTGGCATCGTCGGCACACTGATGATCGGACTCGTGGCCAGCGCCGAGATGCCGGCAGGCGTCGACGGTCTGTTGTACGGCGGCGGGCTTCATCAGCTGTGGGTGCAGGCGATCGCGGTGGTGGCGGTGTTCGCCTACTGCGCCGTCGTCACCACCGGCATCGCATTCGCGATCAAGGCGGTCATGGGAGTGCGCGCCGACGCGCAGCACGAAGCCGACGGCCTCGACGAGCACGAGCACGCCGAGTCCGCCTACGACTTCGGAGTGGGCCACGGAGGCAGCAACAAGCCTGGTCTTTTCGGTAAGTAGGGGCAACCCGTACGCGCCCTTTGGAAACCGATCGGTCGCTGAAAGTCGTTCTGTCCCTTTCGAGTCGATATGATCGATCGTTGTTCGGATCGACCCCGTTCGTTCATCTCGGGTTCGCCTCACTCGCGTGTTCCACCCATAGTTTTTCGCTGCTCGGCATCGAGTGATGGACACGACGAAAGACTGAGGAACATGAAGCTGACTCGATTCGCGGCAACGTCCGCATTGGTCATTGCAGCGATGACGACCGCCATGGGCACCGCCTATGCGGATCCGGCACCGGCTCCCGCCGCTGCCGTCGGGTGGAACGTCACCCAGGCCGGCAACCAGGTCCTCGTCGACACGACGGCCGGCACCCTGAGCAACGAAGACAACCACCTCGTGGTTCGTGACGCCACTGGCGCACTGGTCGACTCGGTTCCGCTGGCCATTGCCGCCGACGGATTCTCGCACCCCGTCGCCGCCGTGATCGACGGTAACCACGCCACCCTGACCGCCGATGTCTCGCCTGCCGCGGCAACGCCGGTCTCCGCCTCACTCCCGGGTCTGCAGCAGGTCGACCTGCCCGCCGCAGTCTCCGGCGTCAAGGACAACATCAGCCTCTCCGCATCGATCGGTGGATTCCTCGGAGCCGCAACCGGTCTGGTCACCGGCTGCTTCCTCGGAGCCATCGCTGCCGGCACCGTCTCCGCGCCTGCGCTGCTGCTCTTCGGCGCCGCACCGGTTGCCGGATGCGTCGGCGGCGCACTGCTTCTCGGCTCGGGTGCTTCGCTCGCCGGTACCGCCATCGGCGGTCTCGGTGCCATTGCCGGCAACGCAGGGCAGTTCATTCAGCTCCTCAATGCTCCCCCCGCCGTCAAGAAGTAATTCTCTTTCAGTGCTGTGGCCCGCATCGGATTTCCGTTGCGGGCCACAGTCGTCGGCAGGTTCTCGTGGCTAGCGAGCCAGCGCAAGATCTCCCACGTGAGCACGTCGAGCGGCCGTCACGAGTTCTACGATGGCCTCGGCCACCTCGTGGGCTCGTTCCAGAATCACCATGTGCCCGGCCTGCGCAACGCGCACCAGGTGGGCGTCGGGCAGATGTGCGGCAAGGGTTTCCGAGTGTCGCATCGGTGTCATCACGTCGTCGGATCCGCAAAGCACGAGGGTGGGAATCGAGGCGAGAGCGGCCAGGCCGGCCACCTCGTCGAGTCCTCGGAACGCCCCGAGGAAGCCGGCCATCGTCACGATGGACGTCTCGCCCAGCATCGCCGTCGCCAGCGTCACCACCCTCGGATCGACTTTTCGGGATCCGCATCCCGCTGTCCTGACGATGGGTGCACACACGCCACGACTGAGTCTCTTGGCACCCGACATCAGGCGAGGGGCTCGTCGCACAGCGGCCTGGAATGCCGACACCGCGGGATGCGCGAGACAACTACCGAGTCCGTCGTCGGTTATCCCACCCGCCGACGTCGCGATCAAACCGACTCCGATCAGGCGCGTGCCGATGGCCTCCGGGTTCTGACGGGCGTAGGACAGCGCCGTCATTCCCCCCATCGAATGGCCGACGACGACGAACGGTCCGGACGGGACCACCGCGCGGATGACGTCGGCCAGGTCCTCGCCGAGTCGGTCGATGGTGCAACTCTCCGGGGCGGCCGCGCTCGACTCCCCGTGTCCGCGGTGGTCGTACATCACGATCCGCACATCGTCTCCCCAGGTGTGCTCCACCTGTCGACGCAGTTCGGTCCACGACTGCATGCGCAGGCAGTGTCCGTGCACGAACACCGCGGTCAGCGGCGCATTCGGATGCCCGAACTCGCGAACCGCCAGCGCGGTGCCGTCGCCGGCAGCGACGGTGCTGCGGCGACCGACCTGATGGGTCTGCTCGCTGGTGATCATGGGCGCTCCGCGGGTGTGAGTGTCACGTGCTGCGACGACGGTGTTGTCGGGTACTTCGCTCCGTCGACACGCCGTGTTACCTGAATCACACAATTCGGTCGGTGTGGTAGCTGCTCGGACCAAGCCGGTTGGGAATCGGCACCGAAGTACTGGTGAGCGTTCAGGAGAGGACGCGCGTTGCCAGTGAGGAGATCGACCATGAGCTTCGGCATGGACAGGCTCGAGGATGTTGTGCCCCGAGCCGTTGCGGGAGATCGACTCGCTCTCGAACAGGTGCTGGTGCTGATCCAGCCACCGGTTCGTCGATACTGCGCCTCCCGGATCGGAAATCTCGACGTCGCGGCGGACGATGTGGTGCAGGAGGTCTGCCTCGCACTGGTCACCGCCATCCCCAAGTACCGCGACATGGGCAAGCCCTTCATGGCGTTCGTGTACGGGATCGCCGCGCACAAGCTGGCCGATGCCGGTCGCAAATCGGTTCTGCGACAGACGTTCTCGATAGACGAGATGCCCGAGGAGCAATCCACCGATGCCGGGCCGGAGCAGCTCGCGCTCGGCGACGAACTGCGCAGCCACACCCAGGCCTTGATGGACACCCTGCCGACGAAGTACCGCAAGATCATCCTGATGCGAGTCGTGTGGGGTCTGACGGCACCGCAAACAGGCGAAGCGCTCGGAATGACGGCAGGAGCCGTCAGAGTCGCCCAGCACCGGGCGATGAACATGCTTCGTGCGGAACTGTCGAACTTCTCGCTGCTGGCGGCGCGCGCAGCCGCGTGATGTAGCCGCAGAAGCGGGGCATTCGGTCCGTAATGTCCTGATCGTCGGAGTGAGTAACAGTAGCTACATCTTTCCAAGACACCCCGGCAACGTGGCGGTTCTACGTTGTTGACCCATGACCGCCGTACAACCAGCGCCGACAGACACAGCGCTCAAAGAGACGCTAGAGGACTACACGCTGCGCTTCGCGCCGCGTAGCTACCGCAAGTGGGGAACCGGTGTCGTCGCGACGTCCGCGCTCGGCGGCATCGCGTACCTCGCGGATTTCGCGATCGGTGCCAACATCGGAATCTCCTACGGAACCGGCAACGCACTCTGGGGCATCCTGGTGTTCGCCGTGGTGATCTTCCTGACGGGACTCCCGCTCGCCTACTACGCCGCCCGCTACAACATCGATCTCGACCTGATCACGCGCGGTAGCGGATTCGGCTACTACGGGTCGGTGGTCACCAACGTCATCTTCGCGACGTTCACGTTCATCTTCTTCGCGCTCGAGGGTTCGATCATGGCGCAGGGACTCGAACTCGGACTGGGCATCCCGTTGCCCATCGGGTACGCGGTGTCCACGATCATGGTGATCCCGCTGGTCATCTACGGCATGAAAGCCCTTGCCAAGCTGCAGGTCTGGACCACGCCGCTGTGGCTGGTGCTGATGGTGCTGCCGTTCGTCTATCTGGTGATCAGCAATCCCGATTCGGTCGGGGAGTTCTTCGCCTACGGCGGCCAGGACGGTGCCGACGGCAAGGGCGTCAACATCGGGTCGGTGATGCTCGCGGCCGGCGTGTGTCTGTCGCTCATCGCGCAGATCGCCGAGCAGATCGACTACCTGCGGTTCATGCCACCCAAGACACCCGAGAACTCCCGACGCTGGTGGACGGCAGTGCTTCTCGCCGGGCCGGGCTGGGTCATCTTCGGCGCGCTCAAGCAGGTTGTCGGCCTGTTCCTCGCCGTGTATCTCATCGCCAACGTCGTCGACGGATCCACCATCGCCAACGAGCCGGTGCACCAGTTCCTGGAGATCTACGAGAACTTCATGCCGGGCTGGCTCGCCATGACCCTCGCGGTGATCCTGGTCGTCATCAGCCAGATCAAGATCAACGTCACCAACGCCTATTCCGGATCGCTGGCGTGGACCAACTCCTACACCCGCCTCACCAAGACGTACCCGGGCCGCATGGTCTTCGTGCTGTTCAACCTCGCGATCGCGCTCATCCTGATGGAAGCCAACATGTTCAGCTTCCTCAACAGCATCCTCGGTTTCTACGCCAACTGCGGTATCGCGTGGATCGCCGTGGTGGCGTCGGACATCGTCTTCAACAAGTACATCCTCAAGCTCTCGCCCAAGGTTCCCGAGTTCCGACGCGGCATGCTCTACAACATCAATCCGGTGGGCTTCGGATCCATGGCGGCGTCGGCGATCCTGTCGATTCTGGTGTTCTTCGGGGCATTCGGATCGACGATCAAGCCGTACTCGCCGATCGTGGCTCTCGTTCTCGCACTTGTTCTTCCGCCCATCCTGGCGGTGGCGACCAAGGGCAGGTACTACCTGCGACGCACCGACGACGGCATCGATCTGCCGATGTTCGACGAGCACGGAAACCCGTCCGACGCGCTCGTCATGTGCCACGTCAGCGGAATGGAATTCGAGCGACCCGACATGATCGCGTCCAACGTGCCCGGGCCGAACGGGGAGAAGCAGTACATCAGTTCACTGTCGCTGAGTACCGACAAGACGGGGGAGCACATCCTGCCCGAGCAGTAGGCGACTTCGTCGCAGGTGAGTGGAAACTCGTAGTGGGGCGCGAGTTTCCACTCACCTGGCGAGTCAGCGTCCTCGGAACTCGGGATCGCGACGCTCGAGCATCGCGTTGACAGCCTCGGAATGATCCTCGGTGTGGTGTGCGATGGCCTGATAGGCAGCGGAGAGTTCGAGCAAGGATTCCAGACTCTGCTGCTGGCCCTCGCGCAACAACTTCTTCGTCATACGCAGTACCTGCGGTGGGTTGGCCGCCACACGCCGAGCCAGTGTGTGGGCAGCGTCGAGCAGGTTTTCGGGCTCGACGACCCGAGAGACCAAGCCCCATTCCAATGCCGTAGCGGCGTCGATGGCCTCGCCGGTGAACGCCATCTCGCTCGCCCGTGCCATGCCGATGGCCCGGGGGAGCAGCCAGGCCCCACCGTCTCCGGGAATGATGCCCACCTTGGCGAAACTCTCGGAGAATGTCGCAGTGGTCGAGGCGATTCGAAGATCGCACATCAATGCCAGATCGCAGCCGGCTCCGATCGCTGGGCCATTGACCGCGGCGATCGTGGGAATCTCGCAGTGATACAACGCCTTCGGGATTCGTTGAATGCCGTGGCGGTAGCCCTGCCGCAACTCGGCCGGGCTACCACCGAACATTCCCTGCTTGTCCCGCATGTGCTTGACGTTCCCGCCCGACGAGAATGCCGAACCGGCACCGGTCAGGATGGCAACCCTGATCGATGGATCCCCGTTCGCGTCGGCGATCGCGGCCTCGAGAGCGTCGATGGTCTCCATCTCGGAGATGGGATTACGGGCCTGGGGGTTGTTCAACGTCCAGGCGACGATGTCCCCGGTTCGCTCGATCAGCAGTGGTGCGTCGGTCATGGCGGGGAGGGGCCTCCATCTTCTCGTGCAGCTCGGGTCGTGAGTGGAACCTCGTAGCAGGCTACGAGGTTCCACTCACATGCGGCGAAGCCGCTCAGATGGTGCGCGTCAACCGATCCGCCAGCAATCGGGAGAACTTCGCCGGGTCCTTGAGCTCGGTGCCTTCGGCCAACAAGGCCGTCGCGTAGAGCAATTCGGCAGTCTCGGCGAGGTGCGGATCGTCGCTGCGATCCTCGCGGGCCTTCTTCAATCCCGTCACCAGATCGTGGGTGGGGTTGAGTTCGAGGATGCGCTTGGAGGTCGGCACGAACTGTCCCGATGCCTTGTACATCTTCTCGAGCTGCGGGGAGAAGCTGAACTCGTCGCCGACGACGCAGGCCGGTGATGTCGTCAGGCGCGTCGACAGGCGCACCTCCTTGACGTCCTCACCGAGGGTCTCGGTCAGCCACGTGAGCAGGTCGGCGAACTCCTTGTCCTGCTCCTCGCGCTTGGCCTCGGACTCCTTCTTCTCCTCTTCGGTGTCGAGGTCCACCTCGCCCTTGGCGATGGACTGGAACGACTTTCCGTCGAATTCGGTGACGTTGCCGACCCACACCTCGTCGACCGAATCGGTGAGCAGCAGCACCTCGAGCCCGCGAGCCTTGAAGGCCTCCATGTGCGGCGAGCTCTCGATCTGCTGACGGGATTCGCCCGTCATGTAGTAGATCTGCTGCTGGCCGTCCTTCATCCGGTCCACGTACTCGGCGAGTGTGGTCACGCCCTCCTCGGAGTCGGTGGACGCGAACGACGCGATGCCCAGCAGTGTTTCGCGGTTGTCGCTGTCGGAGATCAGGCCCTCCTTGAGGACCGTGCCGAACTGCGACCACAGCGTCTTGTACTTGTCGGGCTGCTCGCTCTGCAGTTCCTTGACCGTCGAGAGCACCTTCTTGGTCAGGCGTCGACGGATCGCGCGGATCTGCCGGTCCTGCTGCAGGATTTCGCGAGAGACGTTGAGCGAGAGGTCCGCTGCGTCGACGACACCCTTGACGAAGCGCAGGTACTCGGGCAGCAGTTCCTGCGAGTCGTCCATGATGAACACGCGCTTGACGTACAGGTGCACGCCGGCCTTGCTCTCGCGCATGAACAGGTCGAACGGTGCCTGCGACGGAATGAACAGCAGCGCTTGGTATTCGAAGGTGCCCTCGGCCTTGAACGGGATGACCTCGAGCGGCTCGTCCCAGGCGTGGCTGACGTGCTTGTAGAACTCCTTGTACTCCTCCTCGGACACCTCGTCCTTGGAGCGGGTCCAGAGCGCCTTCTGCGAGTTGATCGTTTCCGTCTCGATCGTGACCGTGTCCTCGCCGACATCGCCATTCTCATCAGCTGGGCTCTTGACGCGCTTCTCGACGTCGATGCGAATGGGCCAGGCGATGAAGTCGGAGTACTTCTTGACCAGTTCCTTGATCTTGCGCTCGGACGCGTAGTCGTGGAGGTGATCCTCCTCGTCGGCGGGCTTGAGAGCCAGCGTCACCGAGGAGCCCTGCGGGGCGTCCTCGACGTCGGTGATCTCGTAGGTGCCCTCGCCGGTGGACTCCCACTTGGTGGCCGTGCTCTCGCCGGCCTTACGGGTGAGCAGCGTGACCTTCTCGGCCACCATGAACGTGGAGTAGAAGCCGATGCCGAACTGGCCGATCAGCTCCTCGGAAGCCGCTGCGTCCTTGGCCTCCTTGAGTTTCTTGCGAACCTCCGCGGTGCCGGACTTGGCCAGCGTGCCGATCAGGTCGATGACCTCGGCGCGCGACATGCCGATGCCGTTGTCGCGGATGGTCAGCGTGCGGGCCGCAGCGTCGATGTCGATCTCGATGTGCAGATCCGAGACGTCGACGTCCAGGTCCTTGTTGCGGTACGACTCCAGGCGCAGCTTGTCCAGCGCGTCCGAGGAGTTGGAGATCAGTTCACGGAGAAAGCTGTCCTTGTTGGAGTAGATGGAGTGCACCATCAGATCCAGGAGCTGACGCGTCTCCGCCTGGAATTCGAGCTGTTCGGTACTCAATGTCTCCCCTTCTAGCAGCAAAACCGACGCGAATATTCTACGGCAAGGCTACGGGTGAGCTGCGAAGACGTCGGCGCCGCCTACTGTGGTGGCCGTGACGAAGACGAAGTTCGTTCTGGGAGCCACGGCAGCACTGAGCGGGGCATGGTTGGCGCGTGCGCTGTGGGGTCTGCCGTCGGCCATCGGTGCCAGACGCGTGCACATCACCCCCTACGCCGCCGCGTCTCCGCGCTACCGCGATCGCCGGTTCCACAACTCCGACCCCAGTTCCAGCTATGTACCGGGGCGGGGCGAGAAGGGACAGCAGAACATGTTCGTCTCGCTGGTCACCGAACGCGGCAAGGGCAGGCCGCAGCGTCCGATTCCGTTGGCACCGCCGATCGCGCCGGTGGACGCGGGCGAGCTGGCCGTCACCTGGTACGGCCACTCGAGTGTGCTCATCGAGGTCGACGGCTATCGCGTCCTCGCCGATCCGGTGTGGAGCAATCGCGTCTCGCCGTCGTCGGTGGTGGGGCCCGCGCGCCTGCATCCGACGCCGGTCGAGCTGACCGATCTGCCGAAGGTCGACGCCATCGTCATCTCCCACGACCATTACGACCACCTGGACAAGGCGACGGTGCAGAAGCTGGCGAGCACACAGTCGGCCCCGTTCGTCGTACCGCTCGGCATCGGTGCGCACCTGCGCAAGTGGCGGGTGCCCGACGATCGCATCATCGAGCTGGACTGGGACGAGCAGACGAACCTCGGCGGCCTCACCGTCACCTGCACCGAGGCTCGGCACTTCTCCGGCCGCGGCCTGACCCGGGACTCGACGCAGTGGGCATCCTGGGCGTTCGCCGGTCCGGTTCGACGCGTCTTCTTCGGCGGCGACACCGGCTACACACCGAAGTTCGCCGAGATCGGCAGCAACTACGGCCCCTTCGACCTGACGCTGCTGCCCGTCGGGGCCTACGACGTCCGCTGGCCGGACATCCACATGAATCCCGAGGAAGCGGTCACGGCGCACATCGATCTGACGGCGTCGGGCATCTTCGTCCCGATTCATTGGGCCACGTTCAATCTCGCCTTCCACCCCTGGTCCGAGCCGATAGTGCGACTGCATGCCGCCGCCCAGGACGTCGGAGTTCAGGTGGCGGTGCCGATGCCGGGGCAGCGAATAGACGGCACGCGAACGCTGCACGACGATCGTTGGTGGGCTCGGCTGGGCTGACCGGACCGGGTTTAAGCTGCACGCATGTCTATCGAGGCCGATGCTCAGCGGGATACCGGGCTGACCGAGGCGGATGTCGCCAGGCTCAGGGCCGAGGGAAAGTCGAACGACGTTCCGGCCCGCGCTTCTCGGTCGGTTCGCGACATCGTCCGCGGCAACGTGTTCACCCGAATCAACGCCATTCTCGGTGTGTTGTTGATCATCGTGCTCTCCACAGGCTCGGTGATCGACGGCATGTTCGGGCTGCTGATCGTCGCGAACAGCGGCATCGGCATCGTGCAGGAGATCCGCGCGAAGCGCACGCTGGATCGACTCGCCATCGTCGGGCAGAACAAGCCCCAGGTGCGACGCGAGGGCACCTCGAAGCAGATCCCGCCCGACGAGGTCGTGCTCGGTGACATCGTCGAACTGGGCCCAGGCGATCAGATCGTCGTCGACGGTGAAGTGATCGAGACCGCGAGCCTCGAGATCGACGAGTCGTTGCTCACCGGTGAGGCCGACACGGTGCACAAACTTCTGGCAGCGCAGGTACTTTCGGGCAGTTTTGTCGTCTCGGGCAGCGGTGCGTATCGCGCGACGAAGGTCGGGCGCGACGCCTATGCCGCCAAGCTTGCCGAGGAGGCCAGCAAGTTCACGCTGGTCAAGTCCGAACTGCGTAGCGGTATCGACAAGATCCTCAAATTCGTCACGTACCTGATGATTCCGGCCGGCGCACTGATCATCTACAACCAATTGTTCTCCAGCGGTCAGGCTTTGAAGCCGGCTCTCAACGGCATGGTCGCGGCCCTGGTGCCGATGGTCCCCGAGGGTTTGGTGTTGATGACCTCCATCGCGTTCGCGGTGGGCGTCATCAGGCTCGGTCAACGGCAGTGCCTGGTGCAGGAGCTGCCTGCGATCGAGGGCCTCGCCCGCGTCGACGTGGTGTGCGCCGACAAGACCGGCACCCTCACCGAGAACGGTATGCGGCTGTCCGAGTTGGTGCTGATCGACGAGCATGATTCCGATTCCGTCACAGCGGCTCTCGCGTCCCTGGCCCACGACGATCCGCGGCCGAACGCGAGTGTGCAGGCCGTCGGCGAGGCGTATCCGGACGCGCCGGGGTGGGTGCAGACGGCCGTGGCCCCGTTCTCCTCGGCCAAGAAGTGGAGCGGACTGTCGTACGGCGAGCACGGAAACTGGCTCCTCGGTGCCCCGGACGTGTTGCTCGACGCCTCCTCCGACATCGCACGTCGCGCCGAATCCACAGGTTCGAAAGGGCTGCGGGTATTGCTGCTTGCCAGCAGTGACATCTCCGTCGACGATCCGGATGCGCCCGGTGTCGTCACCCCGCGAGCGCTGGTGGTCCTCGAGCAGAAAGTACGCGAGGATGCCCGAGACACGCTGGAGTACTTCGCAAGCCAGCACGTGCAGGTCAAGGTCATCTCCGGCGACAATGCCGTCTCGGTCGGCGCAGTCGCGGGATCACTCGGCCTGCCCGGCGGCGACGCCCCGATCGATGCGCGTGAGCTGCCCGAGGACTCCGAGAAGCTGGCCGACACTCTGGCGACCTCCACCACGTTCGGCCGCGTTCGGCCCGATCAGAAGCGGGCGATGGTGGGCGCGTTGCAATCTCGCGGCCACACGGTCGCGATGACCGGCGACGGCGTCAACGACGTGCTCGCGCTCAAGGACGCCGATATCGGTGTGTCGATGGGTTCGGGGAGCGCAGCCACGCGAGCCGTCGCGCAGATCGTGTTGTTGGACAACAAGTTCGCCACGCTTCCCTACGTCGTGGGGGAGGGGCGACGGGTCATCGGCAACATCGAACGCGTCTCCAATCTGTTCCTCACCAAGACGGTGTACTCGGTACTGCTGGCGTTCCTCATCGGGCTCTCGGGCGTGCTGTCGCAGATCTTCCACTTCGAGCCGATTCCGTATCCGTTCCTGCCCCGGCACGTGACGATCGCGGCGTGGTTCACCATCGGAATCCCCGCCTTCGTTCTCTCGCTCGCACCCAACAACGAGCGAGCCCGCAGTGGATTCGTCTCGCGGGTGATGCGACTGGCGGTTCCGTCCGGTTTGATCGTCGGCTCGTGCACGTTCGTGTCCTACCTGCTGGTCTATGCAGGCCCGAACGCCACCGAGACTCAGGTGACGCAGGCCAGTACCACCGCGCTGATCACCTTGATCATGATCGCGCTGTGGGTGTTGGCCGTCGTCGCGCGGCCCTACAGCTGGTGGAAGATCCTTCTTCTCGGTGGATCGGTCGGTGGCTACCTGCTGTTGTTCGCGATCCCGTTCTGCCGCACCTTCTTCAAGCTCGATCCGTCGAACGTCGGAGCCACCACCAGTGCGTTGATCATCGGCGGCGTCGGTATCGCGCTCGTCGAGGTGTCGAACAGGATCGGCACTGCGCTACGCAATCGGCAGAACAAAACGTAGGCTTTCGGGTGTTCCGTTGCACCCGACCGGCAGGAGAGTTTCATGGGCTTCGCAGACAATTTGAAGGGCATGGTCGACAAGGGCAAGGACCTTGCGGCCGAGAACTCGGACAAGATCGACGACGTCGTGGAGAAGGCGGGGGACTTCATCGACAACAAGACCGGCGGCAAGTACGCAGACAAGGTCGACAAGGTTCAGGACGCAGTCAAGAAGGCAATTCCGGACAAGTAGGATCTTTCGGTCTCCCGCATCGGTGATCGTGGCCGTCGGTCGTACCCCAGGGTGCGGCTGACGGCACAATCGTCGGGGTGGACGGACCGATTCTTCTTCTCGTAGTCATCTTCGCGATCGCGGTCGCCGGTTTCGCCAGGCGCATCGATCTGCAGGTCCCGCTCGTCCTGGTCACCGTCGGATCCATTGCCTCGTTCGTTCCCGGAGTACCGCACGTCAGTCTCTCGCCCCAGCTGATCCTCGGCGTGGTGCTTCCGCCGCTGCTGTACTCCGCCGCGTTGGATTTCTCGTTCGTCACCTTTCGGCGCAACCTCGGCCAGATTCTCCGGCTCGGTTTGGTCATGGTGATCGTGACGACGTTCGTGGTCGGCTGGTTCGCGAATCTGTTGATCCCGGAACTGACCCTGGGCGCGGCGCTGGTGCTCGGTGCCGTCGTTGCCCCGCCCGACGCGGTGTCCGCGGTCTCCGTCGGCCGCAAGCTCGGCCTGCCTGCTCGGATGATGGCCATCCTCACCGGCGAGTCTCTGGTGAACGACGCGGCCGCGTTGACCCTGTTCACCCTGGCCGTGGCGTCGGTGACAGGCAGTCGGATCGAACTGGGTTCACCGGTGCTGTTCTTCCTGTACGAGATCGCGGGCGGCGTACTCGTGGGGCTGGTCCTGGCTCGCATCGTGCGGTTCGTCCGCAATCGCATCGCGGACTCGGCGCTGGAGACCGTGCTCGGTCTGGTGCTGCCGTTCACGGCGTATCTGGCGGCCGAGGAGTTGCATGCCTCCGGTGTGCTGGCCGTCGTCACCGCCGGTTTCGTGTTGGGCCGCGTCACCGCCGACGTGTCGGTCTCCACTCGGGTGCAGGAACGCCAGGTGTGGCCGACGCTGGATCTTCTGCTCGAAGCATTCGTGTTCGCCTACATGGGTTTACAGCTGAAGTTCGTCATCGAGGAAGTCCAGCGTGAAGGGCTGCCGGTGCACCACGTGTTCGCCTATGCGTTGCTGGTGCTCGTGGTGGTGATGGCCGTCCGGCCGGCGTGGATCTTCGTCAATTCCGGTCGAAACACAGTGCTCCGCAAGCTGTTCCGGCGATCGTCGCCGGGTGACGCCGGTCTCACGTGGCAGCAGAACCTGGTGCTCTCGTGGGCGGGCATGCGTGGGGTGGTGACGCTCGCTGCAGCGGCCGGTGTGCCGCTGACCACGGTGCTCGGTGACGAATTCCCCGGGCGTGCAGTGATTCAGGCCGTGGCCTTCGTCGTTGCCGTCGGTACGTTGCTGCTGCAGGGTCTGACGCTTCCGCTGTTGATCCGCCGACTCGACGTCGCAGATCCACTCGAGCAGCAGCGCAACGACAATCAGCGGCTGCTCTCGCAGGCCATTGCCCGCACGGCGGCAGAGGACTACCTCCAGCGCGCGGCGAAGGACGGAATTGCCGGAGTGGACGCCGAGCGCGTCGACGAGGTGATCGAGCGCGTCCGACGTTCGGTGCGCGCTCGGTTGGATGCCGACGAGACCGAGGATCGCGAGAAGCGGATCGCGGCGGCAGGGGCGTTGTTCGATTCGCTGCGGCACAACGTGCTGGTCGCGCAGCGGGCGGCGCTCATCGCGGCCCGCGACTCGGGGGAGTTGGAAGACGAAGCTCTGCGGGCAGTGTTGAATGGCTTGGACGTGGAAGAAATTGCGGCGGAGGCTCGCATCGCACGACGTACACCGTAGGAGCGCAGAGACAGTGAGGTCGACCGGACCGGTGGTCGCCGCGGCACTGGTGTTCGCCCTTGCCGCGTGCAGCAGTCCCACCGCCGAACCCGTCGACCCCGCCCCCACTGCGGTCGCGGCACCCGAGGGCCTCGAACGCGGTGAGATCGTGTCGTCGATGCTGCTGGGACAGGTCGACATCGGTGTCGCCTACCTCGGCGGGACCGCCACGAAAATCGTCTACCGCACCACCGACGGGATCACCGGAGGCGGCACGCAAACCTCGGGAACGGTGTTCGTGCCCAAGGGGTCTGCGCCGCCGGGAGGCTGGCCGATCGTTTCCGTCGGGCACGGAACCACCGGTGTCACCGACGAGTGTGCGCCGTCGCTGTACCCCAACCTGTTGGGCACCATCGGCCTGGTGACGCCGTTCCTCGAACGCGGCACGGTGGTCGTGGTGACGGACTACCAGGGCCTCGGGACGCCGGGAGATCCCGCCTACCTCGACCGGGACGCCGCAGCGTACGACGTCATCGACGCGGTGCGTGCGGCCCGCAACGTGGTTCCCGACGTCGGCACCAGGTGGGGCGCAGTAGGCACTTCTCAAGGTGGACAAGCGGTCTGGGCGGCAGCCGAACGCAGTGGCGACTACGGCGACGGTCTGCAACTGGTCGGTGCCGCGGCGCTCTCTCCGGTGGCCGATGCCACTCGCTTCTTCGCACCCGAGACCGAGCAGACCGTGCCGCGTCAACTGCTGGTGCCGTATCTCTACGAGGGTCTGCACGCCGTGGATCCGACTGCCGAACGTTCGGATTACATCCGCGGCACGTTCGCCGACAACGTGTCCGCACTGACCGCCTGCAGTGACCTCCTCGGCTTCTCCAAGGCCGACGCCGGAGCCGTCCTCGATCCGGCCGATGCTCTCCCGGACTCCGAGGAGGCATCGGATCGGATGACGCAGTGGCTCGAATCGGTTGCGGTTCCGACTTCCCGCACCGGGGTACCGCTGTTGGTCCTGGTCGGCGAACGCGACGACCTCATCGATCCCCAGTGGACCCGCGACGCGGTGGCCGAGGCCTGCGCATTGGGCGACGACGTCGAGCTTCGCTCCGAACCGGAGCAGGGCCATGCCGAACTGGCCGCCAACGGCATCGGAGTCGACTGGCTCGTCGAACGCTTCCTGAACGTGCCCACCTCGACCACGTGCGCGCGATGACCGCGGCACTGGCAACGATGGCGGTGATCGTGGCCGTGATCGTCTCGGTGATCGCCGTGATCAGTCTGCGCGGGCGACGGGACCTGACCACACCTGCCGAGCGCGCCGTCCACGCCACCCTGCATACCGCCTCGCTGGCGGCCAAGCCGCTGCGCGACGGCCTCGACGCTCGTTCGGCCGCCGCGGCCGCGCCGCATCTGCGGGTGCTGACGGGTGCGGACGCACTGGGCATCTGCGATCCCGACGGTTCGCTGCTGGCCTGGGACGGCCCGTGGGACGAGCTGACGCCGGCCTTCGTCGAGGCGGCGAAACGGGCCGTGGACGGGCAGCGGCGCGTCCTGGTGCGTCTGCCGCTCGGTTCGATCCACGAGGTCAGAGCGCTGGTGGTGCAGCCGTTGGTCGTCGACGAGTCTCCGGTGGTCGGGGTGTTGGGCGCCGCTGTCGTCGCCGAGCCCGGACCGGGCATGCTCGGGGCCATCGCCGAGGTCGCGCGCTACGCCTGCGGTCAGATCGAGCTCGCCGAACTCGACGCGTCGAGGGCGCGGTTGGACCGCGCCGAGGTGCGGGCCCTCCGCGCACAGATCAGCCCGCACTTCATCTACAACGCACTCGGCACGATCGCGTCGTTCGTGCGCACCGACCCGGATCGGGCGCGGGAGCTGGTGCTCGAGTTCGCGGACTTCACCCGATACTCGTTCCGCAACGCGGGCGAGTTCACGGTGCTCGCGGACGAGCTGCGCAACATCGATCGGTACCTGACGCTCGAACGCGCCCGCTTCGGCGATTCCCTGCAGGTCACGTTGCAGGTCGCTCCCGAGGTGTTGGGCGTAGCACTGCCGTTTCTCGCGCTGCAGCCGCTCGTCGAGAACGCCGTCCGCCACGGCCTGTCCGGTAAGGCCGACGGCGGCCGAGTGACGATCATCGCCGCCGACGAGGGCACCGACGCGGTGATCAGTATCGAGGACGACGGTGTGGGGATGGATCCCGAAGTGTTGCGCTCGGGAAGTCTGCACACCGAGGACGCGGCCCATGTCGGATTGGCGAACGTGGACGATCGGCTGCGGGCAGCCTTCGGGAACGATTACGGTCTCGTGGTGGACACCGCACCGGGCGCAGGCACCAAAGTGAGCATGCGGGTGCCCAAATTCAGGCCGGGTGTGCGGGCATGACGCAGGCTGCCACCCCCGGCCGTGGGTTGATCGTCCTCGCCGTCGACGACGAGCGCCCGGCACTGGACGAACTCGCCTTTCTGCTGCGCCAGCAGGACACCGTCGCCGAGGTGTTCACCGCGCAGGACGCCACCACCGCACTGCGGCAGCTGCAGCAGACCTCCGCGCAACCGATCGACGCGGTGTTCCTCGACATCAACATGCCCGGGCTCGACGGCCTCGAACTGGCCGGCATCCTGTCGGCATTCGCGCGGCCACCCGCCGTCGTGTTCGTCACCGCCCACGACGACCGGGCCCTGGCCGCCTTCGATCTCGGTGCCGTCGACTACCTGCTCAAGCCGTTGCGAGAGGATCGGCTCACCGAGGCACTGCGCCGGGTGTTGCTGGCGCGGCGTCGACCCGCGGAGTCGACGGACACGTCGGCCGACGAGGTCATCCCCGTCGAACTCGGCGGTACCACCACCTTGGTGCACCGGTCGTCGGTCGCGTGGGTGGAGGCCGACGGCGACTACGCGAGGTTGCACACCTCCAACGGCTCGCACCTGGTGCGTATACCGATCTCGGCCCTCGAAAGTCGCTGGGCCGATGCCGGATTCCTCCGCGTGCACCGCTCGTACCTGGTCTCGCTGCGATTGGTCACGGGGATCCGCAGCGTCGGTTCGGGTCTGGTGGTGTGTCTGCGGGCCAGCGGAAACCTCGCTGCCTGCGAACTGCCGGTGAGCCGACGGCACGCCAGAGAACTCAAGGACAGACTGGTCCGCGGGCCGCTGCAATCGTGGTCGTCCCGGTGACGAGGAGTACGCAGTGAGCCAGCCGCACCGACAGCGGGTGGTGCTCTCGCAACGTCGCGGCGCACGGATGGTGCGCACCCGCGTCGAAGTGCAGGAACAAACCGAGGTCGGCGACGCCCTGGTCCGTAGCCTGGTTCGCGCGCAGCTGTTGCTGTCGGTGCGCCTGGCGGTGATGACGCTGTCGATTCTGTTCGCAATTCCGTTGCTGGGGCTGCTCCTCGCACGTGTCACCGACGTTCCACTGCTGGGAATCGGGCTGTCGTGGGTGGTGCTGGGAGCAGCGATCTATCCGATGCTGTTCGGTGTGGGCTGGATGTACGTGCGTAGAGCCGAACGCAACGAACACGACTTCACCGTCTTGATGGACGATTGACTCGATCGATGATCAGATAGCGTTCACTGTCATGTACAGGCCAAGGGCCAGGAGTATCGCGATCAAGACGACGTCGCTGTACGCGACGAACCGGTCGACCACGGTGCTCATGGGACGTCGGGCACGGTCGCGGAAGACGAGCAGCGCGACGGCAGGCGCAGCGACGCCCAGGCTGGACACCACCACGAACACCACCGCGGCCGTGATCTGGACGGCCACAACCGAGGACGCGTCGACGATCACCGCTACGGCGGAGAGCGCGATGACGGCACTCTTCGGATTCACCGATCCGAGCAGGAACGCAGTGACGAAAGCCTTGCCTCCGCTGAGGTTTCGGGCCGTCCCGACCCACCCCGGTTCTTCCTGCGCCGGGCCGTTCCGCACCCGCCCGACCAGCTTGCGGACGCCGAGAACGAGCAGAGCGAGACCGAGAGCCACCCTCAGCCACCGCACCCAGCCGGACGAGTCCGACGCCAGGACTGCGGTGTCCACGATCACCAGCCCCGCGGCGGTGACGGCCGCGACGCCTGCCAGCCATCCGGCAGTGAACCGAGCGAGCACGGAACCGGTGTTCAGAGAGCCGAGACCGGCCGCCACAGCGGCCGTGGGCAGATGCGCGAACACAGCACCTGCTGCGAACGGCAGACACGCAGCGACGGCCGCCGATACCGTCATCGGGTCGCGCTCGGCACGTGCACACACTCAGTGTCCCACCGCGAAACCGATCACCACATGAGTTTCGCCGCTGGGATCCACGATCAGAAGATCGCCGTCCAGTGAACCAATCCATTCCGATCGCGACGGTGATCGCGCTGCTGGTGGCCGCCGTGGCCACGGTGGGCATCGGTATCTACGGAGTTCGGCTGGCTCGCACCACCTCCGACTTCCTGGTGGCCTCGCGTACCGTCGGACCACGCTGGAACGCTGCCGCCATCAGTGGTGAATACCTCTCCGCTGCATCGTTTCTCGGGGTTGCGGGTCTGATCGCGAAGTACGGAGCCGATGCGCTGTGGTACCCGGTCGGCTTCACCGCCGGCTACCTGGGTCTGCTGTTGTTCGTCGCGGCACCGCTGCGCAGGAGCGGCGCGTACACGGTGCCCGATTTCGTCGAATTCCGGCTCGGCGCACCGTGGTTGCGGACCGTGGCGATGCTGGTGGTCGTGGTCATCTGCGCGCTGTACCTGGTGCCGCAGTTCCAGGGCGCAGGCCTGACCCTGAACATTCTGCTCGGAGTGCCCGGCTGGGTCGGTGCCCTGGCGGTGGGGCTGATCGTCATCGCGAACGTCGTCGGCGGTGGCATGCGCTCCATCACCTTCGTCCAGGCGTTCCAGTACTGGCTCAAGCTCACCGCAATCGCCATCCCGGCACTGGTGCTGGCCGTGCATTTCTATTCCGACGACCGCGACGTCGGCAGTCCGGCCCCACCCACGGTGACCGAACAGACCGCCGTCGACATCACCATCGATGTTCTCGTACAGGTGGATTCGCCGATCGTCGTCGCCGTGACGGGGACTCTCGACGACGAGAGCGTCGACGGGCGAGTCCTGCTGGACGCAGGTGAACACCGGCTGGGCTCGGGTACGTTGCTGACCCTCGACGCCGGATCGCCCGTCCCCGTCGTCGCGGGAGCGCCGACCACCGACCGGGCGTGGGCTATACCCGGCGGGGGACTGGGCGGGGCACACCCGCTGTATCAGGTGTACTCGCTGATTCTGGCCACGTTCCTCGGAACCCTCGGCCTGCCGCACGTGCTGGTGCGCTTCTACACCAACCCCGACGGCCGAGCGGCGCGACTGACCTCGCTCACCGTCCTCGCGCTGCTCGGCATGTTCTACCTGTTCCCGACGGTGCTCGGAGTGTTCGCCCGGCTGTACGTGCCACAACTGCTGATCACCGGGGCATCCGACGCAGCGGTGCTGCTGCTGCCCGGCTCGGTGCTGTCCGGAATACCGGGCCAACTGCTCGCCGCACTCGTGGCCGCCGGTGCCATCGCCGCCTTCCTGTCCACGTCGTCGGGCCTGCTGGTCAGCATCGCCGGTGTGCTCAGTACCGACGTCCTCTCGGGCAAGGTCCGAGATTTTCGCGTCGCTGCCGTTCTGGCCGGTGCCGTGCCGCTGGCACTGTCGATCGGCGTTGTCTCACTCGATCTTTCGCGCACCGTCGGGCTCGTGTTCGCCGTCGCCGCATCCACCCTGTGCCCACTGCTGGTACTGGGCATCTGGTGGCGCGGCCTCACCGCAGCCGGAGCCGCGACCGGACTGCTCCTCGGCGGCGGCATCTCACTCGTCGCCGCGTCGATCTCCGTCGTCACCCCCATCTCCGACGGCGTCCTCGGCGGCTGGGCGGCAGCGATCCTCGGCTACCCCGCCGCCGTCAGCGTCCCCGTCGCCTTCGCCTCGATGATCGCCGTCAGCCTCGCCACCAGAAGAACGATCCCGTCGGACATCTCCCGCATCTTCGCGCGACTGCACCTGCCGGAAGGCCTCGACATGGGCAAAGACCGAGAGCGCGAGCTCTGAGACCACTGGGTCATTCCGCAGGCTCCACTCCCGCAGAGCCGCTCAACTGCCATTCTCGACCGCTCGTCGCACACTCCCGCAGCCCATCGTGTGATCGACACCACCTCCTGATTTTGTGACCTGACTCTCATTACTGTTCCGAGTCAGCTACAGCTCACATCTACTTCAGGAGTCCAAGGTGACCGCATCGGAAACCAATTCGCCACCGGACGCGCAAGCGTTCGTCGACATGCAGGCCAGTCCCGAGTTCCAGGAACTCCGACGACGCCTGCGTAGCTTCGTGTTCCCGATGGCCGGGTTCTTCCTGGTCTGGTACGTCCTGTACGTGCTGCTGAGCACCTACGCGGTCGACTTCATGTCGACCAAGGTGTGGGGCAACATCAACATCGGCCTGCTGCTCGGCCTCGGCCAGTTCGTCACCACGTTCGCCATCACCGGCATCTACGTGAAGTTCGCCAACCGTGAACTCGATCCTCGCGCCGCAGCCTTGCGCGCCGAGATGGAAGCCTCCCAGGGAGCCAAGCGATGAATCTCGCGCAAGCAGCAAGCACCACCGTCGGCGAACCACTCGTCAACATCGCGATCTTCGGCGCGTTCGTCATCATCACGATGGCTGTCGTCATCCGCGCATCGAAGAAGAATGCGACCTCCGCGGAGTTCTTCACCGCAGGCGGCGGATTCTCCGGACCGCAGAACGGCGTCGCCATCGCCGGTGACTACCTCTCGGCCGCAAGCTTTCTCGGCATCGCCGGTGCCATCGCCGTCTACGGTTACGACGGCTTCCTGTACTCCATCGGCTTCCTCGTCGCCTGGCTCGTTGCACTGCTCCTCGTCGCCGAATTGCTCAGGAACACCGGCAAATTCACGATGGCGGACGTGCTGAGCTTCCGGCTCAAGCAAGGACCGGTTCGTACCGCAGCTGCTCTGTCCACGCTGACGGTGTCACTGTTCTACCTGCTCGCACAGATGGCAGGTGCAGGCGGACTCGTCGCACTGCTGCTCGACATCTCCGACCGCACCGGGCAGTCCATCGTCATCGCGATCGTCGGTGTGCTGATGATCGCGTACGTGCTCATCGGCGGCATGAAGGGCACCACCTGGGTGCAGATCATCAAGGCCGTTCTGCTCATCGCAGGTGCGGCGTTCATGACCGTTCTGGTTCTCGCGAAGTTCGGCCTGAACTTCTCCGAGCTGCTCGGCAGCGCACAGGCCATGGTGGCCGGATCGGCCAACGAGGCCGTGGCAGCACGTGACGTCATCGAGCCAGGCGCTCAGTACGGCGGCAGCGCCACCTCGAAGATCAACTTCCTCTCGCTCGGTATCGCACTCGTGCTCGGCACCGCGGGTCTGCCGCACGTGCTGATGCGCTTCTACACGGTGCCCACCGCCAAGGAAGCTCGTCGCAGCGTCGTGTGGGCCATCGCGCTCATCGGTGCGTTCTACCTGTTCACCCTGGTGCTCGGCTACGGTGCCGCAGCGATCGTCGGACCCGACCGCATCCTGGCCTCGGCCGGCGGTCAGAACTCCGCAGCTCCGCTGTTGGCCTTCGAACTCGGCGGCGTCATTCTGCTCGGTGTCATCTCGGCGGTCGCCTTCGCGACCATTCTGGCCGTGGTCGCCGGATTGACGATCACCGCGTCGGCGTCGTTCGCTCACGACATCTATGCGAGCGTCATCAAGAAGGGCAAGGTCGACGACAAGAAGCAGGTCAAGGTCTCGCGCATCACCGCCGTCGTCATCGGCCTGCTCGCCATCGGCCTCGGCATCCTCGCCAACGGGCAGAACATCGCCTTCCTGGTGGCACTCGCGTTCGCCGTCGCTGCGGCCGCGAACCTGCCGACCATCCTGTACTCGCTGTTCTGGCGTCGCTTCACCACCACCGGCGCACTGTTCAGCATGTACGGCGGCCTGATCTCGACGATCGTGCTGATCATCTTCTCCCCGGCCGTCTCCGGATCGCCGACGTCGATGATCCCCGGCTCGGACTTCGCGTGGTTCCCGCTCTCCAACCCGGGCATCGTGTCGATTCCGCTCGCATTCATCCTCGGCATCGTCGGAACTCTGATCTCGAAGGACACCGAGAGCACCGACAAGCAGGCCGAGATGGAGGTTCGCTCCCTCACCGGTATCGGTGCGGAGAAGGCCAGCGCCCACTGATCGATCGCAGCACCATCGAAAATGCCCGTGTGAGGAAGGCCTCACGCGGGCATTTTCGTTTCAGCGGTTACCATCCCTGCTGTGGCCAAGCTGAAGGTTTCCCTCGACGTCCCGCTGACCCCCGAGCAGACGTGGGCGCACGCGTCCGATCTGTCCGGATACGAGCAGTGGCTCTCCATCCACGAAGCGTGGCGCGGTGAGCTGCCCGAGCAGCTGGCCGTCGGCACCACCCTCGACTCCATCGCCAGCGTGAAGGGCATGCGCAACCGGGTGTCCTGGAAGATCGAGTCCTACGATCCGCCCAAGAAGCTCGAGCTGAAGGGCAACGGCAAGGGCGGCGTCAAGATCGGCCTGAACATGTCCGTGAAATCCAAGGGTGACGGTTCCGAGATCACCATCGACATCAACCTCGGCGGTGCGCCGCTGTTCGGTCCGATCGGTTCCGGCGTCGCCCGCGCGCTCAAAGGCGACATCGAGAACTCGTTGAAGACGTTCGTCAAGATCTACGCCTGACGGTGTAGGAGTGGAGATGCATGCCCGGTAGGCACAGTGCGCCGTCGTCCGCGACGAGCAGCAGAGGACTCGCCAAGTACGGTGTCGTGGCCGTTTCCGTCCTGCTCGTGGTCGGCGGCGGCGTGGTCGTCGCGCAGAAGGCCTTCGGGTCCGAATGCGGCGACCCCGCGTCGTACTCTCTGGCCGCGGACCCGGCGATCGCACCTGTGCTGCAGAAGATCGTCGACGACACATCCGCGGAAAGTCTCGGGTGCGCCGAGATCGAGGTCACGGCGACCGAGTCCGGTCAGGTCTCGGCGGCGGTTGCCAAGGGCGACGATGTCCCCTCACTCTGGATCCCGGATTCATCGCTGTGGGTCGGCAAGACCGTACGGTCGACCGCGACACTGATCGACCTCGCGAGTCAGTCGGTGGCCGCCACCCCGGCCGTGCTCGCGGCACGCAAGGACGAGGTGCCTTTCTTCGACACCTGGCTCACTGCCCTGAAGCTCGAAGGTCTGCGCATCGGTAACCCGTTGGCCAACACCACGTCCGACGCGGCCATCCTGGGCGCGGTGGCCGAGGCCGGATCGGACGAGACCGCCCTCGACTCGGTCGGGACGGCGCTCGTCCCCATCGCTCAGGCTCAGGCCGCCACTCGTGGTGAGGCCGATCCGACGGTACGGCTCGACGATCTGGTCGCCGACGGAGGCGTCGCAGTGGTCTCCGAACAGGCTTTCCTGGCCTACCAGCAGGACAACAGCGTCGAACTGGGCGCGACGGTGCCGCCGACGGGCACCATCTTCCTGAACTTTCCGCTGGCGGTGACCGAACCCGCAGGCGATCGACACGAGGCCGCGAAGTCCGTCGGGACGGCACTGGCCACGGCCATCGAATCCGAGCTGGGGCAGCAGGCGCTGTCCGACGCCGGCTTCAGATCGGCGGACAACGCACCCCTCGATGCCGGTCGTGGGATCGGTGACGTGACGTCACTGACCGTGGCCGACCAGCAGGCCGCCGAGTCGACGTTGCGTCAGTACCAGGTCTTGGCTCTGCCCTCTCGTGCGTTGGTGATGGAGGACGTCTCCGGGTCGATGAACTACAGCGCCGGGGCGAATACACGCATCGCCATGACGGTGCAGGCCAGTGAGACCGGAAATCGGCTGTTTCCCGACAACGCGTCGATGGGTTTGTGGGCGTTCTCGATCGGACTCGGCGGCGAATCGCAGGACTACCGTGAGCTCGCACCGATCCGGCGAATGGACGAGCAGGTCGGCAACACCACGCAGCGTGAGGTGCTGTTGCAGCAGACTCGGACGCTTCCGACACTGGTCGGAGGTGGTACCGGTCTCTACGACACCACGTTGGCGGCGTTCCGCACCGTGCAGCAGGGCTACGACCCCGATGCCGTCAACAGCGTCATCATCCTCACCGACGGCACCAACGAGGACCCCGCCAGCATCTCGCTCGACGAGCTGCTGTCCACTCTGCGAGCCGAGCAGGACCCGTCCAAGCCGGTCGTCATCGTGACCATCGGCATCACCGATGATGCAGATGCCGGTGTGCTGCAACAGATATCGGCTGCCACAGGCGGTACGAGCTTCGTCGCACGAAATCCGGCGGAGATCCCGAATGTGTTCGTCAATGCACTCAGAAGTCGCTCGGGTCGCTGAGGGGGCTACTATGCTGTGCGTCGCGTCACTTCTGAGCGCGCGTGCTGTTGCACTCGCCCGGTGAGTGCAACGGGGGGGCCGAGCAGGGGGTTGCATCGATGTCGGGACGTCACAGCGGTAGTAGTTCCAGGTTCGGCCGCGTGTGGACCTGGGCGGTTCTCGCTCTGACTGCGGTCATCGTCGTGGTCGGTGGATGGTTCGGAGTGCAGGCAGTGCGCGCGTCCGGTGCGGATTCCTGCGATTCCCTCGACACGGTGTCGCTCGCGGTGGACACCTCCATTGCCGAACCGGTCCAGCAGATTCTGGCGCAGGCCGGCGAGTTCGACCGCGGCTGCGTGAACTTCGAGGTTCGCCCCGAACGTCCAGCCGACACCGCCACCGAGATCGCGGGAACCGAAAATCGCCCGGACCTGTGGATACCGGATTCGACGCTGTGGCTGCTCAAGACGCTTCGCTCGACCGGTGCCCTGCCCGAGCTGGCCAAGACATCCGTCGCGAACACGTTGCCGGTGCTGGTATCGAAGTCCGACGCAGTGCCGGTGACCGATACCTGGCTCAGCGTGCTCCAGCTTCCCGGTCAACGCATCGGTGACCCCTTGACCAGTAGTGCCTCGAATGCCGCGATCCTCGGCGCGCTGGCGGAATCCGAGGTGGCAATCTCCGACGCCAAGGCGGTGTCCGCAGCGCTGGTGCCGATGGCGCAGGACTTCGGGCGCATTGCCGACGCCCCGCACGACACCCCCGATCTCGTCGCCCAGGTGGCCGCCGAGGGCGGCACCAGCGTGGCCACCGAACAGGCAGTCCTTGCGTACGAGGCCGACAACCCGGGATCGGGACTGACCGAGTCGGTTCCGCCGACCGGCAGCTATTTCCTCAACTACCCGCTGGCCGTGACCGCGCCTGCCGGCCCCGAATACGACCGCGTCAAGCAGGCCGGAGCGGCACTGGCCTCGGTTCTCGCCACCGCGTCGGCCGCCGACACCATGGTCGCAGCAGGCTTCCGAACATCGAGTGGCACACCACTTCCCGACGGCCGAGGCGTCGGGTCCGTGGCCTCGCTCGAGATCAAGAACCCGTTGTCGATCGAGACGACGCTGCGGGATTGGGCGGTGCTCGCGCTACCGCTGCGGACCCTCGTCGTCGAGGACGTGTCGGGTTCGATGGCCGCGAGATCGGGCGACTCCACGCGTATCGCGCTGACCGTGGACGCGTCTGTCGGTGCGAATTCGCTCTTCAGTGATCAGACGCAGATGGGGTTGTGGGCGTTCTCGATCGGTCTCGGTGGTGGCAAACAGGACTACCGTGAGTTGGTGCCGATGGGTAAGGCCGACGGTACATTCGGCGGAAAGTCGCAGCGCGACGCCATTCTCGATTCGATCCGAGGCCTTCCTGCTCTCGTCGGAGGCGGAACAGGGCTCTACGACACCACGTTGGCTGCGTTCCGGCGGGTGAAGGAGGGCTACGACCCCGATTACGTCAACAGCGTCATCATCCTGACCGACGGAGCCAACGAAGACGAGGGCAGTATCTCCCTCGACCAGCTGCTGGCGTCGCTGCAGAAGGAACAGGATCCGGTGCGACCCATCGTGATCATCACGGTCGGCGTCACCAGTGATGCAGATCCGGTTGCACTGCAGCAGATTTCGGCAGTCACCGGTGGAACGAGCTATGTCGCCGAGGATCCGCGAGACATCCCGGACGTGTTCGTCAAGGCCTTGAACTCGCGCACCGAACGTCTCGCGGGCGAATAGCTCAGCTCCACAGGAAGCTGATCGCGATGGCCGCAGTGCACGCGAGCGTCACCACGGTCAGCGTCACCGCGTCGGAGGCCTTGAAACGCGCGTCGGTTGCGGTGATCATTCCGGTGCCCCCGCGGGCCGTGATGGCCCCACCCATCTCGTCGGCCCGTCGGATGGCAACCGACATCACCGTAGTGACGATGTCGACCAGGGAATTGTCCGACGCGCTGTTGACGACCGGTTTGGGTCGCAGGCGTCGGGCTGCGTTGAGGGTGCGCATCTCCTCGATGAGCAGCGGAAGCGAACGCAGGCTCAGGGCCACGGCGATCGCCCACTCGTCGACCGGCAATTTCAGCTTCTTCAGCGGTGTGCCCAGTTTGGAGACCGCAGGGGCGATGTCGCTCATCGATGTGGTCCAGCCGATCATCATCGATGCGCCGAGCAGGACGAAGATGAACAGCGTCGCGCGCAGGTACACCAGCACTGCCGCGCCGCCGATCGGCAGATTGATGAGAGCTCCGACGCCGAACAATGCCCAGATCCACCACGGGGGACGCGGAATTGCGGTGATCGGGACGTGCGCGATCATCGCGGCGATGACCAACAGTGCGAACACGATTCCGAGCGCAGGCCACGTCGGTGCGACGACAAGAGTGATGCTCAGCAGTAGTACGACGACGAGTTTGGTGCCGGCCCACAGGCGATGGATCGGTGAGAATCGCGGGACCTGACGCAGTACGACGGTGGTCACGAGTGCACGCTCCCCAGGATCGAATCGGAGACGATGTGGCCGTCGGCCATCGTGATGGTGCGGCTGCAGACGGTGTCCATGCCATCCACGTCGTGGGAGATGACGACGATGGCGACGCCGCGATCGCGCAATCCGGCGAGAACGCCGATGATGTCGTCGCGCCCGGGCGGGTCGAGCCCGGCCAGGGGTTCGTCGAGAACCAGCATGCGAGGCCGACGCGCGATCAGCCCGGCGAGCACCACGCGTCGCATCTGCCCACCACTGAGTGAATCGATGTCGCGAGCGGCCAACGACCTGTCCAGGCCGACGGCATCCATCGCGGCCGATACTGTGGCAGAGCCTGTTTCGGGACCGGCAGCGGCAGCGATGTCCTCGGAGACGGTGCGCCGCTGCAGCTGCAGGCGCGAGTGCTGAAACGCGAGCCCGACGTCGCCCACCCGTGCAGTCATCGCCTTGCCGCCGAGCTGGGCGGTGCCCTTGGTCGGGCCGGTGAGGCCGGCCATGATCCAGGCGAGAGTGGATTTGCCCGAACCGTTTCCACCGAGAACGAGTACACCCTCACCGCGTTTGACAGTGATGTCGATGCCGTTCAGTGCTACCTGCGCCCACGGTGTGCGCCGGTTGTACGTGTGCTCGACGCCGCTCAGTTCGAGGAGGCGTTCACTCGAATTGTCGTGCAGCGCAGTGGAATTCTCCGTTCGAGCCTGCATCCACGTGGAGTCGTGCTGCACCTGATAGCCCTCGTGCAGATGCACGACGCGATCTGCGGCGACGGTTTCCGAGACATGGTGCGTGACGAGCACGACCGACATCCGGTGCCTGCGGGGCAGTTCGGCGAGGAGCGAGACCAGATGTTCGCGCCCTGAGGCGTCGATCATCGCGGTTGCCTCGTCGGCGATGAGAAGTGCAGGACGGCGAGCAAGTGCTGCGGCGACAGCGAGCCGCTGCATCTCGCCGCCGGACAGGGAGGCAGTGTCGCGCGCTCCCATGCCGCCGAGTCCGACCTCGTAGAGCAGGGCTTCGACGTCGGGGCGTGAATCGCCGGGCGGCAGTCCCCACACCACGTCGTCGGCGACGCGGGTGCCGAGGATCTGGCTTTCGGGACGCTGCAGCACCACCGCGGTGCCGCCGTATCGTCCGAGGCCGGTCGAGCCGGGCCTGTCCACTGTGCCCTCCGACGGTTCGAGGCCGGCGAGGATCCGCGTCAGTGTCGATTTGCCGGAACCGTTGTGGCCGACGATCGCCACGAACTCACCGATGTCGATGCGGAGGTCGACGCCGGTCAGCGCGGACGTCGTGCTTTCCGGGTAGCGGAAACCGACTGCGGTGAGCGTGACCGGCAGTGGCCCGATTTCGTCAATGGCGTTCGAAACCAGAGGCTCGGGGGTGGGGATGGTGGAGAGACGGTCGAGGATCGCGGTGAGGATGAGCCACGCGAACAGCGTTCCGGTGACGATGCCGAAGGCGATCGATCCTCCGACCCACCACCACCAGTTGTCGAGCACGGCGGTGCTGCTACTGCGGAGCACATCCGCGGCACCTTGCAGCGCCGACGTTCGCTCGAGCAATCGAGAAATGCCCTCCATCGTGTTGCGGAGCGTTTCGAGGAACAGCTCGCGCAACGGAACGAGGATGAGCAGCATCAGCACGGTCAGCGCCCCGAGTGCCGGCCCGACGACCATCGAGGTGACGAGAACGCCGAACAGTCCTTGCTTCTTGCGCTTCGCCCGCCCGACCAGGCCGCCCAGTAGGGCGGCGCTGGCCACGGTGATGGCCGTCTGGGTTCCGGCCGCGACGAATCCGACGAGGGTGCCCGCGACCGCGGAGGTGACCAGTGCGCGGGTCCGATACCGGAGCGCGACCACCGACATGGGAATCGCCGCGACGACCTGAAGGATCGCCGCCATCGGTACCAGCACACCGATCACCGTCAGGGCAACGGTGAAGCTGCTCATGACGGCAGCGGTCGCCATTTCCTGCGGACCGAGGGGCCCTGACTTCGGCGTGTGGGAAGAGCTGACGGTCACCGCTCCAGTGTGCCAGCCTGAGATCAGCGGCTGCGCTGGCTCGTGGCAGGCCCTGCTGCACGACGACTGTGGCCGCCGCCACCGCTACGCGGCTGACCGCCACTGCGGGGCTGTCCTCCACTGCGCGGCTGTCCACCGGAGCGGGCTGGGCCGCCGCGTCGCGCGTTGTTGCTGTTGCGAGGATTCGCGGTGCGAGCCGGTGCCGGCTCGGCCTTCGGCGCGGGCTGGACGTAGCGAGCCTGCTCGCCGACGAGGTTCGCCACTGCGGGCGAGTCGGCGGTGACGCGGACCGGGGTGACCTTGATGTCGGCCTTGCGCAGCAGAACTGCGGTGTCCTTGCGCTGCTCGGGCAGGACGACGGTCACGACGTCTCCGGCGCTTCCCGCGCGTGCGGTGCGGCCGGAACGGTGCAGGTACGCCTTGTGCTCGGCCGGCGGGTCGACGTGGACGACGAGCTGGACGTCGTCGACGTGGACGCCGCGAGCTGCGACGTCGGTGGCGACGAGAACACGGGCCTGGCCGGAGGAGAACGCGGCGAGGTTGCGGTCACGCGCGGCCTGCGAGAGGTTGCCGTGCAGGTCGACGGACGGGATTCCGGCGTCGGTGAGCTGCTTGGCGAGCTTGCGGGCCTGGTGCTTGGTGCGCATGAACAGGATGCGGCGTCCGGTGCCCGATGCGAGTTGGTGGACGAGCTTCTTCTTGGCTTCGACGCCGTCGACCTCGAAGACGCTGTGTGTCATGGCCTCGACGTGTGAGGTGGCCTCGTCGACGGAGTGCGTGATCTGGTTGTGCAGGAAGCGCTTGACCAGCTTGTCGACGCCGTTGTCCAGGGTCGCGGAGAACAGCATGCGCTGGCCCTTGTCCGGAGTGGCGGCGAGGATGCGGGTGACGACGGGCAGGAACCCGAGGTCGGCCATGTGGTCTGCCTCGTCGAGGACGGTGATCTGAACGCCGTCGAGGGTGAGGTGGCGCTGCTTCATCAGGTCCTCGAGGCGACCGGGGCAGGCGACGACGATGTCGACTCCACCCTTGAGCGCGGAGACTTGGCGGACCTGTGAGACACCGCCGAAGATGGTGGTGACCTTCAGCGAGTATGCGGAAGCAAGCGGCTCGATCGCGACGGCGATCTGGGTGGCGAGCTCACGCGTCGGCGCGAGGATCAGGCCGCGCGGGCGGCCGGGCTTGCGGTTGCCGGGAAGCTGGCCTGCGAGGCGAGCGACCATCGGGATGGCGAATGCGAGTGTCTTACCGCTGCCGGTCTTTCCGCGTCCGAGCACGTCGCGTCCCTGCAGTGTGTCGGGGAGGGTGTCGGCCTGGATGGGGAATGCCTCGGTCTTGCCCTGGCTCGCGAGTACATCCGCGATGGCCTGGGGTACGCCGAGTGCAGAAAAAGTCTGTGGGGTCGTCATAGTGATGAAAAGTGCCTTTCGGGCAGGGTGTTGCACCTGCGGGCCTTCGGGCCGAGATGCAAGGTGGCGAGACTGCCGGTGGGCAGTTTCGATCGCCGTAAGAGAAGCCTGTGCAGGGTGCACATGGACTGCGCGGCCGGAGCCGGGCGGAAGTAAAAGCATTCCACGACGTCTGACGTGCAGCTACGCGCGTCGTTACCGAGTGTAACCGAGTTGGTGCTCGGTCTCTTCCCGCGGCGACCTGTCACGCGGCATCGTCGTCGAAGAGACCGGTGATCATCACGTTCTCGATCGGCGAGTTGTACAGCTCCACCACCGGCATCGGCGGCGCACTCGAGTCATAGGTGTGCCCGGTGGGTGAGATGAGTGTGTATCGGTGTCGAGCGCCCCGTTTGTCACGTCGCGCCTCGGCCGTCCAGCCGTCGCCCTCTTTCGCGTAATTGCATGCGGCACAAAGACCTGCACCGTTCTCGGCACTCGTTCTGCCACCCGCGGAGTGGGGTCTGATGTGATCGTGGTGACGGATCGGTGCGTCGCACCACGGAGTGCGGCAGGTACGGTCGCGGAGATCGATGAGGCGTCCCAGCGCGGTCGGGAATGCGCGTGATGTGGACTCGACCGCCGTCAGCGCACCGGACGTCGGGTGCGCGTAGAGGCGGCGCAATGCGACGTGCGTCTCACTGTCGAGTGTGTCTCGGATGAGTTGCCGGGCGACGTCGGACGGAATGTCGCCGTAGCCGTGCATGTATGCGGACGTGTCACCGCCGGCGAGGAGGGCGGAATCCGCGATGACGACGTCGACGGTCAACGGTGGGCCCTGTGCTGCGGATGCGCCGGTGATGCGCTCGAATACGAGGTCGGCCATGATCTGGTCGCGGGTGCGTGTGTCACCGCCGGAGTTGATGATGGTGTCGGCGTCTCGTCGCAGTGTCGCCCACATGCAGACCATCTTCTCCATCGAGGTGAGGACCGTGAAGAAGCCCATCGATTCGGGTGCGGGACGGGTGCTGGTGCGGCGGGCGGCGTAGGCCTTGGCGCGTCGTTTCACCTGGGAGGCGGCGTCGAGTTCGTTGGCGAGTGCGCGGGCGCGGCCTTCGATGGTGCGGTCGCCGGCACCGGCCAGTGTGGCGGGGTCTGCGCACAGTCGTTCGTCGATGGTGCGGCGGTCGTCGACGGTGAGGCATGCGGTTTCGCGGGCGAGGATCATGGCGCGCCACTCGTTGAGTTCCCCGGCTTTCAGGCGCGCGAGGGTGCGCGGCATTTCGTGCACGAGCGCGCGAGCGAGACCGAGGTGAGTACCGCCGCGGTTCGGTGATTCGCGCCGAGCCAGACCGATTTGTGACGCAATGCCATTGCGCCACTGAGCTTTCGGTTTGCCGCGCTCTTTGCGTTGGTTGCTGATGACTGTTGCGACGGCGTCGGTCACCACGGCTTGCGTTGCCACGCTGGCGCACTTGACGGTCTCGAGAGCGGAGATCAAATCGATGCCCGCTGCTGCGTCGACAACGACATCGGACGCCTGAAGGCGTGCGACGAAACGCAACACTTCATCGGACGTGAGTGGTGAATCTTGTACAGCTGTGACCACGAGTTCCTCCCCAGTACTCGAATGCATGTTCGATAGTACGGGTGATTTCTTGGCAGCGCAATAGTGCGGCAATTGGGGGAGCGTGGAGCACGGAGTCGACTCGTGGTGCCCTCGGCAGGATTCGAACCTGCGACCTACCCTTTAGGAGAGGGTTGCTCTATCCCCTGAGCTACGAAGGCTGGTGATCGTTCTGCTGATCCGAAGCCATTGTCCAGCAACGGCTTTCGATCCATCGAACAATCGGTTGCGGATGGGTTCGCTGTCACGGTGCACAGCTGGCCCACATCGCGCTCGCTAGTCTAGCGGCCCACCTTGTCGATCGTGAAGCAGGTTGCCGCTGCTCGTCACCGCGCCGGTCAGTGACGTGATCAGGTTCAGGGCTGTGCGGTGCTGGTGAGCGGTGTAGTCGGCAGTCGATTCGATCCCGACGAAGCACTGGATGTCGCGGGCGAAAGCGTCGAACGTCGTCGCGAGAATTCCCGCCGAGGCGAACACTCCCACGATGATGAGCTGGTCACGGCCGCGTCGGCGCAGTTCGACCTCCAGATCGGTGGCGTAGAAGGCGCTGTAGCTGCGCTTCGCGATCGGAACGAAGTCCGGCTCGGAAATCGCAACCTCCTCGGCGGACGGACCCAAGCCCCACATCGGTCCCAGCAGTCCACGCTGCTCGATGGCACTCGCTGCCCGCGGACCACTCGCCAAGATCGGTAGCCCCACGGCCCGGGCGCGCGACACCAATGTCGACGCCTCCGCAGCAACCCGCGAACGCACCGAGTTGTGCAGCACGTTCAGGTAGTACGGCTGCATGTCGTGGACCAGTACGGCAGCGCGCTCGGGCTGCACCTCCCACTCGGGACCACCCTCACAGTCCCGCAGACTCTCGACCGCGTATTCCTCGACTTCGACGCTGAATGTGGCCACGTCGGTCATCCTCGTACAAACGCGCGCGCATTTGCCGAACGCGCGCAGAGTCGCCAACCACGGACTGTCTATTCCGCACGCACCTGACGAACGCGCGCGCGTTTGCGGATCCTGAGGGACCGACAGATCCCGAGGCCCCGCACCACTTAATCCGCCGCGATGGCGTCGACGATATTCAGTCGAGAGGCATGCACAGCAGGTGGAGCCGAACCCAGCAGCGACAGGCCGAGAGCGACGAGTCCGTACAGCAGCACCGACCAGCTCGCGGTGTAGGCGACCGGAATTCCGATGCTGGCTCCGAGGATCAGTGTGCTCAGGTATTGCAGACCGGCGCCGATGATCAGGCCGAGCACACCACCGACGATGCCGACCGATAGCGCCTCCGCCAACACCATTCGGGCAAGAGTTCCCCGTCCGCCGCCCATGGCGCGCAGTACGCCGAGTTCGCGGCGACGCTCGAGTACCGACAGCGTCAACGTGTTGAGCAACGCAACGGCAGCGACGAGCGCAACGATCCACTGCAACGCGATGGCCAGTGCACCGGACTGTCGGATGGCCGCGCTCGTGCCCTCGAGAGCGGCAGCGCCGGTGTAGACGAAGGCCTCGGGCGGCAGCGTCGCGCGCAGTGAATCCTCCACGGCCTCAACGTCTCCGTCGACGCCGATCTCCAGGTAGGTGGCTCCGGGCCGGTCGTACCAACGCTGCATCGAATCCAACGAGATCGCCATCGTGCCGCCGGCGGCGTTGATGTAGTCGACCAGATCCAGCACTCGCACGTTTTGCACGCCGGTCGGCGTCGGGAGGTCGATGTAGTCGCCCACCGTGACACCCAACGTTCTGCCGAACCCCTGCGACAGCACCACCCCGTCACCGGCGAGCACCTGGGAACGCACGTCGTCGGTGAGCGACGCGAGCGTGACCGCGTTGCTACCGTCGGCGACGCCCTGGATGGATACCGTCTCGCCGTCGATCGTCGCGTATGCCCACTGCCCCTCGACGATGCGAGACACACCGGGAGTCGCGGCGACGGCGTCTTCCACCTCGGCGGGAACGATCGGGCCCGACGGTATGGCGTCGGGCGAGGTCATCGACACGTACAGGTCGGTATCGGCCAACGACGACAACGATTCCGCTGCCGAGTCGGTCATGTTGGTCAGCGAACCCGACACTCCCACACTGACTCCCACCGCGATCACGATCGTCATCACGGTAGCCCAGATGCGGCGAGGGGCGCGTTCGATGGTGGCGGTCGCGAGGCGTCCCGCTCCACCCCAGCGGCGGGGGACCGCTGCGGTGATCGACACGATCGGTCCGGTCGCGCCGACACACAGTGCGACGACGCCGAACATGAACAGTGCACCGGCCCCGAGGGTCAACTGCCCGTCGACGTTGACGGCGAACAGAAAGGATCCGGCCACGGCGAGCACGCCGAACACGGTCGCAGCCAGGGTGAATCGCAGACCGGGGCCACCCGAGGTTTCCCCGCCGCCGACGGCGAGTGCTTCGATCGGCGAGATGCGATACACCTGCACGGCGGCGACGGCCGAGGCCCCGACGCAGGCCAGCACGCATGCGACGATCGCCACCGGAATCGCGAAGCCGGGCAGCACGTATTCGATCCTCGCATCGAACGCCTGCGAGAGGAACGGCGGCAGACTTTCGATCGCGATGCGGCCCATCGCGATTCCCAGCGGAACTCCGACGGCACCGCCCACGAGACCGACCAGAACGGACTCGAACAGCAGGTCTCGGACGATATCGCCGAGGCGGCCTCCGACTGCCCGGAGCAACGAGATGGTGGGTCGACGCTTCGCGATGGCCATGTTCATGACGTTGAAGACGAGGAACGCCGCGACGACGAACGCGATGAGCGAGACCATCAGTGTCGCATTGCGAGTCAGGCTCATGGCCTGGTTCGCGCGGTCGGCCCGGAAGTCCGGATTCATCACCGACACCCGGCCCGCCAATGCGGTGTCCAGGTCGGCGCGCAGAGTGTCGCCGCTGCCGAGGACGAAGATCGAATCGAGCTGACCCGCGCGGTCGGTGAGCGTCTGAGCCGTCGGGATGAGCGCGACGGCGAACATGCCCCCACCGATGCGCTGCGTTCCCGGGCCGTCGACCACGCCGACCACCGCCGTCGGAACATCGTCGATGGTGACGGTGTCGCCCTGTGTCAGACCCGTTGCGGCTCCGACCAATACACCGGCCGGATCGGTGAGCAACCCTGCCGCGTTGCCGACTGCGCCTTCCAGATCGGATTGCAGTGCCGTGATGGATGAGTCGACACCGAGAATCGTCAGGTCTCCGACGTCGGACCGAACGGTGCTGCGCAGCAATGGAACCGCTGTCTCGACGCCGGGAACAGCACGGACGGCGTCGAGTTCGCTCTGATCGAAGCCCGAGTCGGTCACACCGACGATCTCGTAGTTCGCGTTACCGGCGATCGACACGGCGAGACGCTCGACGGATCCGGTCAAGGATCCGTACGTGCCGAGGACAGCGATGAGCAACCCGGCCGCGACGGCGACGACGCCGGCCGAGACCAACGAACGCACCCAGTGCATACGGAGGTCGCGAAGGCTGATGACTCGAAATCTGCTGAGCGCGGTGCCTATCACCGATCGAGGCCCGCGGTCGGGGTGTCGGTCTCGACGCGACCGTCGATCATGCTGACGATGCGATCGGTCGACCGTGCCGCCTCGAGGTCGTGGGTCGCCATCACCACTGCTCGACGCCCGTCGCTGGCGTGCGCCACGTCGGCGAGGATCTCGAGGACGTTGTGGGAAGTCTTCGAGTCGAGATTGCCGGTCGGTTCGTCGGCGATCAGCAGCGCCGGATCCATCATCAACGCGCGGGCGATCGCGATGCGCTGAATCTGACCGCCGGACAACTGTGCCGGACGGTGCTCGGATCGGTTCGAGAGTCCGACCATGTCGAGCAGACGCATCGCGTCGGACTTGGCCTTCTTGATGGGGGTGCCGTCGAGCAGCTTGGGCACGGCGACGTTCTCCCACGCGGACATCGTCGGCAGCAGGTTGAAGAACTGGAAGACGAACCCCACCTGGTGGCGTCGAAAATCGGATTGGGCGTTGTCGTCGAGGGTGGTGACCTCGACGTCGTCGAACCGGATGGAACCCGACGTCGGCGTGTCGAGTGCGCCGAGCATGTGCAGCAGCGTCGACTTACCCGCACCGGACGGCGCGACGAGCGAAACGAACTGGCCACCCTCGATCGTGAGATCGATACCGTCCAACGCGCGTACCGGTTGCTCGCCGGTGGGGTACTCCTTGACCACACCGGCCAGCACGAGCTTCAACTTCGTCATGCAACGATCCCCTGCTCCTCGAATACTTCCGACGCTACCTGCCGTCGGGTCGAGAAACCGGTCGGAGTTCTCAGATCACGCTGCGCCGCGCGAGGATTCGAGCCGTCGGGCCACCAGGGCGGCCTGCAGGTGTCGAATCCCTGAGGGACGGGTCGGGTCGAACCCGGTCAGTTGGGCGATCCGCTTGAGTCGGTAATCGACGGTGTTGGTGTGCAGATGGAGCTGGCGAGCGGACCGCTGACGGTTCAGATCGTGCGAGATGTGGATCTCGAGGGTCTCGAGCAGCTCTGGTGACGAGTCGAGTGGCTCGAGGATCTGGGTCAGGTGGCGACGGCCGGGGCCGGGACGGGTGAGCTGGTACTCGAGCACCAGGTCGTCCATGCGGTACAGGCCGGACGGGCGGTGCAGCTGGTGCGCCAAGGACAGCAGTTCGTGTACCTGATCGGCCGCGGTGGGGATGTCCGCGGTAGCGGCCTGCTCGGCCGTCACGGTGACGGGAACCTCGGCGGCCGTGCCGATGCGATGCACCAGCGCCTCGACCCACTCGTCGTCGTGTGTGCCGGGGATGAGCACGGTGCCACCCTCGGTGCTGAGCAGAGAGAGGGGAGTGCGACCGCAGATCGTGGCCAGCTCGGCCTGGACGCGGCGCAGCTTTCTGCGGGCGGCGACGGTCTTCTGGATGTTGGGGTCGTTCTCGTCGGGGTGCGGCGGCACCGAGATGGCGAGCACAAGGTAACTGTCGGCGAGTTCGATGCCGGACTGACGGGCCATCGAGACCGCGTTGTGGCCGCTGAGCAGGGAGGTCACCAGGGTGTGCGCCGCCGTGTGGTGCTCGCTGGCCACCGCCTGGAGCTCCTCCACGTAGCTCTTGCTGGCGGCGATGGACACCTTCTCCGACAGCAGCACGAACATCCGGGCGGCCTCGATCAGTTGCGCGGCATCACCCTCGCCTGCCCTCTTGGACACCAGATTCCAGCCGATCTGGATGCCCTCGTGGTAGACGCTGAGCACGGACTCGAGGGGCACACCCTCGCGGGCCCACTGGCTGGCCTTGGCGCGGAGTTCGGCCAGGTCGGACTCGGCCGGAGCACGCCGTTCGTCGAGCATCTGCACGGCGATACTGATGCACTTGACGGTGAATTCGGTGACGTCGCCGTGGAGCTGTTCGCCCGGCAACGACCCGCAGGGGGTGTTGGCGGCGAAGTGCCCCACGAGGAGCCGAGCGACTGCGCGGAAGTCGCGAAGAGGGGCCGACGCAGGCTGACCCGCGACCATGATTCCGAGGCTAGTCGAGTTGTGAACGGTCACAGATCAACCCTTCGTGTTGAATTCTTCAGGTCATCGGAGAGCAAACTTACCGGCGCGTATCGATGCGCTTCCACGGCTCAATGTATGTAATCCCCGACGAAACCGCGGCGTTTTCGTACTTCAAGTTTGTTTCCTGGCCTCTAACAGGGTCGATCATAGGTTGTTATCAACGCGTTATCCACCGTTTCGGAAAAACTCGTTGTGACCTATCTCGAGCGCGCGCCCCGGCCGCTTGCGACTTGCCCTAAACAATCGTCAAGGGGTCCACGACACGGGTTCGGCGGCCCTACGTTGATGTCGTTCGGAGTGGGTAGGCGGGCGGCGAAGGGGCGGGTATGCGCAGTGACATCGGGCAGTTCGCGGTTCTGCGAGAACTGTTGCCGACCATCGAGGTGAATCTCGCTCGCCATCGCGCCGAAGCCGTGCAGTGGGAACCGGCCGACTTCGTTCGGGCCGAGATGTACTGGGGTTCGCGGCCCTCGACCTTGACCGAGGCCGCCAAAGCGGCACTGGTGACCACTCTGCTGGTCGAACAGAACATTCCGCTCTACCGGCGAGATACCGCTGCCTCCGAGGTCGGGGTCTGGCCGTCGTGGCTCACGGAGTGGAGCGACGAACGGACCCGGCATGCAGTGGCCGTCACCGACTACCTGGTGGCCACCCGCAGCGTCGATCCGATCGCCCTCGGTCGAGCCCGCGCGCAGTGCATGACGGTGGGTTTCGACGCCCTGATGAACGGCGCGCACCTGCTCCGGTCGCTGGCTCAGGTCGCCCTGGACGAGTCGGTTTCGAGTATCTGCCATCGCAACACCGCCGCTCAGTGCCACGATCCGGTGGCCGACCGCCTGCTCGGACGCATCGTCGCCGATCAGGACCTGCACGTCCGCTTCTTTTCCGACCTGGTCTCCGCGGCGCTCGACGTTGCACCGTCGCTGACCGTCACGGCGATCACCGAGGTCGTCATGAACTTCCAGCTGCCGGGCAGCAACCTGCCGGGGTTCGCGCGGAGCGCGATGCTCATCTCGCGTGACGGAATCTACGATCTACCCCGCCATCTCGACGAAGTCCTGCGTCCCTTGCTGGCGCAGTGGCGCATCTTCGAGCGCACCGATCTCGGCGTCGGAGCACGCAGCCGCGATCAGCTGGCCGACTATCTCGATCATCTCGACGCCCAGAACGCCGCTAGCGAGCTCGGCCGCACGCGAAGCCAGGAGTACGCAAACGCATTGCGCGCCAGCTGACGCCATATACCCCGGGGGGTCCGTGGGACCGGCGCCTCTTCGGTTCGATCCGAATCGAAGAGGCGCTTCGGCGGGGGTCCATCGACTAGCCTGAAGTCCTATTCGTCAGACGCTCGAAGACCTCGTGCGCGGGGCAACGACCGGAGGCCCGAAACGTGACAGGCTCTCGACCGATCATCGTCGGTATCGACGGTTCCGCGGCAGCGGACAAGGCGGTGATCTGGGCGGCTCTCTGTGCGCGCAGACGCGATCGGCGATTGCACATCGTCACGGCCGTCGACATGCCAGGAGTGGTCGACCTGAGCGAATTCGCCGGAGAAGCAACCGAATTCGTGGCCACGGCCAAATCCAGACTGGTGGCGGCAGAAACTCTGGCGGCTCTGGTCGTCGACGATCCCACTTTCGAGGTGACCTCGAGCGCCGTCGAGGGCGGTGTGATGGACGTTCTCATCGGCGTCTCGGCACAAGCCGAGCTTCTGGTGATCGGGGCCAGCGAAACCGGCGCTGTCACACTCTCGTTGGCTGCGCACAGCGTCTCACCGGTCGCGGTGGTGCGAGGCCGTGACATCGACGGTCGCCCGGTTGCCGAGGGGCCGGTCGTCGTCGGTATCGACGGCTCCGACGTCAACCAGGCTGCGGTCGAGTGGGCGTTCGTCGAAGCATCGGCCCGGGACGCCGTGTTGATCGCGGTGCACGTGTGGTCCGATGTCGATCTGACCCAGTCGTTCGGCCGTGCGCCCAAGGACTGGCAGGCCATCGCCGACGGTGAGGAGGCTCTGCTGGCAGAGAGCCTCGCCGGCTGGCAGGAGAGGTTCCCCGACGTCGAGGTACAGCGCGTCGTCGCTCAGGACCGTCCGGTGCGGATTCTGAGTGGATTGTCCGAAACCGGAGCGTTGATCGTGGTGGGCAACCGGGGGCGCGGCGGATTCGGTGGAATGCTGTTGGGCTCCACGAGTTTCGCGCTCGTCAACACCGCGGACTGCCCCGTGCTGGTCGTGCGGAAAGCGCTCACATAGCGACGGTCAGCAGGAAGCTCACGTCTTCGAGGGCCTCGACGCTGTGGCGGGCGTCGGGGATGACGAGAAGGTCGCCGGTCGAGCCCTTCCAGGAGCGCTCACCAGAGATCAGTTCGAGCTTGCCGCTGAGTACCAGGACGGTCGACTCGCCGGAGAGGTCGTGTTCGGCCAGCTTGTTGCCTGCGGCCAGAGCCACGACCGTCTGCCGCAGGTGGCGCTGGTGACCGCCGTACACCGTCTGCGAACTGCGGCCACTCGACGCGCCGACTGCAAGTTTGAGCTGTTGGCGGGCAAGGGCGGTGAGTGACTTCTTGTCCATGATCGTCAGTATGACGCACCGCTCGCAGTCGCGACGGGGGAATCCTGAACGCGCTCAAGAAGGTTGGGTAGGCTTTCCGTACTCCACGAAGCGGAATCGGGTCCCGTCGACCCGGCTGTTCTGCCACTCGCCCGCCGTCCCGACCCAGCCGGCCGGAATCTCGGGAGCCCTCGTGTCGCCCTCGACGTCGAGATCGACCTCGGTCACCTCCAGGTGGGTCGCGATATCCATTGCACTGCGATAGATTTCGCCGCCGCCCATGACCCAGACCGGGCTCTGGCCTACCAGGGCCACGGCGTCGGCGACGCTCGATGCGTTCTCGGCACCGTCGGCGGTCCACGAGGAGTTGCGGGTGACCACGATGTTGCGACGGCCCGGCAGTGGACGGAACTTCGCGGGCAGTGAGTCCCAGGTCTTTCGGCCCATGATCACCGGATGCTCGGCCGTCTTCGATTTGAAGTGAGCCATGTCCTCGGGGACATGCCAGGGGATGGATCCCGCGTCCCCGATGACGCCCGCGGTGGTCTGGGCCCAGATCAGACCGACGAAGTGCGGTGCACTCACACCGCTACCGGGGCCTTGATCGCCGGGTGATGCCGGTAGTCCACTATCTCGATGTCCTCGTAGGTGTAGTCGAAGATCGAATTGCGTTGCGCCAGTTTCAGAGTGGGGTACGGATACGGCTCGCGAGAGAGCTGCTCGGTGACCTGATCGCGGTGGTTGTCGTAGATGTGGCAATCGCCGCCGGTCCACACGAACTCGCCGACCTCGAGGCCGGTCTGCGCCGCCACCATGTGCGTGAGCAGTGCGTAGCTGGCGATGTTGAACGGCACACCGAGAAACATGTCTGCACTGCGCTGGTAGAGCTGGCACGAAAGCTTGCCGTCGGCCACGTAGAACTGGAAGAACGCGTGGCAGGGCGGTAGCGCCATCCGCGGGATCTCGCCGACGTTCCAGGCCGAGACGATCATCCGCCGCGAATCCGGATCGGTCTTCAGGGTCTCGATGACCTGGCTGATCTGGTCGATGTGCTCGCCCGACGGGGTGGGCCACGACCGCCACTGCACTCCGTAGACGGGGCCGAGTTCACCGTCCGGAGCTGCCCACTCGTCCCAGATGCTCACGCCGTGCTCCTGCAGCCACGTGGCGTTCGAGTCTCCGCGCAAGAACCACAACAGCTCGTAGACGATCGACTTCAGATGGACCTTCTTGGTGGTGATCAACGGGAACCCCGCTGCCAGGTCGAAGCGCATCTGATGCCCGAACACGCTGGTGGTGCCGGTTCCCGTGCGGTCGGATTTCGCCGTACCGGTATCGAGGATGCGGCGCAGCAGATCTTCGTACGGAGTCGGAACCATCACGACGGTCATCGTAGCTGCATACTGGACACATGCCGGAATTACCCGAGGTGGAAGCCCTTACCGGCTTTCTGCGCGAGCATGCCGTCGGTGCCGTGATCGGTCGCATCGACATCGCCGCGCTGAGCGTTCTCAAGACGTTCGATCCGCCGATCACCGAGCTGCAGGGCAAGGACGTCACCGATGCCGCCCGCTTCGGGAAACACCTGGCCCTTCGAGCCGGTGACCTCTGGCTGATCACCCATCTCTCTCGCGGAGGATGGCTGCGGTGGGTGGACAACCCCAGCGTCGCACCGCCGAAGCCGGGCAAAGGCCCCCTGGCGCTGCGGATCCACTTCTTCACCCCCGAGGGGGCGACGCCCGCCATCGATCTCACCGAAGCCGGTACCAAGAAGCGGCTGGCGGTGTGGGTGGTGCGCGACCCACAGCAGGTCGCGAGTATCGCGCGGCTCGGACCCGACGCGCTGGCGGTCACCGAGCTCGAATTCGCCGAGATCCTCGGCAGCACCACCGCACGACTGAAGACCTCGTTGGTGGATCAGTCCCTGCTTGCCGGCATCGGCAATGCGTATTCGGACGAAATTCTGCACGTCGCCAAGCTGTCGCCGTTCGCATCGTCGAGCAAGCTCGATGCGGAGTCCGTCGGGGCGCTCTATGCGGCGATGCGCTCTGTCCTGTCCGACGCGGTGGCCCGCTCCGCCGGGCAGGATGCAGCGCGTCTGAAGGGGGAGAAGCGATCGGGGATGCGGGTGCACGCCAGAACCGGACTTCCCTGCCCGGTGTGCGGCGATCCGGTACGCGAGGTCGGCTACGTGGATCGCTCGTTTCAGTACTGCGCGACGTGCCAGACGGCCGGCAAGATTCTCGCCGACCGTCGCATGTCCCGCCTGCTCAAGTGACGGGTTCGAGCTTCTGGCTGTCGTAGCCCCGGTAGCCTTCCCACGCCTTGCGACGGTCGCTCCGTGGATCCTTCTGTACCCGCGTGCGGGTGTCGAATATCAATGTCTTGCGGTCGGATTCGTCGTACGCCGGCCACGAGTCTTGCGGCTTTCCGTTGGTGGCGAACGTAATCCACTGAGACTGCACGGCCTCTGTGACGTCGGCGAAGGCCTTGCGCCCGCCCGCCAACGTCAGCGCCTTGCCGAACAAGGTCTTGCTGATGCCGAACACCGCGAACAACTCGAAGCCGTGGGTGGCGTCGAAACCGAGCAGCTTCATCGACCTGGGGGCGAAGTCGAACCGGTAGAAGTACGTCGGTGCGTGACGCGAATGTCCTTCGGCCACTTCGAGAGACGGCTTCCAGAAGGTGAAGTCTCCACCGAAGTCGATGGCCGCCCGCTCGTTGGGGTAGCCCCGGTAGCCCGAGGTGACCACGGCTTCGGCGTCTGGATCGGTCAGTGAGAACAGCTTGGTGATGCGCTCGGGGTTGGTGGGTAGCGCGTCGAGGAACTTCGGAAACAGTGTTCCCTCACGGGCATTGGTACCGATGATCAGTGGGACGCGGTGCGCGGTTCCGTTCGCATAGGCCTCGACCGGGCTGACCGGGAGGAAGTCGCCGTCGATCACCGGGCCGAACGGAAGCAGACCCGGAGTGCGGTGCAGGGTGGTGAGGCCGAGTTTGGTGCCGGCCCGGCCGAGCCGCAGCACCTCGGCGTTCTCCAGCGTCTCGGCAGCGTTGTCGACCGTGCCGCCGAGATAGCCGACGTACTCGCGTGCCCATTGATCGGCGCGTTCCTTGGTGGCCGTCATGCCGGGCGCAGAGCTCTCGGAAATGGCTTGGGCGAACAACCCTTTCGCGGCGGGGACCGTCAGCAGTGTGGTGACGGCATTCCCACCGGCCGACTCGCCGAAGATCGTGACGTTGTTCGGATCGCCGCCGAAGTTCGCGATGTTGCGCTGTACCCACTCGAGCGCCGCAACCTGGTCGCGCAGGCCGAGATTGGAGTCGAACGGCCGTTCGGGAGTGGAGAACTGGGACATGTCGAGGTAGCCCAGTGCGCCGAGTCGGTAGTTGACCGACACGTAGATGATGCCGTCGCCGTCCTTCAGCGAGCGTCGCACCAGAGAACCGCCGCCGTACAGCGGGGTGGCCGACGTGCCGAGCGTGTAGGCACCGCCGTGGATGAACACCATGACCGGACGCGGGCTCGCGCTCGGTGCGCTCGGGGCCAACACGTTGAGCGTCAGGCAATCCTCGCTCGACGGCTGGTACTTGCCCACCGCGAGCATCGTGCCGCGCTTGTGCTGAATCGAGGCGTTGCCCCACTCGGTGGCGTCGCGCACGCCCGTCCACGGCTGCGTCGGTTGCGGCGCGCGGAACCGAAGCGGGCCGACGGGTGGGGCGGCATAGGGGATGCCGCGCCAGGTGGTGAGGTCGCCCACCGGCTTGCCCTCGATGATGCCGTCGGTGGTGGTCACGCGTGTCGTCACAGCCATGTCGCGAGTGTACTGATCCGTCCTTACCCGCGGGTAAGAACCGGCTGGGTTCGGTACCGGGCACACTCGAGAGCATGCCTTTCGAGTATCGAGCCCAGATAGTGGAGCTGCTGCGGGCCCCCTCGCACGCGTACTTCGGGAGATCCAAGGACGGCCCGGCCGATGTGCCGACCGAACTGCCCGACAGTGTCGAGATCGTGGCCCACAAGGGCATCCGCGGCGATCGATTCTTCGGCGTCAAAGCGCATACCGAGGCAGCGGTGAGCTTTCTGTCGCTCGAGGCATGGGAGGCCGTGGGGGATGTGCTCGGTGTCGAGGTGCCCGATCCCTCGGTGGCCCGACGAAATGTCGTCGTGCGCGGTCTCGAGCTCGACCCACTGCGCGGTCTGGAATTCGAGCTCGATTCCGGTGACGGCTGGATTCGGTTCCGGGGCGGGCGACCGGCCCATCCCTGCGCGTGGATGGACCGCACGGTGGTCGACGGCGCACGCAAGGCGCTGATCGGTCGTGGCGGGCTGCGGGTGGAACCGCTGTCCGACGGCATCCTGCGGGTCGGTGAGGTGGCGGTGCGTTCACCTGTCGAACTCGACGCCTCCCGCGCTGCGTTGTCGGTCAGGCGCGCGCAGCCGATCTGACCTGGCTCTCGGTGGACCCTTGTGGCTCGATGCTGCCCAAGCTCTTGCTCACGAAGTAAATCTATGCCCATAATGTGGGTATCAGTGTGGTGGATCACACCGAACCGCGTGTCATGGCAGCGGTCACTCTCACCCAGCGGGAAGAATCGCCGATGTCCGATATGTGGATCGTGATCAACACCGTCGTCGCCGTTCTGGCGGTGGTGGTCTTCATCGTTCGTTTTCACTTCAACCCGGTGATCTCGCTTGTACTCGGGGCTGCGTACCTGGGACTGGCGACGAAGCTGGGAGTGTCGACCACCGTCGACACGATCACCGGCGGATTCGGCGAGATCATGGCCGAAGTCGGCCTGCTCATCGCGTTCGGCGTCCTGATGGGTTCGGTCCTGCAGGAGATGAGTGCCATCCAGCGCCTCGTCGGCACGTTGCTGCGAACCTTCGGTCCCAAGCGGCTCCCGTACGCACTGTCGCTGACCATCGCGACTCTGCTGCAGTCCATCTTCCTCGACGTGCTGTTGGTGATCTCCGCTCCGCTCGCCCGCAGCCTCGCGCCCAAGATCGGCAAGTACGGCACAGCGCGGATGGCCACAGCGCTGGCGATCGCACTCGAATGCGGAATCGTGTTCATGGTCCCGGGTGTCGCGACGCTCGCCCTCGCCGGACTGCTCGGCGTGCCGCTGGGAAAGATGATGATCTACGGACTGATCCTGATCGTGCCCGTCGTCGTGCTCTCGGTGGCCATCATGTCGTTCGTGTTCCGGCACGGCTGGTGGAACGAGGAGAAGGACGAGCAGCAGATCACCGTGGTCGAGCAGCCAGTGGTCCCGGAGCCTGCCGATGCCGACGACGAGCCCCTCGAAACCGGAGGTGGCGTAGCCCAGAAGGTACGCACCGAGAAGCAGACGTCGCTGCTGGTGCTGCTCTCGCCGCTGTTGCTCGCGCTCGTCCTCATCGCGATCGGTGCCGTTCTCGAAGTCGCCGAAATATCCGTTCCAGTAGTCGAATTCATCGCCAGTCCGGTCATTGCGCTCCTCATCGGACTGGTGGGGACGTGCCTCATCGGTCGCTACCACGTCGGTCAGGCTCGAGTGGAGAAGGCGTTGGCCCGCGGCTTCGCCGAGAGTGGTCAGATCCTGATTCTCACCGGGGTCGGTGGGTCGCTCGCGGCCGTCATCAACGAGGCAGGACTCGGCGACATCCTCGGCCAGTACTTCACGGCCAGCACCGCCGCTCCATTGTTGATGGTGTGGGTCATCGCTGCCGCGTTGCACATCGCCGTCGGATCGGTGACGATCTCCGCCATCACCTCGGCGGGCATCCTCGCCCCGGTCGCTCCGCTGATCGGTCTCGACCCGGTGTTCATCGCCCTCGCCGCCGGTGCCGGATCACTGTTCGCCGTGCACGTCACCAGCAACACCTTCTGGCTCCTGCAGTCCTTGATGGGCCAGTCGACCAGGGGCACACTCAAGACGTGCTCGGTAGGCGTCTCGGTGGCATCGGTCATCGCCATCGCGTTGATCGTGCCGATGAGCTGGATCCTGTGAGCTTGTCTCCCATGAGTATCGAAAGGAACACGATGGCATTGCCGCTCAGCGGAGTTCGAGTCCTCGAGCTCGGAAACTACATCGCCGCCCCCACTGCGGCGCGCATGCTCGCCGATTTCGGTGCCGAGGTGATCAAGGTCGAACGGCCGGGAACCGGAGACGAACTGCGTAACTGGCGGTTGTACTCCGGAACTACGTCGATGCTCTACCGAACGATCAACCGCAACAAGAAGTCGATCGTGCTCGACCTGCGCACCGAGCAGGGACGCAAGGACGTCGTCGACCTCGCAGCGAAATGCGACATCGTCCTGGAGAACTTCCGTCCCGGCACTCTGGAGAAGTGGGGTATCTCGCCGGAGGTGCTCTCTGCCGCCAATCCCGAATTGATCATCACTCGCATCTCGGCCTTCGGGCAGACCGGCCCCATGTCGCAGCGACCCGGATTCGCCGCTGTCGCAGAGGCATACGGCGGATTTCGCAATCTCGTCGGCGATCCGGATCGGCCACCCGTCCGTGTGGGGGTCTCGATCGGGGACTCCATCGCCGGGCTGTACGCGGCGTTCGGTTGCGTCATGGCCCTGTTCCAACGGCAGACCCAGCGCGCGGCGCAGGCACCGGACGAGCAGTCCCCGCTGTCGTTGGCACAGCGTTCCATCGATGTGGCTCTGAACGAATCGATTCTGTCGATGATGGAATCGCTGATCCCGGACTACCTCGCCTACGGTGTCGAGCGCGAGCGCACCGGCGGCCGGATGGAGGGCATCGCACCGTCGAACGCCTACCCCTGCAACGACGGTCACTCGATCATCATCGCCGGAAACGGTGATGCCATCTTCCAGCGCTACATGGAGACGATCGATCGTCCCGATCTGGGAGCAGATCCGGACCTGGCGTCCAACGCCGGTCGGTGGCGTCGACGCGACGAGTTGGACGCCGCCATCTCGGCCTGGACCGGATTGCATTCGCGCGAGCAGGCTCTGAAGATTCTCGACGCCGCCGGAGTGCCGTCGGGTCCGATCTACACTGCGGCCGATATCGTGGCCGACGAGCAGTACGCCTCCCGCAACATGATTCAGCACTTTCCGGTCGACACCGGCGGCGACGAGCCAACCGACGTCGGATTCGTCGGCGTCGTCCCGGTGATCGGGGACGCGTCCCTGCCGATTCGTTCGGTCGGACCGGATCTCGGCGAGCACACCAGGGAAGTACTGTCGACTCTGCTCGGTCGCACCGACGAAGAGATGAGCCTCTAGATGTATCGATTCGCTCCCGCCGCAGAACTGCGCGACGTCACCATGCGCGATGGCCTGCAGCTCACCGGCAAGATGCTGTCCACCGAACGCAAGCTCGAGATCATCAGAGCCCTCATCGATCTCGGCGTACCGTCGCTCGAAATCGGATCGATGGCACGGGGCGACAAGGTGCCGCCGATGGCCAACACCCTCGAGGTGATCGGCGAGCTCACCGCCGCCGAACTCGCACGATGCTGGGTATGGGTCGCCACTCCACGTCACGTGGAGAAGGCCGCTGCCGCCGGTGCCCGCAATTTCCAGTACTGCTTCTCTGCGTCGGACTCGCACAATCAGGCCAACATCGGTCGTACGACCGAGGTCTCCCTGGCGGCGATGCCCGACGCCGTCGACATCACGCGATCGGTGGGAGGTGAGATCGAGCTGTGTATCGCGACGTCCTTCACCTGCCCGTTCGAGGGGCAGGTGCCGCCGGACCGGGTCATCGAGATCGCCAACGACGAACGCGCCACCGGCGCAACGGATATCGTCATCTGCGACACCTTGGGTCAGGCGGTTCCGGTGCAGGTGCAGTCGCTGATCGAGCGCGTGCGCGCCGAAACTCCGGATCGCAGAGTGGTGTTCCACGGTCACGACACCTGGGGTCTGGGCGTTGCGAACACTCTCGCCGCGATCTCCGCCGGAGCCACGATGGTCGACGGTTCGCTCGGCGGACTGGGTGGGTGCCCGTTCGCCCCGGGGGCCAGCGGCAACACCTCGTCGGAGGACATCCTCTTCGCAACGCGCCCGGACTGGTTCGAGCCGAAAACGCTGGCGCGCATGGTCTCTCTGTCCGAAGATCTGCTCACCGAGCTCGGCGAGCCCATGCGATCGAAAACAGTGCAGGGTGCACGATCCGGAGGGCTGTCCTCATCTGGTCGTTCCGCAGGCTCCACTCCTGCCGCTTTCGAGTGGGTCGTATGAGCCGCATTCTCGTCACCACCGAGATCCCCGCGCCGGGCATGGATATCCTGCGCGCCGCCGGGGACGTCGACCTGCGGGAGGTCGATCACAAGCAGCTGATCGACGCCTGCGCCTCGGGGGAATACTCCGTGGTCGTCTCTCAGTTGCGTGACCGGTTCGACGCCGACCTGCTGGCGTCGGCAGCACTGGTCGGGATATCGAACTACGCTGTCGGATTCGACAACATCGACATCGCGGCCGCAACCGAACGTGGCATCACGGTCGCCAATACGCCAGGGGTGCTGACGGATTCGACCGCGGACATCGCCATGCTGCTCATCCTGTCGACGGCCCGCAGAGCCGTCGAGGCCGATGCGTTCGTCCGCTCGGGCTCGTTCACCGGATGGGAGCCGGAACTGCTTCTCGGCAGCGATGTCTCGGGCCGGGTACTGGGGCTGGCCGGCTTCGGGCGCATTGCCCGCGCCACCGCGCGCCGCGCACTGGGGTTCGGCATGACGGTCAAGTTCTGCCCCCGTCCGCCCGGCGATCGTGAGGTCTCCGATGACGAGCTCGGTGAGTTCGCGGGTCGCGTCGAGCATGCGTCGTGGGACGAGATCGTAACGACCAGCGACTTCCTGTCCCTGCATGTTCCGCTGTCGGACTCCACCCACCATCTGGTGGACGCAGCCGTACTCGGAGCGATGAAGCCGTCGGCGATCGTGATCAACACCGCGCGAGGGCCGGTGATCGACGAGGCCGCTCTGGTGAGCGCGCTCCGCGAGGGCATTGTTGCCGCAGCAGGATTGGACGTCTACGAGCGCGAACCGGCCCTCGAACCCGGCCTCGCGGGTCTGCCCAACACGGTATTGCTCCCACACGTGGGGAGCGCGACGGTGTCGGTTCGTTCGCAGATGGCACGGCTGTGCGCAACCAACGCAGCAGCGATGTTCGGCGGTTCGATGCCACCGCATCCGGTGAATCCGGACGCCTGGTCTCACGCGGGGTAGCGGCCGCCGAGAGTCCTCGTGATCCGCTCGGCGTGTGAAATCAGCAGATCCACCCAGTCCTCGCACTGCGACTGCGGCATCCGCAGTGTCGGTCCGCTGATGGTGACGGCACCGACGATGTCCGCGGCCGAATCGAACACCGGCGCGGACAGTCCGGACGCTCCGGTCTCGCGCTCGCCGGTGGTGATCGCGTAACCGTCGGCTCTGGTCTGCGCCAACAGGGTTCGCATCGTCTCGGCTTCGGTCACCGTCTGCTCGGTCATCGATTCGAGTTCGCGAGAAAGGACACGCTCGGCCAGGTCGTCGTCCCAGGCCAGCAGAACGCGGCTGGCCGATCCTGCACTGAGCGGGATGACCTTGCCGACGTACATATCCCGTCGCAAGGCATGCCGCGTCTCGGCGATGGCGACGCACACGCGGTAGTTCTGTTCGGGCCGAAAGAAGCACGCGGTCTCGGTCGTCAGGTCTCGCATGTCCTTGAGAACAGGGTTGACGACCGACAGCACGTCGAGGTCCTTGGTCGCCGTCGCGGCCCAATAGGCCATGCGGACCCCGATGCGAATGCGATCGCCGCGGCGGTCCAGAAATCCCTGCTGCACAAGGTTGGTGACGAGGCGCTGCACCGTCGAGGTCGGCAGGCCCGTGGTCTGTTGGATCTCACCGAGGGTCATGGACGGGCGGTCGAACGAGAAGGCGTCGAGAATCTCGGTGATCTTGCCCAGCACGAGAAGCGGTTGCTGCTTCGGCGCGCTCTCGGTGCTCACACGACCAATCTACTTGGCCACTCGCTCCTCGAGACGGTTGATCGGCGCAGTGAGCAACAGAATCAGCAACGACCACAGGCCGAGTGGGGTGAACGACAGCCCGAGAGCGACCAGCATCAGTACCGACGTGATGGCTCCGTTGCGTGTGCTCCCGGACGTCGGGGTGTCGCGCGCGACGATGTTCGGGTGCCGAGACACGATCACGTCGGCCACGAACATCGCGATGACGGACACCGCGATGGTCGCGACGTAGAGCGGAGAGGCGCTCGCGTCGTAACCGCTCTTCTCGGCGATCAGCTTGGTGGGGAACGGGAGAAACACTATGGACAACAACCAGACGAAGTTCACCCACATCAGACCCCGGGTGTACCCGACCAGGTTCCGGAAGACCCGATGATGGCTCAGCCACTGCGAGAAGATGACCAGAAAGCTGAGGACGAATGCGAACAGCTCGACCCCGTGGTCACGCAGAATATCGACGAATTGTGCACTGTCGTCCGGTTCTGCCAGTTCGACCAACGGAAGAATGAGCAGCGTTGCAGCGATCGCGACCACAGCGTCACTGAAGTTGACCAGTCTCTCGAAACCGCGTTCGTATTCCATGTCAGCATTCTGCTCCCTCTGCGAGTAGCGTCCGAACGATGTCCGAGCGACGTACTCTGACCACCGGACGAGTGGTATTTCTTGTGGTGGCTGCCGCGGCACCGATGGCGGCGATGATCGGCAATGTACCGCTGGCCCTGATCCGCGGCAACGGTGCCGGTCTGCCCGCGGCGTACGCGATCAGTGCTGTTGTGCTGCTGTGCTTCTCGGTGGGTTTCGCGGCGATCAGCCAGCAGGTGTACAGCACCGGTGCGTTCTACACCTACATCGGTCTGGCGTTGGGTAAGCCGCCCGGTGTCGCTGCCGCATATGTCGCAGTTGTCGCGTATACGTCGCTGGCGTGCGGACTTTCCGGCGCATTCGGATATTTCACGCATGTGGTATTCGCCGACTCGGGTATCGATATTCCGTGGTACATCTTCACGGCAGCCGCTGTCGTGATTGTCGCATTCCTGGGTTTCCGAAACGCCGACCTCTCGGCCAAGGTTCTCGGAACTCTGATGGTGCTCGAATTTGCGTTTCTGACGGTGTTCAACGTCCTGGTGGTGAGTGACAAGGGGACCGCGGCACTGCCACTGGAGTCGTTCACTCCGACGCAGGTGTTCTCCGGGTCGCTGGGGATAGCGATGATGTTCGCCTTTTCGAGCTTCATCGGTTTCGAGTCCGCAGCTCTGTACGGTGAGGAAACCAAGGACCCCAGACGCAGCATCCCGCGCGCGACCTTCATCGCGGTCACGCTCATCGCGGTCTTCTACGTGCTGACGAGTTGGATCATCGTCGGGGCCGCGGGTGGAGTGGACGCACCGGTACTGGCCCAGACCGAACTGGGCAATCTTCTGTTCACGCTGGCGCAGCAGTACGGAGGAACAGTGCTGTACGACGGTACCGCGGTGCTGCTGTGCACCAGTGTGCTCGCGTCGTATCTCGCCGTGCACAACGCGGCCAGTCGATATCTGTTCGCTCTCGGGCGTGAGCGCGTACTTCCGGTGCGGCTGGGCCGAATTCATCCGAAGCACTCGAGCCCCCACATCGGCAGTATCACCGCCTCGATCGTGGCTGCAGTGGCGCTGGCGGTGTTCGCGGTGACCGGTGCCGACCCGTACCTGATCTACGCTGCCGGTGCCATCGGCCTCGGAACTCTGGGGGTGATCGCCCTGCAGGCTGCGGCAGCGCTGTCGGTGGTGGTGTTCTTCATCGGCCATCCGGATCGCTCACTGTGGCGCACCGGGATTGCCCCCGGCATCGGCTTCGCCGGTTTCATGACCGGATTGGTGCTCGCCGGAACGCATTACAGCATCCTGACCGGTTCCGATTCTGCGGTCGTCAACGCAATCCCTGTGGTTCTGATCCTCGCCGCGATCCTGGGGGTCCTGGTGGCACTGCGCATCAGGCGTGCCGACCCGACAACCTACGAGGGCATTGCCGCGGCCTACATGCGTCAGTGATCGGGTGTTCGACGCGCCTCGAGGAGTCGGAGCCAGATCTCGCTGACCGTCGGATACGACGGCACCGCATGCCACAGGTCGTCGAGCGAGACCTTGCCGACCACTGCGACAGTGGCGGCATGAACGAGCTCGGCGACGCCCGGGCCGACGAACGTCGCGCCCACTATCGTGTCGGTGGCGCGGTCGATCACCAGCTGTGCACGGCCCGAGTAGTCGTCCTGCTGCAGAGACGAACCCGCGACGGCGATGTCCTGTGCCACGATCTCGACGTCGATGCCTTCCTTTCGGGCCTTTGCCTCGGTCAGTCCGACGGACGCCACCTCGACCGGAGTGAACACCACCTGGGGGGTCTGACCGTGATCCGCTGATGCGCGGAACCGCTTGCTGTCCAGTGGCTTTCCCTCGGCTCTGGCGGCAATGACGTCGCCGGCCACCCGGCCCTGGTACTTGCCCATGTGCGTCAGTGGCGCGCGGCCGTTGACGTCGCCCACCGCGTAGAGCCAGTCGTGACCGGCAACGTTCAGATGATCGTCGACGTCGATGTAGTGGCCCTCGTCGAGTCCGAGGCTCGACAATCCGAGGTCCGCACTCGCCGGGGTGCGGCCTGCCGCAACCAGAATCTCATCGGCGACGATCTCGGTACCGTCGACCACGAGACCGACCGGGCCGCCGTGGATTCGACCGATGCCGGTGTCGGCAGGGTTCTCTCGTGACACCGACTCGAGGGAGGCGTCGATTATGATCGCCCCGCCGCGCTTCCTCAGCGCCTCGGCGACGAGTTCACCGGCGAACGGTTCGGAACCGGCCAGCAGCGACGATCCGCGCACGATCATCGTGACCTTCGCTCCGAGCGAGAGCAACCAGGTGGCCGCCTCCGTCGCGACGACGCCACCGCCGATGATGGCGATGTGCCCTGGGGTCTCGTGAATGTTGGTGGCATCGCGGGAGATCCACGGCCGGGCGTCGCGCAGGCCGGGGGTGTTCGGAACCGATGCGGTGGTTCCGGTGGCGAGGACAACAGCGTGACGGGCGGTGAGTGTGCGGCCGTCGACCTCGACGGTCCTGGCCCCGGTGAGTCGCCCGTGGCCACGGACCACCGAGATGCCGGCCGACTCGGCCCACGTCACCTGCGAGGAGTCGTCGAGGCTGTGGGTGAAGGATTCGCGTCGGGCCAGGACGGCGTCGGCGTCGAGGGGTTGATCGCCGACCAACTCTTTGACTCCCGGCATGTTTCGCGCGGTGTCGAGAACCTCGCTCGGACGCAGCAGTGCCTTGCTCGGCATACAGGCCCAGTACGAGCATTCACCGCCGAGCAGTTCGTGTTCGACGATCACCGCGGTGCGATCGCTGCCCTGTATTGCGTACTGCGCGGCATTTTCGCCGACCGGTCCACCGCCGATGACGATGACATCGAATTCCGAGCTTTCTGAGGCCATTGCTCCACAGTGACATAGGCTCGCCGCTTATGGCGACCACTCGGAACAAGATTCTGATCACCGGAGCGAGCTCGGGGCTCGGTGAGGAAATGGCGCGACGGTTCGCAGGCATGGGCCGGGACCTTGCGCTCTGCGCCCGACGCGTCGAGCGGTTGGACGATCTTCGCGCCGAGTTGATGCATCACAACCCGAACATCACCGTGGTGGTTCGAGCCCTCGACGTCACCGATCACGACGCGGTCGGTGAGGTGTTCGGAAGATTGCGAGACGAATTGGGCGGCCTCGATCGAGTGATCGTCAATGCCGGGCTCGGCAAGGGCGCGAAGATCGGCACCGGCCGGGCCGAGGCCAATCTGCAGACCGCACGCACCAACTTCGTCGGAGCCCTGTCGCAGGCGGAAGCCGCACTGTCGATCTTCAGAGAGCAGAAGCGCGGGCACCTGGTGTTCGTCTCGTCCATCAGCGCCGACCGGGGACTGCCGGGAGCCAAAGCGGCCTACTCGGCCAGCAAGGCCGCAGTGGCCTCGCTGGGTGAATCGCTGTCCACGGAACTGTCGAGAACGGACATCGCCGTCACCACCCTGCTACCCGGCTTCATCGCCACCGACATGTCCGCCAAAGCGGGCGACAGTGCCGCTCTCACAGCCACTCTCGACCAGGGTGTCACCGCGATGGTCGACGCGATCGAGAGCGAGACCCGCCGCGCCGCGCTACCCGGACTCAAGTGGCGTGGCATCGACGCGGCGCTGCGGTTCCTGCCGAACGTGCTGACGGATCGGATGGTCTAGGAGTCGGGCAGGGGCTACTGCAGGTACCCCTCGACCCGGTCGACGCTGTTGGCCGTTGCGGTGTCGGGGTTCTTGCCCGCATCGATGCGCGCCCGACGCTGGCGGAGCAGGTCCCAGCACTGATCGAGGGCGTGCTCGAGGGACGCCAGTTGGGCCTTCTCGGTGTCCGGGTCGATGTCGCCCGACTGGGCCTCGGTGCGAAGCTTGTGCTCGGTGGCGATGAGCTGCTGGATCTTGGTGTGGATATCGTGCTCGTTCATGGCGACAACGGTAGACCTACCAGGGTTTGGCGGCCAGGTCCCGCGTTGCCAGGGCTCGCTGCACGGCCGCGGTGAGCTCGGCGGTCGATCCGGCCAACGCGTCGTCGGTGCACACGAGCGAGAGTGTGTAGTTGCCGTCCAGGCGGGAGAGATAGGTCGACATTCTGATCGTCGACAGCGCGCCCGACGGATTCGGATGGATCGCGCGGGTTGCGAGTCCGCACGATCGGTGGGTGCCGAGTGCGGTGATGCCGTCGGGAATGTCGCCGATGTTGGAGCACAACACTTCTCCGCGCCCAGGGGTCGACGTCAGCTTGGCGGCGACGCGATGGGGGAGCAGCTGGACGATCTCGGGTGGATAGCCTGCGGGTGCTCCCACCGGCTTGCCGAACGCCTCCTTGCACGCTGCTCGGATGGCCGCGGGCGAGTCGTCTCCGCGGACGGCGACGGTGGCCATGCCGATCGCATTGGCGTCACCGGACCCGGTGCGAAAAGGAATGTCGACGGTCACCGCGGGTGACCCGAGTTCTCTCATCGTGGCGGCGACGACCGAGACGAACAACGAATTGGCCGATCCGCCGACACTTTCTGCCGCCGAATCCCACTCTGCGGCATCGATATCGACGATCACCGACTGCATTGCCCGCGCCCCGTGCGGGGTGACGCCGCCGCTGTCGGCGGTGGTGAATGCTCGCAGTTCGGCTCGGGCCTTCTTACTGACCCACAACCTCGCCGTCGCTGCGATGGATCGTAGGAGAACGGTGAAGATCATCGAGAGCGCGTCCTTCACATCCGATCCCGGGTGCAGCGCCGGTACGGGTGTCGATCCGGAGAATGCTCGGGCCGCAGCGTCGATGAGCTCACGAGCGTCGGCCAGTGCGTGCGAACACACCAGAGACAGCACGGTGCCGCCGTGTGCAATGGGCGCGGCCGTCAACCGCCAGCCGGGTCCGTACTGCGGGTCGAGTCGAACTTCTGCCTGCGCGTCGGCCCATCCGATGATGTCGTCGACCGCGTCGGTGCCGTAGTCGAGTGGGAGCGATTCGGACGAGATGTCCCATCGAAGTCGGGCCCCGGGTGTGCGGGGCTTGCCGACTCGACGGCCGAGCTGTCCGATGGCCAGCTGGTCGTGGACCCGGTGTAGTTCTTCTGCGCTCACCGTCTCGGTCGTGCGCCAGATGCCTTGCAGCGCAATCGGAATTCCATAGCCGCGGTGGGTCCGGAGAAATATCTCGTCGATCACCGACAGGCGTGTGGATTTCACGGGCTCGCGGTGCCGTGTCGTCCCGCCCCCGATGCGAACCGGCTCGCGCCACTGAGCGCATCGGCGTTGATCGAGATGGCACCGTGTCGGAATTCGTTCTTCAGGGCGGACTCTTCGTCGAGGCCGTCCTGTTCCAGCAGGGACAACCGATCCTCACGCATGCAGGTCTGCGGTAGCAGCGCGAGCTCGGCGGCCAATGCCTCTGCTTCCGACCGGGCTCGGCCCACCGGAACCACTCTGGTGATCAGTCCCATGTTCAATGCCTCTTCGGCGTCGACGGCGCGACCGGTGAGGATCATGTCCATCGCCCGGCCCGTACCGACGATGCGCGGCAATCGCACTGTGCCGCCGTCGATCAACGGAACTCCCCAGCGCCTGCAGAAAACGCCGAACGTGGCGTCGTCCTCGGCGATGCGGAGGTCGCACCACAGAGCGAGTTCCAGTCCGCCCGCGACGGCGTATCCCGACACGGCCGCGATGACCGGCTTGGACAACCGCATTCGCGTCGGGCCCATCGGTCCGTCCCCGTGTTCGGTCGCGTGATTCGAGCGCGGTGTGCCCAGTGCCTTGAGGTCGGCTCCGGAGCAGAACGTGCCGCCCTCGCCCCACAGGACTGCCACCGAGGCGGATTCGTCGGCGTCGAACTCCTCGAACGCCTGGATCAACTCCTGAGCGGTGGGGCCGTCGACGGCATTGCGGGCCTCCGGACGCGACAGGACGATGGTGGTGACGGGGCCTGATCGTTCGATCCGTACCGGCATGTCTGTGAACCCTACTCGAGTTCTCTTGCGTGAAGCAATGAATCAGTGCTTCAATCCTTGGCATGCCCTATCGCCGAACCCCCGCGGTGCAGGCCAGGCTCGACGCCGGCCGCGAGAAGCTGTTCGCTGCCGCCATCGAGGTGCTCTCGACGCACGGTTACGCAGGGCTGTCGATCGCGTCGGTCGCCGCGGCCGCGGGAGTATCCGCAGGCAGCGTCTACACCCACTTCGAGGGCAAGGCGGACCTGGTGGTCGCCATCTTCCGCGAGGTCTGCGGCCGCGAGGTCGCGGCAGTAGTGGCCGTCGCCGGGCATGGAAGCACTGCCGAGCGGGTGACGGCAGTGGTGGAGACCTTCGCCGGACGAGCCCTGAAGAACCGAACGATGGCCTACGCGCTGCTCGCCGAGCCGGTGGATCCGGCCGTCGACGCCGAGCGGTTGGTCTTCCGGCGAAAATTCACCGAGGCATTCGCCGACGCGATCGCGGCAGGCATCGCAGCCGGGGAGATTCCCGAGCAGGACGCAGCGATCTCGGCAGCAGGTCTGGTCGGGGCCGTCGGCGAAGTTCTGGTCGGTCCGTTGTCTTCCCATGAATCCAAGGATCCGGTCCCGGGTCTGGTCGCATTGTCGTTGCGCGCGTTAGGAGTTCGAGATGGACACGCATGAGATATTCAACCAGGCAATCGACCTGAGTCCCTACGACACCTCCGCGGACCCGTCGTTGCTCGACGGCGTGGTGCGGGCCGGTGGCGGCTGGGCGCTCGACGAGGTTCGGCAGTTGGGAGCCCTCGCCGGCGGAGTCGAGGCTCAGGAGTGGGGACGGCTCGCCAACGAGAACCCGCCCGTGCTGAAGACCCACGATCGATACGGTCATCGCATCGACGAGGTCGAATTCCATCCGCACTGGCACGATCTGATGACCGTTGCCGTCGAGCACGGACTGCACGCCAGCCCCTGGACCGACGACCGCGTCGGTGCACACGTCGCCCGCGCTGCGAAGTTCTACGTCTGGGGGCAGGCCGAGGCCGGACACATGTGCCCCGTTTCGATGACCTACGCCGTCGTTCCGGCGTTGCGGCACAATCCTTCTCTGGCTGCGCAGTACGAGCCACTACTGGCGTCGAGGGAATACGATTTCGGCCTGCGGACCCCGTCGAGCAAACGCGGACTGATCGCAGGCATGTCCATGACAGAGAAGCAGGGCGGCTCGGACGTCCGCGCCAACACCACCACGGCCACACCGTCGTCGGACGGTACGTATTCGATCGTCGGCCACAAGTGGTTCACATCTGCGCCGATGTCGGACATGTTCCTCACCTTGGCGCAGGCCCCCGGCGGGCTCTCGTGTTTCATGCTGCCGCGCGTGCTGCCCGACGGTACCCGCAACCGAATGATGCTGCAGCGCTTGAAGGACAAGCTCGGCAACAAGTCTAATGCATCCGGTGAGCTCGAATATCACGGGGCCACCGGCTGGCTCGTGGGTGAAGAGGGACGCGGCGTGCGCACCATCATCGAGATGGTCAACATGACCCGGTTGGACTGCGTCATCGGGTCCGCGGCCGGAATTCGCAACGCCACAGTGCGCGCGGTCCATCATGCGCGTCATCGAGCTGCGTTCGGGGCTGCACTCGTGGACCAGCCTCTGATGCGAAACGTGCTGGCAGACTTGACCATCGAATCCGAGGCCGCCACCGCCGCCATGATCCGCCTGGCGCAGGCCACCGACGGCTCCGCGCGCGGTGACGAGCAGGAGAGCGCGCTGCGCCGAATCGCGTTGGCCGTCACCAAATACTGGGTGTGCAAACGAGCGCCGGCCCACGCCGCCGAAGCACTCGAATGTTTCGGTGGCAACGGCTATGTCGAGGAATCCGGAATGCCTCGGTTGTTCCGCGAATCGCCGTTGATGTCGATCTGGGAAGGCTCCGGCAATGTCGCCGCACTCGATTCCCTACGCGCACTGGCCCGTCAGCCCGACAGCGTCGAGGCCTTCTTCGGTGAGATCGGCCAGGCGTCGGGCGTGGATTCTCGCCTCGACGACGCCATCGCCCGCGTCGGCAAGGAACTCTCCGACACCTCCGACATGGAATACCGGGCCAGGCGAGTCGTCGAACTGATGGCCCTGACCTTCCAGGGCGCGCAGTTGGTGATGCACGGGGACGCCGCAGTTGCCGATGCCTTCTGCGCCAGTCGACTCGACCGAGACTGGGGCATCGCCTTCGGCACCCTGCCGACGGGAGTCGATACGGCGGCGGTGCTGGCGCGGGTGTGATGCCCGTCCGCGGATCTACGGAGCGGGGGATCGGCTCCCCATATTTGGATTTGTGACGCCGATCGGAGTCGGTTATCCAAAACTGGGGAGCTGATCCGACGAAATGCGCTGGTCTCCGAACCACCCGGCCGGCGTAGGAAGGCCTGCCGCGCGGGCGAAGGCCTGCTCGAAACGGCGAAGTAGTGCGCGAGGATCGTCCAGGTCCCGCCAATTCCACCGCACGATCACCCATCCCAACTCACGTAGTCGGTCCTCGCGATACTTTTCGTCGAGCAGTACACGCTTGGAGTCGTACTTCGATTCGCCGTCGAACTCGCCGATCACTTCGAACTCCCGGAACAGAAAGTCGACCCGCCCGACGAAGCGGCCCGCGCTGTCGTACACCCATTGATTGAGCAGCGGAGTCGGCAGAGGAAGCGTCTCGAAGAGCACCCGACTCCGAGATTCGCCGACGCTCTCGCTGCGCCCGTTCATCAGCGACACCGATCGCCGGGCGGCGGAGATACCGGTGCGGAACCGCGCCGACTCCACTGCAGTCGACAGAGCGTCGGTGTCGGTGTGACCTGATCTGAGTGCGCTGTCGCCTACGCACACGGACCGCTCGACGGTCGTGGTGCGTGCGATGTCGACGATGGTGCGGGCTGCCGAGGTGACCGCGCACCCGTTGACGGAGGTCCGTTCGGTGGGATCCAGCGTGGTGCCGTGGAGAATTCGCAGCGGACGGCGTTTGCTGGCGTAGTCGAGTCCGTGCGTCATGTGCACCTTGTCGAGCGGAAGCTGCCAGATGTCGAAGCCCCAGGCAATGGCGGCCGAGACGTGGCTGAGCACGTGATCCGGGGGAGCTGACATCAGATAGGACCGCGCGAGCAAAGAATGTCGTTCGGTCGGACTCGCGGATTGGATCACCGCATACGGCACGTAGAACCCTGGCCTCAGAACCGACAGTTCACCGGTGCGGCGCAGTCGTCGCAGGTCGTCGTCAGTCAATCCGAATGCGAGTGCGTCGGCCCGGGTGAACAGATCCGTCTGGGGTAAGTCCATGACTGCTTGGACGCGCCGGGTGCCGAAACGGATCCTTGTGCAGAGAAAAAGCTCCCCAGTTTGGGATTTCCGACGCCGATCGGAGGCAGAAATCCAAAACTGGGGAGCCGATTTACCTCAGTGGGGACCTCAGGCCGAACGACCCCGCTGCGCCCGGTACCAGCGCACCAGTGCGTCGGTGGATGAATCCGACTGTGCGGCAGGGGCTTCGGAATCGGTGAGCACCGGAGTCAGTTCGAGTGCTTGGGTCTTGCCGAGTTCGACGCCCCACTGGTCGTACGAGTCGACTCCCCAGATGACGCCTTCGACGAAGACCTGGTGTTCGTACAGGGCGATCAATTGTCCGACCACCGACGGCGTGAGCTTGGGGGCGAGGATCGAGGTGGACGGGCGGTTACCCGGCATCACCTTGTGCGGCACCACATCTGCCGGAGTGTCTTCGGCGGCGATTTCCTCGGCGGTCTTGCCGAAGGCGAGCACCTTGGTCTGCGCGAAGAAGTTGCTCATCAGCAGATCGTGCATCGAGCCGGTGCCGTCGCGGGTCGGTAGATCGTCGGTCGGTTCGGCGAATCCGATGAAGTCCGCAGGCACCAAACGCGTTCCCTGGTGCAGCAATTGGTAGAAGGCATGCTGCCCGTTGGTGCCCGGCTCGCCCCAGAAGATCTCGCCGGTCGGCGTGGTGACGGGGGAGCCGTCGGCCTTGACGGACTTGCCGTTGGACTCCATGGTCAGCTGCTGCAGGTATGCCGCGAAACGGGAGAGATCATTCGAATACGGCAGCACTGCACGGGTTTCCGCGCCGAAGAAGGAGCTGTACCACAGGCCGACGAGGCCGAGCAGAACCGGAGCGTTCTCGGCCAGCGGTGTGGTGCGGAAGTGCTCGTCGATGCGGTGGAAGCCGTCGAGGAATTCGCCGAACGCTTCCTTGCCCACAACGGTCATGACCGACAACCCGATTGCCGAATCGACGGAGTAGCGTCCGCCGACCCAATCCCAGAAGCCGAACATGTTGTCGGTGTCGATACCGAAGTCCGCAACCCTCTCGGCGTTGGTGGACACGGCGACGAAGTGCTTGGCGACGGCATCTTCACCGAGCGCGTCGACGAGCCAGCGTCGGGCCGCGGTTGCGTTGGTCAGCGTTTCGAGGGTGGAGAACGTCTTGGACGCGATGATGAACAGCGTCGACGCGGGGTCGAGTCCGTCGAGCGCACCGACCAGATCCGCGGGGTCGACGTTCGAGACGAATTTCGCCGAGATCCCGGCGTCGGCGTAGTGCCGGAGTGCGTTGTAGACCATGACCGGTCCGAGGTCGGATCCGCCGATGCCGATGTTGACGACGGTGGAGATCTTCGCGCCGGTGGCGCCGACCCATTCACCCGACCGCACCCGATCGGTGAATTCGCCCATTGCTGTGAGGACTTCGTGCACATCGGCGACGACGTTCTGGCCGTCGACGGTCAACGAGGCGTCGGCCGGTAGACGCAGCGCGGTGTGCAGAACGGCGCGGTCCTCGGAGGTGTTGATGTGCTCGCCCGCGAACATCGCGTCGCGTTTGCCTTCGACATCGGCGGTACGGGCGAGTTCGACGAGCAACTCGACGGTCTCGCGAGTGATGCGGTGCTTGCTGTAGTCGATGTGCAGATCGGCGGCGTCGAGAGTGAACGTGCGGGTTCGGTCGGCGTCCTCGGCGAACAGTGTCCGAAGATGAGTATCGGCGATCGTGGAGTGGTGATCGGTCAGCTTCTGCCAGGCATCCGTGCCGGTGATATCGACGCTCATACGAACCAACAGTAATCCCGTGCACAGTCACGCGCGCGTCGTTCTCGTTTGCTTCGGGCGCTGCGGAGGCATCATGGACGGTATGGACCAACGTGCATTGATCGATTCGATTCCGGCAAAACTGTGGATCGGCGGTAAGGCCGTCGACGCCGAGGGCGGTAAGACGTTCGCGGTGAACGATCCGGCCACCGGCAAGGCCCTGACCGAGGTGGCCGACGCGTCGCCCGCCGACGCGATGAAGGCGCTCGACGCAGCCGCTGCGGCGCAGAAAAGCTGGGCGGCAACACCTGCCCGCGAACGCAGTGAAATCCTTCGAGCGGCATTCGAGAAGGTCACCGAACGCGCCGACGACATCGCGCTGCTGATGACCCTGGAGATGGGCAAGGCGCTCGCCGAATCCAAGGCCGAGGTGAAGTACGGTGCCGAGTTCTTCCGCTGGTTCGCCGAGGAAGCGGTACGCATCGGCGGCCGCTACACCCCGGCCCCGGCGGGCAACGGACGAATCCTCGTCACCAAGGCTCCGGTCGGGCCCGTCCTGGCGATCACCCCGTGGAACTTCCCGTTGGCGATGGGCACAAGAAAGATCGGGCCGGCTCTGGCCGCCGGCTGCACCATCGTCGTCAAGCCCGCTCGCGAGACCCCGCTGACGATGCTGCTGCTCGCTCAGATCTTCGACGAGGTCGGCTTGCCCGAAGGTGTGCTCTCGGTGCTGACGACGTCGAAGTCCGGTGACGTCACAGGACCCCTCATCGAGGATCCGCGGATGCGCAAACTCACCTTCACCGGCTCGACGGGCGTCGGCAAGTCGCTCGTCGAGAAGTCCGCGACGAGGTTGCTGCGCACCTCGATGGAGCTCGGCGGCAACGCGCCGTTCGTGGTGTTCGACGACGCGAACATCGACGACGCGGTGGACGGCGCGATGCTCGCCAAGATGCGCAACGGCGGCGAGGCCTGCACCGCCGCGAACCGATTGCACGTGCACAACAGCGTGCGCGAGGAGTTCACCACCAAGCTCGTGGCGAAGATGTCCGAGATGAAGCTCGGCCCCGGCGTCGACCCCGATACCAAGCTGGGACCGCTGATCAATGCCGATCAGCTCGAGACCGTGCAGGAACTGGTCGACGACGCGGTGGCCAAGGGCGCGACGGTGGCACTCGGTGGGAAGGCACCGGGCGGGGACGGTTACTTCTACCCGGCAACCGTGCTCACCGACGTGCCTGCCGATGCACGGATTCTGAAGGAGGAGGTGTTCGGGCCGGTGGCTCCGGTCGTCGGCTTCGACACCGAGCAGGAGGGAATCGACGCGGCCAACGACACCGAGTACGGCCTGGCGTCGTACATCTACACCGAGAACCTGGACCGCGCGCTACGGGTGGCCGACGCCATCGACAGTGGCATGGTGGGCGTCAACCGCGGAGTCATCTCGGACGCGGCCGCGCCGTTCGGTGGAGCGAAGGAATCCGGATTCGGCCGTGAGGGCGGATCCGAGGGAATCGAGGAATACCTCGAGACCAAGTACATCGCGTTGAAGTAGAGCTGACGGTTGGGCGTGCACACTGCGCGCCCAACCGGAGGTCGATCAGTGTCCGAGGCGACCGCGACCGAGGCGGAGCAGGAGCATGGCCAGCGTGTGGCCTTCCTGACCGAGGCTGCTGAAACGCTCGAGAACCTTCATCTCGCGGCTGTGCACCAGACGCGGACCGCCGGAGGCCATGCGGGTGCGTCCGATGATCTGCGAGACCTCGGAGCGACGCTTGATGGCCGTCAGGATCTCGGCATCGAGGCGGTCGATTTCCTGGCGCAGGTCGTTGATCTCGGCCTCACTGGAAGGCATTGCAATGTCTGAGTCGATCTTCGTCGTCATGGCCATCGTCTCTCCTCGGGTCACATCTTGGATCGTTGCGTCGTCCGTCACCGTTACGCCTTTCGTATTCGGAACTGCATCGCCGGTCGGTTCGGTTCCCGTCCGGAACCAGGGCGTTGCGTCTATCGACAGGCTCCTGCACGCTCGGCCGAACAGCGGCCGATCCGATGCAGGCGATGACGTACGGTTTTTTCGATCACCGATCCAGTGTGCCACGGGTCCCCCCTCCTGAAAAGTCGTCGGTTCGGCCGACGACCACGCGATGTGGGTTTGTCGGTACGCGCCGGTAACCTGACCAGACGATGAACACATTCCTCCAGGGCCTTCAGTCCCGACAGAACACCTCGTCCGACGCACTGCTGGAAGGCCTCAATCCTCAGCAGCGCGAGGCCGTCGTGCATACCGGATCTCCGCTGCTCATCGTGGCCGGAGCCGGGTCGGGCAAGACGGCAGTGCTGACGCGACGCATCGCGTATCTGCTGGCCGAGCGAGGAGTGTCACCCGGCCAGGTTCTGGCCATCACGTTCACCAACAAGGCCGCTGCCGAGATGCGCGAGCGAGTCGCCGGACTCGTCGGACCGCGAGCGAACGCCATGTGGGTGTCCACCTTCCACTCGAGTTGCGTGCGGATTCTGCGCGCGCAGGCTGCGCTGCTGCCCGGTCTGAACTCGAACTTCTCCATCTACGACGCGGACGACTCTCGGCGACTGCTGACGATGATCTCCAAGGATCTGCAGATCGACACCAAGAAGTTCTCGGCGCGGCTGCTCTCGACGGCGATCTCGAACCTGAAGAACGAGCTGATCGGCCCCGACAAGGCGGCGGTGGACGCCGACGGCGATCCCGCCGAGCTGCCGCGACTGGTGGCCAAGGTCTACGGCGTCTACCAGCAGCGGCTGCGCGCGGCCAATGCGATGGACTTCGACGACCTCATCGGCGAGACGGTGGGCATTCTGCAGGCGTTCCCCCAGGTGGCGCAGTACTACCGACGCCGGTTCCGACACGTTCTGGTCGACGAGTACCAGGACACCAACCACGCCCAGTACATGTTGGTCCGCGAATTGGTCGGTACCCCCGACGCCGACGGTGCACTCGAGGGCACCGTCGCGCCGGGCGAGCTGTGTGTGGTGGGCGACGCGGATCAGTCCATCTACGCCTTCCGCGGCGCGACCATCCGCAACATCGAGGAATTCGAGCGCGACTATCCGGACGCGCGCACCATCCTGCTCGAGCAGAACTACCGATCGACGCAGAACATCCTCTCGGCCGCCAATGCAGTGATCTCGCGCAACATCGGCCGACGCGAGAAGAAGCTGTGGACCGACACCGGCGAGGGCGAGTTGATCGTCGGTTACGTCGCCGACAACGAGCACGACGAGGCATCGTTCGTGGCCTCGGAGATCGACCGACTCGTCGACGGTGGAGACGTGCGCTTCGACGAGGTGGCCGTCTTCTACCGAACCAACAACTCCTCGCGTGCGCTCGAAGAGATCTTCATCCGACTCGGTCTGCCGTACAAGGTCGTCGGCGGTGTCCGATTCTACGAGCGCAAGGAGGTGCGAGACCTCGTCGCGTACCTACGGGTGTTGTCCAACGAGGACGACACCGTCAGCATGCGACGCATCCTCAACACTCCGCGCCGGGGGATCGGCGATCGTGCCGAGGCCTGTGTCGCCGTCCACGCCGAGCAGCGCGACATCAGCTTCTCGCGCGCACTGCACGACGCGGCCGCCGGCAAGGTGGCGTTGCTCAACTCGCGGCAGCAGAAGTTGATCGCGCAGTTCGTGGAGTTGCTCGACGAACTACGTGCAGTGCTCACTGCGACCGACGGGGACGGCAACGACATCGCAGACATCGGCGATGTCGTCGAAGCCGTTCTCGACCGCACCGGCTACCGCGCCGAACTCGAGGCCAGCAGTGATCCGCAGGACGGTGCTCGACTCGACAACCTCAACGAACTCGTCAGCGTCGCACGGGAATTCACCTCCGAGGCGCGCAATCAGGCCGCAGTGGCGGCGGAAGCTCTCGAAACCGGGGACGACGAGAACGGCGACGAGGACGGTGGCGTCGACGGGTTGGCCGAGCCGGGGTCGCTCGCGGCGTTCCTCGAACGGGTCTCGCTGGTGGCCGACACCGATCAGATCCCGGATTCGGGCACCGGCGTCGTCACTCTGATGACGCTGCACACCGCGAAGGGCCTGGAGTTCCCGGTTGTCTTCGTGACGGGTTGGGAGGACGGCCAATTCCCGCACATGCGGGCGCTCGGCGACCCGAACGAACTGTCCGAGGAGCGACGTCTTGCGTACGTGGGCATCACCCGTGCGCGGCAGCGGCTCTATCTCACGCGCGCGATCATGCGCTCGGCCTGGGGTCAGCCCATCGCCAACCCGGAATCGCGCTTTCTGCAAGAAGTTCCGCAGCACCTGATCGACTGGCGACGCGAGGATCCGGGCACCGGGGGAGGCCGATCCATCGGCGGCGGAAGATCCGGCAGCTACGGATCGGGTGGTGGCGGATACGGCTCGAACAGCTACGGCTCGGGCGGCTACGGCGGGTCCTCGAGTCGCGGCCAGAGTTCGACTCCGAGTTTCGGTGCAGCCAAGGGGCGCAACTCGAACCTCGTTCTCGCCGTGGGTGATCGAGTCAGCCACGACAAGTACGGCCTGGGTACGGTGTTGGAATCGACCGGAGCCGGAGTCAAGGCGATGGTGTTGATCGACTTCGGTTCGGCAGGCCGCGTGAAGATGATGCTCATCGGCGGCGTCCCGATGACCAAGCTGTAAGAGGTCCGAGAACGCGAAAGCCGGACCCTGCGAAAGCGGGGTCCGGCTTCGTGTGGAAAGTCGGTGGATTCAGTCCATCTCGGGTCCGAGGGAGATTCCTCGGGAAGCGAGCCACGGAAGCGGGTCGATCTTGACCTCGCCCGGAAGATGAACCTCGAAGTGCAGGTGCGGGCCGGTGGAGAAGCCGCGGTTGCCCATCGTTGCGATCTGATCGCCCGCCATGACGTCCTGACCGACGGCGACGAGGGTGGTGTCGATGTGGCCGTAGACGGTGATCGTGCCGTCTGCGTGCTGCACGCGAACCCACATGCCGAAGCCGGCTGCCGGACCGGAGTCGATCACCTTGCCGTCGGCGACGGCGTAGATCGGAGTTCCGATGGCATTGGCAACGTCGACGCCGGCGTGGAGAACGCCCCAGCGGGTGCCGAAGTTGGAGGTGTAGGTGCCCTGTGCCGGAAGTGCGAACAGCGGCCTGCGAGCAGCGGCCTCGCGTGCGGCGCGCTCTTCGCTGAAGCGCTGGCCCTTGGCGAGCAGGTCGTTGAACTGGCTCAGATCCACCGGTGCAGCGATGCTGAGGATCTGCGGTGCTTCCGACGGCGTCGCGCTGGACGAGTCGGCGTCGATCTCGGTGGTCTGCGGAGTGGTGGTGGCCGCGACTGCCGCGGCGGCGGGTGCTTCACCTGCGGCGAGCGCGTACTCGGAGGTGGCGACTGCGGCGGGTGAGTCGTCGTTGACGACGGCCTGGCCTGCCGCGACAACCGCGCCTGCGGCGACAGCGAGAACTGCGGCTCGGCCCTTGAGTGCAGTAGGGGGAAGGGGAATGCGGTGTGCGCCGCCGCGACGGGCCACGGGGGTGGCGTCTGCGGTGGTGGCGAACGAGTTGACGACGGTCGGCGACTCGTCGGCTGAGATGTGCGGGGTCTCTGCGAAGTCGGCTTCGACGTATCGGTACGCCGGGTAGGCGTACGCGTCGTAAGCGCTGGTCTCGTAGGCGGGCTCTGCGGCTGCTTCGGCGGCGGGCTCGTAGCTGTAGACCGTGGTCGCGTCTTCGGCCGAGGGTCGAGAGAACCGGCTGGAGGTGAAGGACGCACGGTGTTGCTGCAAGACCTACAACCTCCGTTTTCGTGACCTGGCCGTTACTGAAAGACTCGGCAGACGGTAACGAAATGATTGCGGGGCGCGCAAGTTAACAGCCCAAACCGGCGTCATATGTGAGATGGCTCACAAGGCGACCAGCGGTTATGTCGTGACGAGCCACATTCGTAATCGGACACGCGAACACGTGGACGGCACACGGTGACAGTAACGGTTCTCGCACCGATCGAGCCGATACCGTGATCCGAGTGCCGACTCCCACCTTCGACGACTCGTCCGCCCGCGGCTCCGAGCGAGCGGAACCACAACGGATCCGACCTCAGGACGGAGAGTTCGGTCGAGCGGACGATCCGTCGCCCACCCCCCGCGTCGCGCTCGCCGTCGTACTCGCCCTGATCGCTGCGGTTGCCGCAGTGACGGCTCAGCTGATCGGCGTCGTCCGCAGCGTCGACGGTTCGCCGGTGGGTGACGGGGCCGCGATGGCCGCGATCCTGGCCGGTGCCGTCCCCGTCGTCGTTGTCATCGGAGCCGCGGTGGGTGTGGCCGGTAGACGCGTCGAACTGGCGGCGGCACTGCTGGCCGGGTACGGCGCCGCGGCACTCGGATTCACACTCCTCGACGTCGCCCTGTTGTCCGACCCCATCGATGCCAATCGACTCGAGCTCTTCCGCCCGCTGAGCGCCGCGATGCTCGACGCCACCGCCGGGGCCTACGTTCTGCTCGTCGGTCACGCTGTGTCGGTTCTGGCGGGTGTTGCGGGGTGGTCTGCGGTGCACCGCGCCGGGCTAGGTGACGGGTACGGCCAGTCGGAGTATTCCGAGCACGTGGGGCGGGCGGCGGCGGGGCGTGTCGGGCCGTTGCTCGCGTCGCTGCTCGGCGCGTTCGGTGTGCTGGCTGCCGTTGCGGCGTTCGCCTCGCTGTACCGCTCGTCGGATCCGGTGGTGATCGTGACGGCCGTGGTGGAGTCGCCGGTGTTCGTTGCGGTGGGCTCCGGAGTCGTCGGTGTCGCGGCACTCGTGGTGGCCGCAGCTGCGCTGGCCGCACTCTCGCCGCAGGTGGCATCGGGTGCATCCGTCGGAGCCGGCCTCGGCGTGCTCGGCTTCGCCGGGGTGGCTCTGTTGGCGGGACTCGGAACCGGTGACCGGGTCGATGCCGGCCTCGGTGCCTACCTGGGAACGGTCGCAGGGCTCGGGCTGCTGATCTGTGGCGCAGTACTCGCACCCGTTGCCGCGGCGCGTGACCGTCGAGCACTGGAGCGGGCGCAGCAGCGCGAGACGGGGGCGCGAGGTGTCCGTGGTGTCGCCGGTCCAGGAACGACGAGGTGGCACGCGGCAGCGGGGAGTGCAGGCGTGTTGTCCGGCGTGCTGTTCGTCGTCGGATCGTTGTTGCCGATTCTGGAGACCGACTCGGGGATCGCCGTGCCGCAGATATTGGCCACCAGGGTGGTGCTGGTTGCCGGGTTCGTGATGATTCTGGGGTCGGTGCCGCTGTTGTTCTCCGAGTTCGCCTCGGCTGCGCGGCCGTTCGTGTCGGTGTTCTGGCTCGGTGCGGTTGCGGCTGCGGCCGCGGTACTGCAGTCGGTGGTGCTCGCCGAGGACGTGGAGGGGGTGAGCACCGGCGTCGGCGCTCTGGCGATCATTGCGGGCGTCGTCGCGGCGGTGGCCACCGGACTGCTGGCCCTGTCCGCCGGATCGGCCGAACGCGACGACGTCGACACCTCGGCCGACGCCGGAACCGACGGCCCGCTGCTGGGTACCGCGCTGCTCGGCTCCGGTCTCCTCGCCATCGGGTTGGCACTGCCCTTGTATCGCGGTAGCGACCTGACGGCCGCGACAGTCACCGAATTCCCGTGGGGCTGGGACACCTGGGGTCAGATGCTGCTCGCCGCCGGAGTCGTCGTTGCTGCGGTCGTCGCGGCGCGAGCTCGGCCCGCTCGCGGGAGCGTTCTGCTCGGCGGAGCAGCCGTCGCCGGGATCGTTCATCTGTCGTCGTGGCCGCTGACATCTGCACGTGCCACCGATCCGGAGATGGGCCCCGGCGTCGTGCCGTCGGTGATCGGAATCGTCGTTCTCGGTGTCGCCGCGGCACTTTCGGCCCGACGAGTCGGTCGGTGACGGCCGTTTCATCGACCCGGAAGCGGTGAGATAGGCCACATAGCATGCATGCGCCCGATGCGCTGTCGGGCCACCTGGATAAAGTCCATGCTCAGACCCGCTCACACCCCTGGAGCGGGCGTCAACGTAGACGAGACGGTGAGCTGATGGATCTCTTCGAATACCAGGCGAAGGAATTGTTCGCCAAGCATGGCGTACCCACCTCCGCCGGTCGTGTCACCGACACGGTCGCCGGAGCAACACAGATTGCCGAAGAAATCGGCAAGCCAGTAATGGTCAAGGCACAGGTCAAGGTCGGCGGCCGCGGCAAGGCCGGTGGCGTCAAGTACTCCAAGGACGTCGCAGCAGCCACCGAGAACGCAGAAGCGATTCTCGGACTCGACATCAAGGGCCATGTCGTCAAGAAGCTTCTCGTTGCAGAAGCCTCCGACATCGCCGAGGAGTACTACATCTCCTTCCTGCTCGATCGCACCAACCGCACCTACCTCGCGATGTGTTCGGTCGAGGGTGGAGTCGAAATCGAGGTGACGGCGGAGGAGAACCCCGACGCACTCGCACGTATCCCGGTCGACGCCGTCAAGGGTGTCGACCTTGCTTTCGCTCGTGAAATCGCCGAAAAGGGCAAGCTTCCCGCCGAGGTGCTCGACGCCGCTGCGGTGACCATCCAGAAGCTGTGGGAGGTCTTCATCAACGAAGACGCTCTCCTGGTCGAGGTCAACCCGCTGGTTCGCACCCCGGACGATCAGATCCTCGCCCTCGACGGCAAGGTCACGCTCGACGCCAACGCGGACTTCCGCCAGGCCGGCCACGCCGAGTTCGAGGACAAGGACGCAGCCGATCCCCTCGAGGCCAAGGCCAAGGAGAACGACCTCAACTACGTCAAGCTCGACGGACAGGTCGGCATCATCGGAAACGGTGCCGGACTGGTCATGTCGACCCTCGACGTCGTCGCATACGCGGGCGAGGCACACGGCGGCGTCAAGCCCGCCAACTTCCTCGACATCGGCGGCGGCGCCTCGGCCGAGGTCATGGCCGCAGGCCTCGACGTCATCCTCGGTGACGAGCAGGTCAAGAGCGTGTTCGTCAACGTCTTCGGCGGCATCACCGCGTGTGACGCAGTTGCCAACGGCATCGTCGGCGCACTGAAGAAGCTGGGCGACGACGCCAACAAGCCGCTGGTCGTCCGTCTCGACGGCAACAAGGTCGAAGAGGGCCGCAAGATTCTCGCCGACGCCGCGCACCCGCTGGTGACGCTCGCCGGAACCATGGACGAGGGCGCCGACAAGGCCGCCGAGCTGGCAGCGAAGTAGAGGAAACAATGTCTATCTTTCTGAACAAGGACAACAAGGTCATCGTCCAGGGCATCACCGGCGGCGAAGGCACCAAGCACACCGCCCTGATGCTCAAGGCCGGAACCCAGGTCGTCGGTGGCGTCAACGCACGTAAGGCCGGAACCACGGTCAAGCACGTCGACGCTCAGGGCAACGACATCGAATTGCCGGTGTTCGCTTCGGTTTCCGAGGCCATGGAGAAGACCGGAGCCGACGTGTCCATCGCGTTCGTGCCGCCGGCATTCTCCAAGGACGCCATCGTCGAGGCCATCGACGCCGAGATCCCGCTGCTCGTCGTCATCACCGAGGGCATCCCCGTGCAGGACTCCGCGTACGCGTGGGCCTACAACGTGGAGAAGGGCAAGAAGACCCGCATCATCGGCCCGAACTGCCCCGGAATCATCACCCCCGGTGAGGCTCTCGTCGGCATCACGCCCGCGAACATCTCGGGAACCGGCCCCATCGGCCTGGTCTCCAAGAGCGGCACGCTGACCTACCAGATGATGTTCGAGCTCCGTGACTTCGGATTCTCGACGGCCATCGGCATCGGCGGCGACCCCGTCATCGGAACCACCCACATCGACGCCATCGAGGCGTTCGAGGCGGATCCCGACACCAAGATCATCGTCATGATCGGTGAGATCGGTGGCGACGCAGAAGAGCGTGCAGCCGATTACATCAAGGCCAACGTGACCAAGCCGGTCGTCGGCTACGTCGCAGGCTTCACCGCTCCCGAGGGCAAGACCATGGGCCACGCCGGCGCCATCGTCTCCGGCTCGCTGGGAACGGCGCAGGCGAAGAAGGACGCACTCGAGGCCGCAGGCGTCAAGGTCGGCAAGACGCCGTCCGAGACCGCTGCCCTCGCGCGCGAAATCCTGGAATCGCTGTCCGTGAAGTAAGTTTCACATCGTAAGAAGCCCGCCACCGAATCCGGTGGCGGGCTTTTTCGTGGGCCCCGGTCCGCGTGAATGGACCACTGCATGCGTCTCGGCGGTGCAATGTCACATTCACGCGAAGGGGTCTAGATTGATGCGCGTGCACAGGATCTTCACCACCGCCTTCAGCTCGGTCTATCCGCACTACGTGAACAAGGCCGAGCGCAAAGGTCGGACGAAAGCGGAGGTCGACGAGATCATCCGGTGGCTCACCGGATTCGATCAGTCGGCCCTCGACCGGCATCTCGAAGCCGAAACGACGTTCGACGAGTTCTTCGCGGCAGCGGACCTCAACGCGAACGCAACCCTGATCACCGGAGTTGTGTGCGGCATACGCGTCGAGAATGTCGAAGACCCCCTGATGCAGAAGATCCGCTATCTGGACAAGCTGATCGACGAACTCGCCAAGGGCAAGAAGATGGAGAAAATCCTGCGCGGATGATTGTTGCTCAGTAAATCGAATGAGTGAGAGTGGCGGTATAGGTGTCGGCGAGCAGATCGCTGTTCGGTACCAAGATGTTCACCGTGGCCGTCCAACTGGTCAGGCACGCCACGCCCCCACCGGTTTTCGCGTTGACAGCCGTAGCCGAGAGCGGCACGTTGCTGACGCCAGGGGATTTCACCAACAGAAGCAAGCAGTTGGTCTCGGGAGCGGAATAGGACGCGACGGGCGTGACCGTCCTACCGGTGTTCTGGCCTCGGAACGGCGACAGACTCACCGTCGAAGTCCAGTTGCCGAGCACGTTGACCACGCTGAGACTCATGTTCCCGGTCCACGGCACTCCAGGAGTCAACGCACCCTGTCCCGCTTGTGCGACCAGTCCGGTGTTCGCCTGAATGTCCAGCAGGCTCGCGGCGGGTGCGGCCGCGGCACGAGCGGCAGGCTCAGGCGACGAGACGGCGCTTGTCGAGGTGGTCGCTATCGGATCCGACGTCGGCGTCGCAGTTGTCGATGACGCGCCCGTCGGCTCAGCAGTCACTGTGGTCGTCGGGACTGCCGTGGTCGTGGGAATTGCTGTGGTCTCGGGGACTGCTGTGGTCGTCGGGACTGTGGTGGTGGGGGTCGGTTCCATCGTCGGCAGAGCCGTTGCCGTGACGGTGGGGGAAGTCGTCGGCGGCACGGTCGACACCGTCGGAGCCTCGGTGGATGCCGTCGGTGAGGTTGTGACGATCGGTGCAGAGGGTGTGCACTCGGCCGTCGGCATCGGCGTGGTGGTCGGTGCGATCGTGTCCACTGGAACGGGGGTAGTCGTCGGCGTCGAGTCCGCCGCGCACGCCGTTGTGGCGGTGGGTATTTCGGGGGAGGGCTGAGCCGACACCGCCGGATTGACGGTGGCCGCAAGGACCACCGCCAATCCGACTGCCAATGTCAGACGTCGCATGTCAGCTGGTCTTTCGTCGCCGAATCACAATGAGTACTGCCGCCGCGACGGCGATGATTCCCAACGCAACGACCGCCCAGACCCACACTGGAGTACCCGACTCGGACGAAGAGTCTTGTGCGGCGACCGAGCCCTGGTCGGGGAAGGTGAGTTCGACGTTCGACGTCTTGTTCACCAACCCGCTCGTGACGGTGACCGCGGCCTGCCACGGCCCTGCGGGAAGAGCGGGGTCGAGCGTGAACGTGACGCTTCCTGATTGCCCAGGCGCGATGGACCCGCCCGAGCCCTTCACCGGTGTGCTGGAAATACCGCCTGGGCCACCGGAGAGTTCGACCGTCCCGCTCGGATCGAGAGCTCGGCCGCCGGTGTTGGTGATGTTCGCGACGACCTGTGGGGCACCGTCGTCGCTGCGAGCAGCGGTGACTCCATCGATGGACAGGTCGGCTGCGGGACCGTTTCCTGGACCGACCGAGAGGTAGGTGCGAATACCGACGCGGCTGACGTTCTGGATGCCGGTTCCTGATGGGGCACCAGCAGTTTGCGCCCAGACGACGGCGTACTGCTCACCCTCGGGGGCGTCGGGTGGAACCGCGATGGTCACCACCGCTTCGGCCGCCGAGTTAGGAGCGAGCGTGAGGTCCGTCGGCGTCACCGACATCCACGTCGTGAGCTCGTTGACGGCACGGTCGTCACCCACCTCGAAGCCGCCGTCGTCGGCTCCGATCGACGCGGCAGCGGGGTACAGCGTGACCGGTTGTTCTTGGTTGCTGCCGTTGCTGACCTCGATGCGCCTGGTGATGGTGGTGCCAGGAGGCAGGTTGTCGATGATGTATGCCATCGCCCGCGGGTCGTCCTGGAGGGATACCGGCGCTTCGAGCAGTCGTATTCCGACGCTGCCCACCGGCGCTGGTTCGGTTGGTTGTTGAGCGACAGCCGGAGCCTGGGCGACGAGCGCTGTAGCGCACGTCAGTAGAGCCAGAACTCCGACTGCCAATCCCCGATTCGCAGACATCTACAGATCAAGCCACCGAATGCGTGACGGTGCCCGTGTAGGTACCGGCAACGACATCGGACGGCAGTTCGACCTCGACGGTGCCGGTCCAGGTGGCGGTATTGGAGCCGACGACTGCGGTAGCGAAGACGACTGCGGTTGTGGTGTCGATGGCCTGTGGCAGCAGTACGCCGGCCACCGTCGAGATTCCCGTGCGTGCAGGCACAAGCGGTGCCGAGTAGGTCACGGCTGTCGAGGGGATCGTTGCCGGGTCCGGTGAGGGCTTCACGAAGTCGGTGCTGAAAGCCGACGCGGTCCAACCATTGAGCCCACGGCGCTGGTCGGAGACGACGACGGGTGTGATTCCTCCACTTGCTACGTCCCCCGTGACGGTCAGCGGCTGGCTTGTCGGCGCGGTGATATTGAGTGCGCCTCCGACCACAGAGAAGGTCAGGACGGTGTCGGCTGCGTTGGAGACGGCAGGCGAGATGACGGCAGCAACGAGGGCACCGGCGGCGGCGACGGTGGCGAAGAGTGACTTGCGCATGAGGGGCGTCCTAGGGGAGTGCGAGCCCCAGGGACTCGCCGGTTTGTGATGTGCACAACAATAATCGCCCCCGTTAGTGATGCGTTACAAATTATGGATAACTGTCACGGGGTATTTTTGAGGGGCAGAAACGGACGTGGCACATAATTCTTAAAATCATGCTGAATCGAAGTGTGGTCATCGATTCGTTGCCGGACTTCACTGATCGTCATGACAACCACCGAGAACCGTGCTCTCACCAAGGCCTGGCCCGACGCCCCCACCACTGCTGCCGGATGGATTTCCCGCGCCGGTGAGGTGGCTCAACTTCTCGCAGTCGACGCTGTCGCTCGCGACAAGGGGCGAGAGGCCCCCGCCGCCGAGGTCCAGTTGCTCAAGGACGCCGGCCTCGTCACTCTGCTCGGCCCCGTCGAACACGGCGGCGCGGGCCAGGACTGGCCGACGGCATATCAGGTGATCCGCACCGTCTCGAAGGCCGACGGCTCGATCGGTCAATTGCTCGGCTACCACCTGCTGTGGTTCTGGGCCGCTCGACTCGTCGGCACCCCCGAACAGATCGAGGCCGTCGAAGCAGACGCTACGAAGAACAAATGGTTCTTCGGCGGTGCCGTCAACCCTCGGGACAACGACGTCGCCGTCACCGACGAGGGCGACACCATCGTCTTCGACGGTTCCAAGACGTTCTCCACCGGCAGCCGCATCTCCGACGTCACCGTGCTCGAAGGAGCACTCGAAGGCAGCACCGATCACGTGTTCGCGATCGTGCCGTCGAACATCGAGGGGCTGTCCTTTCATGACGACTGGGACAACATCGGTCAGCGTCAGACCGAGAGTGGCAGTGTCACCATCGACAAGGTTCGCGTCGACTGGGCCAGCGCAGCAGGGTTCGTGGACAAAGCTTTTCAGCCGCGCGTCTACAACACCCTCAACGTTCCGACCATCCAACTCGTGTTCGTCAACTTCTACCTCGGAATCGCGAGAGGCGCACTCGAGGAAGCCGCGTCGTACACCAAGGACAAGACCCGGGCGTGGCTGCACAGCACCGTCGACAAGGCCGTCGACGAGCCGTACATCATCGACATCTACGGCGATCTGACGTCCAAGCTGTGGGCCGTCGAAGCGCTCGCCGACGCAGTTGCGTTGGAAGGAAAGAAGATCCACGACAACGCCTGGAACGTCACCGCCGAAGAGCGCGGTGAGCACGAGGTACGCGTCGCCGCAGTGAAGGCTCGCGCCACGGAGGTGTCGCTCGAGATCACGTCCACGGTGTTCGAGGCGCTCGGTGCGCGGGCGACGGCCAGCAAGTACGGCTTCGACCGCTTCTGGCGCAATGTGCGTACGCACACCCTGCACGATCCGGTCGCGTACAAGCGACGCGAGGTCGGGCGCTGGGTTCTCACGGGCGAACTGCCCGAGCCGACCTGGTACTCGTAGAACGCACTGGTAGGAGAACAACGATGAGCACCGAAAAAATCACCGACGCAATCAAATTCGCCTACTGGGTACCCAACGTCTCGGGTGGTCTGGTCACCAGCACCATCGAGCAACGCACCAGCTGGGATTACGAATACAACAAGAAGCTGGCGCAGACGGCCGAGAACAACGGATTCGAGTACGCCTTGAGTCAGGTTCGCTACGAAGCCAGCTACGGGGCAGAGTTTCAGCACGAGTCGACCAGCTTCTCGCTCGCGCTGCTGCTGGCCACCGAACGACTCAAAGTCATTGCAGCAGTGCATCCCGGGCTGTGGCAGCCGGCGGTCCTCGCCAAGCTCGGTGCCACTGCCGATCACCTGTCGAACGGCCGATTCGCGGTCAACGTCGTCAGTGGTTGGTTCAAGGACGAGTTCACCCACCTCGGTGAGCCCTGGCTCGAACACGACGAGAGGTACCGGCGCAGTGCAGAATTCCTGCAGGTACTGCGCAAGATCTGGACCGAGGACGACGTGGACTTCCGAGGCGACTTCTATCGGATCCACGACTTCACACTCAAGCCCAAACCGCTGAACACTCCCGATCGTCCCAACCCCGAACTGTTCCAGGGCGGCAATTCGTCTGCAGCGCAGGAGAATGCCGGGCGGTACTCGGACTGGTACTTCAGCAACGGCAAAGATTTCGACGGCGTCACCGAGCAACTCGACAACCTCCGACGCGTCGCGCGTGATCACCGGCGTGAGGTCAAGTTCGGGCTCAACGGCTTCATCATCGCGCGAGACAGCGAAAAGGAAGCGCGAGACACATTGCGCGAGATCATCGAGAAGGCCGACAAGCCTGCCGTCGAAGGTTTCAAAGGAGCGGTGCAACAGGCAGGCAATTCGACGGGCGACAAGAAGGGAATGTGGGCGGACTCGACGTTCGAGGACCTCGTTCAGTACAACGACGGCTTCAAGACCCAATTGATCGGCACCCCGGAACAGGTGGCCGAGCGCATCGTCGCCTACCGTCGCCGCGGCGTCGACCTGATTCTCGGCGGATTCCTGCACTTCCAGGAGGAGATCGAGTACTTCGGGGCGAAGGTCCTGCCGCTGGTTCGGGAACTCGAGGCCGCTGAGGCACACGACCAGGAGTTGGTGGCAGCCCGCTGACCTTTCGGTTCCGTGATCGGTCGGGTCCGTGCAGTAGCGTGAGTTCTCGGACCCGACCGACCTGGGGTACGGACAATCTCAGATGAGGAGACGCGATGACCTACTCGCCCGGCGGCCCCGAAACAGGGGGCTCCAACTCTGGTGGCTACGGCGGAGGTGGACCGTCCTACGGCCCGTCGTCCTCGCCGAATCAGCCGTCGTCCAACCCGCAAGGTCATCCAGGCCAGAACCAGCCGTTTCACCAGCCGTCGGTGTCCAATCCCTTCGGCCCTCCGGTACCCGGCACCTCGGCACCGGGCTCGACCGGCCCGGCTTCCGCTGCACCGCAGTCGAAGTCGCCTGGATCGGCTCTGTCGAGCCTGCCGAGAATTCTCACGTTCGTGATCCTCGGGCTCGGCGTCGTCACCTTCCTGCTCGGACTGCTCGACCTCGTCACCGCCGAGGTCACCTCGTCCCAGGAACTTCCCAGCAGCATCCAGACGTCGTTCAGCACCACGTTCTTCGCGTCCGGCGGTAGCGCGGTGTCGGTTGCTCTGCTGCTGGCAGCGGGCTTGATCGCCGGTGCCTCGCTGCTGCAGAAGGACGCCAGGAATCAGGCCGTGGTGGCCGCCCTGGCGATCGCCGGTTGGCTGGTGCTGGTCTTCCAGTCGTTCAGTCTGCCCAGTGCGGAGGGCAACGAGTTCGCCAGCACCACCAGCTCGCTCGGTATCGGTGCGATCCTGGTGCTCGTCCTCGGCTTCGTCCAGGCTGCCGCCGCGGTGGCTGCACTGCTGTTCGACGCGGGCATCGTCAAGGCTCCGGCTCCCAAGCCCGCGGGCTACGGCAATCAGAACCAGCAGGCCGGATACGGCCAGCAGAACCCGTACAACGCGCCGACCACATCGTTCGGTGGACCGTCGCAGCCGCAGGCCTACGGCAATCCGCCGTCGTACGGTCAGCCTCAGGGAACGTCGTCGAACTTCGGTCAAGCACCGAGCGGGCAGTCGTCGGGGCAGCATTCCTACAACCCGGGCGGACAGCCGTCGTACGGACAGTCCGCTCCCAACACCCCGTCGCCGCAGGGCGGCTACGCACCGCCGCCGTACACCGGTCCGAGTGCTCCGGCCGCCGGGCAGGCCTACCCACCGAATCAGTACCAGTACGGCCAGCCGTCCGGATACGGCCAGCCCCCAGCGAAGTCGGACGAGCCCGAATCCGGCGACCAGTCGACGCCGTACGGCGCGCCGACGCAGTCGTTCGGTGCCACTCCTACTGTGGACGACGAGAAGAAGCACGACTGATTCAGGCATCACAACCCGCTTCGCGGCGCGCCTGACCGGCGCGCCGCGAAGATGATGCGACTCTCGTTGCGATGAGCGATCTATTGAACCGAGAGACGCGACGCGCGGCCGCCCGGGCTCCCCGCGCGAGCACCGGCCCGACGCCCGATCAGTCGCGCATGCTCGCCGCAGTGGCCTTCAAGACCTCCGGTCTGGTCGTGGTGATTGCGACGACCCTTGCTCTGATCACCCTGGTCTCGGTCAACAGCGACCTCACGGGAACCCTCGGGGCGATCGCCGGGTCGTGGTTCGCCGTGCACCTGGTACCCCTGAGCATCGGCGGTACGTCCCTCGGCGTCGCACCGCTTCTGCCGACACTGATCATCGGTTGGTCCGTCGCCCGTACCGTCCACCACGCGGTGGACTCCGGCACCGATCGCCGAGTGGTTCGGTGGGTGTTCGCGGCGTCGATGGCGGGCCCGCTCGCCGTCACCGCCATCGCCCTGGCCGTCGCCAAGGACGCGTCGACCGTCATCGGGCTGTCCAGTCCGAACGCCCTCGTTGCCTTCTCCTGGGTCGCAGGCGTGCATGCGGCCGCGTCCGGAACCGGTCTGCTGCTCGCCCGCTGGGACTCACCCTTGATCCGCGGCGGACTCCCGGACTGGGTGCGCGCGCTCGTTGCGCCCTTCGTACGCGCGATATCGATTCTTGCTGCAGGCGGCGCGGCCGTCGTACTGCTCGCCCTGCTCGCCTCCTGGGAGACCGCGGGCGCGCTGCTCGAGAGCGGACGCGATGTCGTCGGCATGCTCGGACTGACCGTGGTGTCGGTGCTCTACCTCCCCAACGTCGTCATCGGTGCTCTCGCGGTGGCCACCGGTTCCACTGCCGGGTTCGGCGACGCGTCGGTCAGTCTGTTCTCCACCACGGGAGGACCGCTCCCGCCGCTGCCGATCCTGGCTGTTCTGCCCGAAGGATCGGCCCAGACGATCTGGGTCGTCATGCTCGCCGTTCCGATCGGTGCCGGGCTGCTGCTCGGCCGCGACTGCGCGATCCGCAGCGCCGACATCCAGGTCGCAGTGTCGTCCGTGTGGGTCGTGGCGGCTGCAACCGGCGTGCTCGCAGCGTTGTTCGGCTACGCCGCAGGCGGAAACCTCGGCACCTTCGGCACCGTCGAAGTCACCGTGTGGAGCTTCGGACTGCTGACATTCGCGTGGCTGGCCGTCGCCGGTTCGATTACCGCGGCCCTCGTCGTGTGGCGTCGAGCAGAACCCGAGCCGCCGCTCGACGAGCCCGTTCCGATGCCCGTGCCTGCGGCCGAGTTGGCAATCGAGGCCGCCCCATCCGAGCCGGAGGACGACGAACAGGTCCAGGAGGCCGACAAGGCCGAGGAGGTCGTCGAGGCGGAGGTCGTGGACGAAGTCCCGGCCGAGATGCCCCCGGCCGAAGAACCGGATGCGACCGTCGAGGCCGCTACCGACGAACCGTTGGACGCCGAGATCGTCGCTCCTCCCGGAGACCAGGACGGACCTGCCCGGTAGGGCTCGAGGGCGCAGCGACTAGGCTTTCCGCTGGCTCGAACGATCCGCCTCGATGATTCAGGAGTAGTGCGCTGACTGCCTTGCGTGAGACACCCGCGCGGGTCGTCGTCCTCGCGTCGGGGACCGGCTCGCTGCTGCAGTCGCTCATAGCCGCGACTGCCACCGAGAACTATCCCGCCCGCATCGTCGCCGTGGGAGTCGACCGCGACTGCGATGCAGTCTGCCGTGCCGACGATGCCGCTATCCCGCACTTTCGTATCGCCCTGCGGGACTTCACGGATCGATCGGGTTGGGACCAGGCGCTCACCGATGCCACGTCGAGCTTCGAGCCCGACCTGGTCGTCACCGCCGGTTTCATGAAGATCCTCGGCCCGCAGTTCCTGGGTGCCTTCACCGGACGCATCGTCAACACCCACCCCGCGCTCCTGCCGTCGTTCCCCGGTGCACATGCCGTGCGGGACGCACTCGACCACGGCGTCAAACTGACCGGTTCGACGGTTCATCTGGTCGATTCCGGCGTCGACACCGGGCCGATCCTCGCGCAGGAAGCCGTACCGGTTCTCGACGGCGACGACGAATCCGCGTTGCACGAACGCATCAAGACTGTGGAGCGACGGTTGCTGGTCGACGTGATCGCAGCCGTGGCCGCCAAAGGTGTCACCTCCGATGGACGAAAGGCTCAGATAATCCGATGAGTGAACGTAAAGCAGTGCGCCGCGCGCTGGTCAGCGTCTACGACAAGACCGGACTGATCGAACTGGCGACCGGCTTGCACAGCGCAGGCGTCGCTCTGGTGTCCACCGGATCGACGGCGAGCAAGATCGCCGACGCCGGAATCCCGGTCACCAAGGTCGAGGACCTCACCGGATTCCCCGAGACCCTCGAGGGCCGCGTCAAGACGCTGCATCCTCGCGTGCATGCCGGCGTACTCGCCGACACCCGTAAGCCCGAACATCTTTCGCAGCTCGAGGAATTGGGCATCGAGGCGTTCGAGCTCGTCGTGGTCAACCTCTACCCGTTCACCGAAACCGTCGCCAGTGGCGCGACGCCGGACGAATGCGTCGAGCAGATCGACATCGGCGGACCGTCGATGGTGCGCGCCGCGGCCAAGAACCATCCGTCGGTGGCCGTCGTCGTCGACCCGGCCCGCTACGAGGACGTGCTCACCGCCGTCTCCGGTGGCGGATTCACCCTCGCCGAGCGCACGTCGCTCGCCGCGCAGGCCTTCCAGCACACTGCCGCCTACGACGTCGCGGTGGCATCGTGGATGAGCAATGTGCTGACCCCCGACACCGAGACGGTGTTCCCGGAGTGGATCGGCGGCACCTGGGACCGTTCGGCCGTGCTCCGCTACGGCGAGAACCCGCACCAGAAGGCGGCCCTGTACGTCGACTCGTCCGCTGCCGCAGGCATCGCGCAGGCCGAGCAGTTGCACGGTAAAGAGATGTCGTACAACAACTTCACCGATTCCGATGCAGCCTGGCGTGCGGCGTTCGATCACGCCGAGCCCACCGTCGCCATCATCAAGCACGCCAATCCCTGTGGCATCGCGGTAGGCAAGGACATCGCCGAGGCGCACCGCAAGGCTCACGCCTGCGATCCGGTGAGCGCGTACGGCGGCGTCATCGCTGCCAACCGTGAGGTCACCGTCGAGATGGCCGAGCAGGTAGCCGAGATCTTCACCGAGGTCATCATCGCGCCGTCCTACGCCGACGGTGCCCTCGGAGTGTTGCAGCGCAAGAAGAACATTCGCGTGCTGCTCGCGGTCGCACCGCCCACCTCCGGCGTCGAACTCAAGCCGATCTCCGGCGGCGCACTGCTGCAGCAACGGGACGTGCTCGACGCGGACGGAGACAACCCGGCCAACTGGACCCTCGCAGCCGGCGAACCCGCCGACGAGCAGACCTTCAAGGATCTCGAATTCGCTTGGCGCGCAGGCCGAGCCGTGAAGTCCAACGCGATTCTGCTCGCCCACGACGGTGCGTCCGTCGGCGTCGGAATGGGCCAGGTCAACCGCGTCGACGCCGCCCACCTCGCCGTGCAGCGAGCCGGGGATCGCGTCGTCGGCTCGGTCGCGTCCTCGGATGCGTTCTTCCCGTTCCCCGACGGTCTGCAGGTTCTCATGAGTGCAGGCGTCAAAGCCGTTGTGCAGCCCGGTGGTTCGGTACGCGACAACGAGGTGATCGCCGCGGCTCAGGACGCGGGAGTGACGCTGTACCTCACGGGATCGCGGCACTTCGCTCACTGATGAATGACGCCGAAGTCGCAGTTATGCAGGCCCATACCCCATTTATGGCCGCATAACTGCGAACTCGGCGATCTGTGGATAGGCAAAAAGTTATCCACAGATCGCTGAGCAGGCCCTTTCCCTGGTGGCGACCCTGCCAAGGTTGAAGCCATGGGGATGCAGATCGGGCCGTTTCGGGGTTCGCAGGCGATACGCTCGGGCGCTCTCAGCAGGTACGAGCTGAGCCGCAACTACGTCAGGGTCTGTCGCGACACGTATGTCTGCGACGGGACCATTGTCGATGCGCGAACAATGGCTATCGCCGCATCGATCTGCGTCGGCGATGGTGCCGTGATTGCAGGGGTCTCCGCGGCGGCAGTCCACGGCGCGAAGTGGATCGACCCGAGTACTCCTCCGAGTGTGTTGGCGACCGGGAGATCGCACCAGTTGCCCGGGCTCCGAATCCACCACGACGCGTTCGATACCGACGACGTCATGATCGCTCAGGGATTCGCGGTGTCCACACCCGTGCGCACCGGATTCGATATCGGTCGCTGGGTGCCGTCGCCGCTGTCGGTGGTCTTTCTCGACTCACTACTCGCCGCAACCTGCGTCGACGAGGAAGCCATACGCGCGTATGCGCTGCAGCGACCGGGCACCCGAGGCATCCGGAGCCTGTTCGGTGCGCTCGATGTCGTCGACTGCGGTGCAGAGTCGCCACAAGAGACGCGCACCAGATTGGCTCTGGTCGAGGCGGGGCTCCCGAAGCCCGAGACTCAAATCGAAATTCGTGACAGTTCGAACAGATTCGTGGCACGCATCGACATGGGGTGGCGTCGTTGGCGGGTGGGGGTGGAATACGAAGGCGTTCACCACTGGCTCGACGAGCGTCAGCGGACCCGTGACATCGAGCGGTTCGAGGATCTCGATCGTGCCGAGTGGCAGATCGTCCGCGTCAATTCCGAGCAGATGCGGCTGCGACCGCACGAGGTGGTGGCACGCGTGCGGGCAAAGCTCCGCGCCGCGGGTGCCCCGGTGTAGCGAGGTCGCACTTACGCGGGTGATTTGTCCATTTCGAGTGGCATAGGTGCGAACTCGGCGGCAGCGCTCTTTCCCTCTCGATGGCAGCATCGGCCAAACGCTCGTAGCGTGGAGAAGTGACCTCTACCAAACCTGGCATTTCGACTCTCGGCGAACTCAAGGCATCCGGACATCGGCAGCGGTCGATCAAGGAAGAGTTGCGGGAAAATCTTCTGACGGCATTGCGCGACGGCACGGATCCGTGGCCGGGGATCGTCGGATTCGGCTCGACGGTGTTGCCGCAGTTCGAGCGCGCGATTCTGGCCGGTCACGACGTGGTGCTGCTCGGCGAGCGCGGGCAGGGCAAGACGCGACTGCTGCGCACCCTGAATCTGTTGCTCGACGAGTGGGTGCCGGTGATCGCCGGAGCCGAACTGGGCGAGCACCCGTACGAGCCGATCACCCCGGCCAGCATCCGCAAAGCCCAGGAACTCGGCGACGACCTGCCCGTCGAGTGGCGACATCGCACCGAGCGGTATGCCGAGAAGCTCGCGACCCCGGATACGTCGGTTGCGGATCTCGTCGGCGACGTCGACCCCGTCAAGGTCGCCGAGGGTCGCAGCCTCGGCGACCCGGAGACCATTCACTTCGGACTCGTCCCGCGCAGCCACCGCGGCATCGTGGCGATCAACGAGCTCCCCGACCTCGCCGAGCGCATCCAGGTCTCGCTGCTCAACGTCATGGAGGAGCGTGACATCCAGGTCCGCGGTTACACGCTGCGGCTACCGCTCGACGTCATGCTCGTGGCGAGCGCGAACCCCGAGGACTACACCAATCGCGGGCGCATCATCACCCCGCTCAAGGACCGTTTCGGCGCGGAGATCAGGACGCACTACCCCCTCGAACTCGACGCCGAGGTGGCCGTCATCGATCAGGAGGCGGAGCTGCAGGCAACCGTCCCCACCTATCTGCTCGAGGTGCTGGCCCGATTCACCCGACTGCTTCGCGAGTCGCCGTCGGTCGATCAGCGCTCCGGTGTTTCCGCTCGATTTGCGATCGCAGCAGCCGAAACCATCGCTGCCGCAGCCGTTCACCGGGCCGCGATACTCGGTGAGGCCGAGCCCGTGGCCCGGCCGGTGGATCTCGGCACCATCATCGAGGTGCTGCGCGGCAAGGTCGAATTCGAGTCGGGTGAGGAGGGACGCGAAATCGAGGTGCTCGAGCACATGTTGCGCCGGGCGACTGCCGATACCGTTCGAGCTCACCTCGGCGGCATCAACCTCGCAGCTCTGGTGACGGCAATCGAGACGGGTGAGCCGATCGTCACCGGCGATCGCATCACCGCCAAGGCGTTGCTCGACGAGCTGCCCGACGTCGAGGTCATCGGCGACATCCACGAGCGTCTGAACGCCACCTCGGACGGCGAGAAAGCGGCCGCCGTCGAACTTGCGCTCGAGGGTCTCTACCTGGCGCGTCGGATCTCGAAGGACCCCGACGACGACGGCCAGACGGTGTACAGCTGATGCGTCGTTCCAGGTACGGGCGCTATCACGACGGGCCGGATCCTCTTGCGCCACCGGTTGATCTGCGTGAGGCGCTCGACGCTATCGGTGAGGACGTGCTCGAGGGCGCGTCGCCGCGTCGGGCATTGCAGGAGATGCTGCGGCGCGGGACGAAGAACATGCGTGGGCTCGACGACCTGGCCGCGCAGGCCGCCAAGCGTCGACGAGACCTGTTGAAGAAGAACAACCTCGACGGCACGTTGCAGGAAGTGCGTGAGCTGCTGGACAAGGCCGTGCTCGAGGAGCGCAAGGCGTTGGCGCGTGCCCTCGACGACGATGCGCGGTTCCAGGAGATGCAGATCGGCGATCTCTCACCGTCCACGGCGCAAGCGGTGCAGGAGCTTTCGGACTACGACTGGCGTTCGTCGGAGGCACGCGAGAACTACGAGAAGATCAAGGACCTGCTCGGACGCGAAATGCTCGATCAGCGTTTTGCGGGCATGAAGCAGGCCCTCGAAGGTGCCACCGACGAGGACCGTCAGGCGATCAGCGAGATGCTGAAGGACCTCAACGAATTGCTCGACGCCCACAACAAGGGTGAGGACACCGACGAGCAGTTCGAGCAGTTCATGGACAAGCACGGTCAGCACTTCCCGGAGAACCCGAAGAATGTCGACGAGCTGTTGGATTCGCTTGCACAGCGAGCGGCAGCGGCGCAACGGCTTCGCAATTCGCTGAGTCCCGAACAGCGGGCAGAGCTCGATGCGTTGGCGCAGCAGGCCTTCGGCGATTCGAACCTGCTGAGTCAGCTGGATCAGCTCGATCAGAATCTCCAGCAGGCCCGGCCCGGCGAGGACTGGGACGGCTCGCAGAACTTCCGCGGCGAGAACGGTATGGGACTCGGCGACGGCACCGGTGCGCTCCAGGACATCGCCGACCTGGAGAACCTGGGAAACCAACTCTCACAGCAGTACAACGGAGCTGCGCTGGACGACATCGACGCCGACGCGTTGCTGAAGCAACTCGGGCCCGAGGCCGCGGCCGACGCCAGGATGCTCGCCGAGCTCGAAAAGGCGCTGCAGCAGCAGGGTTTCATGGACAAGGGTGCCGACGGTCAATGGCGACTGTCGCCGAAGGCGATGCGGCAGCTGGGGCAGTCGGCACTGAAGGACGTCGCGGGAAAGCTGTCCCGACGCGGCGGCGAGCGAGACACTCGCAAGGCAGGTGCGATGGGGGAGCCCACCGGAGCGTCGCGAGCGTGGGAGTTCGGTGACACCGAGCCGTGGGACGTGACCCGCACGGTCAACAATGCGGTACTGCGCTCAGCAGCAACAGGATCGGGCTTCCCGGTGCAGCTGCAGGTGACCGATGTGGAGATCAGCGAGACCGAGACGCGAACGCAGGCTGCCGTGGCCCTGCTTGTCGACACGTCGTTCTCGATGGTGATGGACGGCCGGTGGGTGCCCATGAAGCGCACAGCGCTGGCTCTCAATCACCTGGTGAGCACCCGCTTTCGCGGGGACGACCTGCAACTCATCGGATTCGGCAGGCACGCGCAGACATTGACGGCGTCCGAGCTGGCCGGCTTGGACGGTGCCTACGATCAGGGCACCAACCTGCATCACGCGCTGATGCTTGCGGTGCGGCATCTGCGGCGTCATCCCAATGCGCAGCCGGTGGTGTTGATCGTGACCGACGGTGAGCCGACGGCCCATCTGGAACCGGACGGTCACGCGTATTTCGACTACCCGCCGTCGTCGAAGACGTTGGGGCTGACGGTGCGCGAGCTCGATACCGTCGCGAAACTCGGTGCGCAGGTGACGATCTTCCGGCTCGGCGACGATCCGGGCCTCGCGCGGGTTGTCGACAAGATGGCCGAACGCGTGGGCGGACGCGTCATCGCGCCCGATCTCGACGGACTCGGTGCCGCGGTGGTGACCGACTACTTGAAGCGTCGGCGATCCTGAATCACTTGTCGGCGGGTTTGATCTCCACCGATACTCCGCCCCAGAAGGCAAAACCGGTGATGATCACGCGGGGCGCGCCGGGGTGCGTCGCGCTGACGTGCTCGAATCCGCCCATGATGCCCATGCCGCGGACTTCGACGCTCACACCGGGCGGCACGGTGACCTCGATGCCGCCCATGATGGCGACGCAGTTGATGGTGGTTTCCTCGGTGGTGAACGTTGCGCGGCGTAGGTCGAGTTCGATGCCACCCCAGAATGCGAACGCGTCGATGCGCGTGGCGGGGGTCCATTCGCCTTTGCGCACGGCACCACTCATGATCGCGATCACGCGGTCGTTCGTGGGGCCACCGGACGGTGCATGTGCAGGGGGAGGGGACAGCACCAGGTCGCCGGTCAACAGGTCGAGTTCGCCGTAGGTCTTCGCCCGGTACACCGCAGCGGTGCGCTCGTCGTATTCATCGACGGTGAGTTGGCCGTTCGCGAAGGCGTCGCTCAGCAACTGCGCGACGAGGCTCCTGTCCGCGTCGGCGGCGCGAACCTGGCTTCGATCTCGGTCGGGCAGATGATCGCTCACTGCCCGGACACTACCGGTGCCGGGGTCAGGCCGCATTCAGGATGGTGCGGCTCCCCAGTGGTGAAGCGAGAGTCATCTGCATGGTGGCGTAGACGGCAACCATGATGCAGGACTTGTCAGCGGCGTCGGGCCGGGTTCCGGTACGCAGTTCGATGGTGACCGTGGTGTCGGTCTCGGTGACCGACGCGTCGGCTCCGTAGCACTCGGGAGTGCCGGTGACGAAGTGGACCGCGATGGTGTTGGGGGAGATCTGGCTCCACGACTCGAACGGAGTGGTGGTGGCGCGGAGTAGATCGGCGGTCGGCTCGAACATCGTGCCGACGTCGCCGACGGGCACCTCGTGCGGAACCGGAGGGGCGCTGGGTTGCTGGGCGAGCCCCACAGGGGTGGTGGAACCGACTGTCGGGGTTGTGTCCTCGTCGCCACCGGAGGCGGTGCTGCAGCCGACCAGCAGCAGGCACAACATGACACCTGCAGCGAGAAACCTCATGAATCCAACGTAGCGCTGGGAGCTGAGGAGAACCTTTGTGTTCGGCTCATGCGAGGAAGACCGTCACGAGCGCTATGACGGGGATCGAGACGAGTGTGGTCACGAAGGCGGTGTCTCGGGCGAGTACCACCCCGCGCTGGTAACGGCTGGCGAAAACGAACACGTTCTGCGCCGTCGGCAGCGCCGAGATCACGACGATGGCGAACAGATCGTGCCCGTCCAGACCGAAGACGAACCGAGCCATCAGGTAGCCGAGCACCGGCTGAAGCGCCATCTTGAACACCGTTGCCAGGGCTACGTCGCGACGCGGACTGATGCCTTTCTGCAGTACCCGGGCACCGTAGAGGGACAGGCCGAAGGCGAGCAATGCGCCGGGGACCGACGCATTTCCGACCAGCTGGAACGGCTGCATCAACGCCTCGGGCAGCTCGAAGCCCGTGATCGAGAGAACGAGCCCTGCCGCTCCGGCCACCACGATCGGATTGCGGAACGGCGTGGTGACGGTCTTGAAGAGAGAGACCTTCTCGATCTCGGTCGACACGTCGAGGATGGTCACCGCGATCGGGGTGTAGATCATGATCTGGAACAGCAGTAGAGGAGCGACGAAGTTCGCGTCGCCGAGTACGAACACGGCGATCGGGATGCCCAGATTGGCGGCATTGACGTACGAACTCGCGAGTGCGCCGATGGTCGCGTCGGGCACGGTTCGTTTCAGCGCGAGCTTGGCGATGACGAAATAGATGGCACCGACGAGCAAGGCGGTGGCACCGGCCACGGCCAGCGTGGGCGAGAGGATGACCGACAGATCCGAGTTGGCCAACGTGACGAACAGCAAGGCAGGCGTCGCGACGAAGAACACGAGCCTGCTCAGTACGAACTGGCCATGATCGCCGAGCACCTTCAGATGGGCGAGCAGGTAACCCAGAGCGATGACGACGAAGATGACGGTGAAGCCCTCGAGGACGCCGGACATCTACGGACTGCTCATCTCTGGATCGGGAACGACAGAGAGGCCACGTAGCCGATGGCTACGTGGCCTCTCTGAACGAAAAGTCTGGATCAGCGGCTGGTGAACGGCAGCAATGCCATTTCACGAGCGTTCTTCACTGCGACAGCGACCTGGCGCTGCTGCTGCGGGGTGAGCCCGGTGACCCGACGGCTGCGGATCTTGCCGCGGTCCGAGATGAACTGACGAAGGAGGTTGATGTCCTTGTAGTCCACCGTGGTCACCTTGGCGGCGTTCAACGGGTTCTTCTTCGGTCGACGACCCGCCTCTGCGCGGACCTTCTTCGACGGTGCTCTCTTGACTGCCATCTCTACCTTTTCCCTTACCAGCTCGACTTGTGGACGCCTGGCAGCTCCCCACGGTGTGCCATCTCGCGCATTTTCACGCGGGACAGCCCGAATTTCCGTAGGTAACCGCGCGGACGTCCATCCGCAGCGTCACGATTGCGCAATCGTACCGGACTCGAATCGCGTGGCAGACGCTGCAGTGCTGCTTGGGCCTGTGCGCGCTCGGAATCGCTGCTCGAGGGCCTACGGATTGTCTCTTTGAGCTCTGCTCGACGCGACGACCACCGGGCGACGACGATCTTGCGCTGCTCGTTCTTCGCGATCTTCGATTTCTTCGCCACGGTTATCGCTCCTCTCGGAAATCGACGTGCTTGCGCACGACCGGGTCGTACTTCTTCATCACCAGTCGGTCGGGATCGTTGCGGCGGTTCTTGCGGGTGACGTAGGTGTATCCGGTGCCGGCCGTCGACTTCAGTTTGACGATCGGACGTACGTCGGTGCTCTTGCCCATCAGATCTTCTCCCCACGTGCGCGGATCTTGGCCACCACGGCGTCGATGCCGTCGCGGTCGATGGTCTTGATGCCCTTGGCCGAGAGCGTGAGAGTGACGCGGCGGCCGAGGCTCGGTGCGTAGTACGTCTTGCGCTGGATGTTGGGATCCCATCTTCGGCTGGTGCGCACGTGGGAGTGCGAGACCGATTTTCCGAATCCGGGGGTGCGGCCGGTGACTTGGCAGTGCGCTGACACGATCACTCCTTTTCTTGCCGTTATGACAATCGTTTTCGACAAAGCGTGTCCACGAATGTAGCGTGCAACCACAAGTAATGACAATCGTTGTCGAAAAGAAGGGTGCCCGTGAACTACTCACCGGACGATCGAACCCCGATGGTCCTCGTCTCCGGCTGGACCGGAGCCATGGATGCGGTCGTGACATCTCTGCTCGCGCCGGGGACCGTCGCGGTTCGCCACGATCTGAGTCGCGTCGCCGAAGGAGTCGTGCGTCGCACGCTCTGTGTGCTGGGCGAGAATCCCCGCGAGACCATCCTGGAACTGGCGCACGGCTGTGTCTCCTGCACGCTCCGCGAAGACCTGCTGCCGCTGCTACGTGCGCTGTCCGCCCGCAGCAACGTCGATCGCATCGTGCTCGCCATGGACCCCGCCCTCGAACCCGAGGCGTTGTGCTGGGCCGTCGAGAACGTCGTCGTGGCCGGCATCGTCGGGCAGATCGACGGCCCGGCCTCTCGTGACGTCCGCATCGAGGCAGTGATCGACTGCCTCGATGCCGCAACCTGGTTGGCCGACGCCACCGGCGACGACGCCATGGCCGACCGCGGCATCGTCGCCAGTGGTGACGACGATCGAACCGTCGCGCAATTGGTGGTCGGGCAGGTCGATTACGCGGACGCGCTCGTCGTCACCGCCGGTCCCGACGTCGACGCGTGGGAGCGGGCAAGGCTCGCGGCGGTGCTGGCGCGTCTGGCGCCGAACGCTCCCGTCGTCTGGGTCTCCCAGGATGCGCTGGTCGACGCCCCAGCGCTTCTCGCGTCCGTGCCGACCGATGCGCGACGCGGTGCGATCACCGACGCACACTCGCCGTTGCTGCGAGGCCAGCCGCCGTTGAGCGTTGACTGCGGAGTCACGCTGGTCGAATTCACCGCAACCCGGCCGTTCCATCCCGAGCGGTTGCACGAGGCGATCGACGTGCTGCTCGACGGAGTCGTCACCGCGCGGGGGCGGGCGTGGGTCGCCACGCAGCCCGACGAAGCGCTGTGGATCGAATCGGCCGGCGGCGGCCTTCGTGTTGCCAGCGCCGGAAAGTGGCTTGCCGCAATGACTCCCGTGCAACAGGAGCGTATCGATACCACCCGACGTGCGATGGCGGCACTGCGATGGGACGAGCAGTTCGGTGATCGAGACACCTCTCTGGTGATCCTCGTCCACGAGGCCGACCCCACCGAGATCGACCGAACACTGCAGTGGGCGTTGGTATCCGACGACGAGATGACCGACCCCGCTCTGTGGTCCACCTGGACCGACCCGTTCGGCCAGTGGCACGAAGACCCCTGCGAGAGCAGCGAATCCCCGTACGCAGAACAAGCACGAGAGGCACAAGAATGAAACCAGGCATCCACCCCGACTACCACCCGGTCGTGTTCCAGGACTCGAGTACCGGCAACAAGTTCCTCACCAGATCCACCGTCACATCCGCGCGCGAGACCGAATGGGACGACGGCAACACCTACCCACTGGTCGTCGTCGACGTCTCGTCCGAATCGCACCCCTTCTGGACCGGAGCCGCCCGCGTGATGGACACCCAGGGACGCGTCGAGAAGTTCGAGAAGCGATACGGCCGCCGAAGCCGAAAGGATTCCTGAACCATGGCTGTTCCGAAGAGAAAGATGTCGCGCTCCAACACTCGGAGCCGTCGTGCGCAATGGAAAGCCGTTGCTCCAGATCTGGTGACCGTGCGTTTCCAGGGTCGCGAGTTCCGAGTGCCACGGAGATTGGTCAAAGCAGTGCAGACCGGGGTGTACGACCCGAGCTGACCGCCGACGGGTCTATCTTCACTTCATGAACGATGGGCCCAGTGCGCGAGATGTGAAGCGGTGGCGGCAGTACCTCGCCGACGAGCGAGCCGAGGCCGCCGTCTATCGCGATCTGGCGGGCCGACGCAGCGGCGAGGAGCGCGAGATTCTGCTCGCCCTCGCCGATGCGGAGGGCCGACACGAGCAGCATTGGCGAAATCTGCTGGGTGACCGCGTCGGGATGCCGCTCAAGGGTGACATCCGCACCCGCATCCTCGGGGTGTTGGCACGTCGCTTCGGTTCGGTGTTCGTACTCGCGTTGGCCCAACGAGCCGAGACCCGCTCGCCGTACGCCACCGACGACGATGCCACCGAAGCGATGACGGCCGATGAACAGATCCACGCCGAGGTCATCAGGGCGCTGGCAGCTCGCGGTCGCAATCGGCTGTCAGGAACGTTCCGGGCCGCGGTGTTCGGTGCCAACGACGGACTGGTGAGCAACCTGGCGCTCGTACTCGGCATCAGCGGCTCCGGAGTGTCCAATCAGATCGTCCTGGTCACCGGACTCGCGGGCCTGCTCGCCGGCGCGCTGTCCATGGGTGCGGGCGAATACGTCTCGGTCCGTTCGCAACGCGAGTTGCTCGAGGCGTCGTCCCCGGACAGCGCGGCAAGCGATGCCGTCCAGCACCTGGACGTCGACGCCAACGAACTGGCGCTGGTGTACCGGGCCCGGGGAATGACACACGAGGAGGCCGACGCCAAAGCGTCGGAAGTGTTGCGGCTGTTGCCCACCGACGACGAGATGGCACCCGACGTGGACGAGCACGAGTCCATCGGAACCGGACTGGGCGCGGCCGGTGCCAGCTTCTGCTTCTTCGCCTCCGGCGCTGTCATCCCGGTGTTGCCCTATCTCTTCGGCCTCGAAGGCTTCGTTGCGCTCATCGTTGCGGCAGTCCTCGTCGGAATCGCCCTGATCTGCACCGGACTGGTGGTGGGACTGCTCAGCGGTGGACCGCCGGTCAAACGTGCTCTGCGACAGCTGGCCATCGGCTACGGCGCGGCCGGGGCGACATATCTACTGGGACTCGCATTCGGTGGGGGAGTCTAGGTTCCGGCTGGTGGGCTAGATTGCACACTATCGGGCCTCATTGCCGGAATCCCGTCCGAACATCGCACTTCCGTGCATTCGGTCCCGTTCCCCTACACCCCGGGCGGTCTGTTTTCGCGTTGCTGACGGACATCATTCTTCGGTGCCGTACAGAACCCTTGCAGCTGAGGGAAAGTAGTTTTCAGACAGTCCCCACACACGCCAGTACCCATCCGGGCACTTCTCGACGGTCAGGACCTGTACCCGGGTGAGCGGCACGGCCCCGAACGCGCGCATTGGGTGGCCGGAATCGGGCATGAATTTGATGTAGGCAATGGAATCAGGCGCGTCTGTGCATGTTTCGACGTACTGCATGATCGACCACCCTTGAAGCGTGTCGGCGATTGCTCGGTAGTCCCCCCAATCTTGTGGATTCGAGCTGAGGCTTTCGAGGACTGCCATGTAGTCGTCGATGTTGAGCAGGGCCTGCCACCACAGAAACGCTGCGCCGAGTGGAGTTGCGGGGGTCGGATTGCCGTCAGGGAAGAACGCCAGCATGGCGTCTTCGCCCGACACTATTTCCAGCGGAAGTGGTGCGTCAGGGTCGATGTGCGCAGCTTCTGCCCGCGCAGCCTCGGCGGCGAACATCGGGACCGTCTTGGCCAAGGAGCTGTAGAACTCGTTGACGGAGAATGTCGGTCGAGTGTAGGCATCCCGTTGCTCGACGAGACAGCGCAGAGTGCGGGCGGGATCGAGATCGAGTTGATCCTGGAGAAAGTCGTCGGGGTGAATGGCTTCGATGTCGTAGCGGCGCAGAGCATCCGGGCGGAAGTCTGTGAGATTCGCGGTGACGATCAGCGCAGCTCCTCCCCGCACGGCTGCTGCCAACACATGGCGATCTTTGGGGTGGTTCGTCATCGTCGGTATCAGATCGCGGTAACCGTCTACCGCGGAAACAGGAAAGTTCTCACGCATCTGGCCGACGCGTCGGCTCGCCTGGGCCGGAGTCTTGGCGAACTTGGCGACGAGGTTGCGTTCGACCTCATTCAGAATGTCGTCGGACCACAGAGGCTCGTACATATCACTCTCAGCCAGGCGGAGGAAGAGGTCACACAACTGGTACGGCAGCAGAACACACGCGTCCAATACGACTCGGAACGACATATCGGTCCGCCCGATCAGCGGGTGGCAGTAAAGCCGTTGACTGATCTGTACGAGTCGTCCTCGGCTGCCTCGGCGACCATTGCATCGAGCCCTCTGCGTCGTGTCTCTGCCAGCATCCGCTGATAGGTGAGAACGTCTTCGAGGAGGATGCGGCGGTGTCGATTGGGCTTGGTGTACGGAATTTTTTCGGTCTCGAGTAGGTGAACGAGCGTGGGGCGGGAGATTCCCAAAAGTTCAGCGGCGTCCTGAGTCGTGAGGACAGTACTGCTGGCAGCGATAGTCACCGCCTGATGATCGATCATGGCGGCCAAGGATTTGCGAAGAACGTCGCGGACGCTGTCCGGGAGGGCATGACGCGTGCCATTCTCATCGTCCGCCAGAACGACATTCTGGCTCGTCTCGAGCAACTCGACCAGCTCGCGGAGCGTGGCCACAGCGTCTGCTCCGGTCGGTGGCATTACGGTCTGCTCGGCAAGGATGGTCATACTTCAGTGTAAATCGAAAATTTCGAAAGTGTAAGTCTCAACGGACCACGTCGAACGGAGTCGTGGCGACGGCCGGCGGGATTGTCCGCGTTCGTCCCGTTGTGCATCGGTGTTCTCGTGCTGTTCACTCAACTGCTTCGCTTGGTTAACGGATAGAGCGGGCGTCACCGCCACGATCGACTGATGACGCTCAATCCCGCAGGCGAGACCGTCGCGACCGGAATCCCGGGCACGCTCGCCGAGAACATGACCATGGCCGAGCAGCATGATTGGCATCGTTCGTTTCTGCGGCGGCACCCGGTCAGTCGTCGAAACTTTCTGGTGGGAGCCGCCGCGACGGCAGCCGCGGTAGGCGTCGGGAATTCGGTGTTCGCGCGCACCGCCTATGCGCAGGACGCTCCGCTGGCGGTGGCCGGTAGGCATATGGGGTTCGGAAACGATCCGGCGACGCAGCTGCGGTTCTCGGCTCAGCTCTCTCGGAACCCCGGGCTGACCGGCGTCTTTCTCGACCACGGCCCCACGCCCGCCCTCGGTGCGACGACGTCGGCCGAGGTACGCAATCTGATCAGTCAGGTACCGCAGACCGACGGCGGGATTCTGTCGGCGGAGCAGTACTACGTGCATGTGCCCGTCGACAATCTGACGCCGAAGTTGCCGCACTACTACCGCTGGCGCACCGCCGACGGCTTCGTGAGCGATATCCGCAGCGCGTCTCCGGCGCTACCGTCCGGCCGCATCGCACCGTTTCGGTTCACGATGATGGGCGATCAGGGTGTCGACGAAACCCCCTCGCAGCCAGCAGGTCTGGTCGCCGGCGACTACGACGACCAGTACTACAAGGCGGACAACGAACCGTCGGTCAAGCATGCGCGCAACATCAATCGGCAGATCGAGGCCTCGCACCCGGACTTCCACATCCTCGCCGGTGATATCGCGTACGCCGACCCGTCCGGTGGCGGTCTGCCGCCGCAGTTCGCCAAGCACGGCCAGACGCCGCCGAAGGGATTCGACAAGTTCAACCCGTACGTCTGGGACGGCTATTTTCAGGCGATCGAAGCCAGCGCATCGACCGCGCCGTGGTTGTTCGCCACCGGCAACCACGACATGGAAGCGCTGTACAGCCCCAACGGATACGGCGGCCACGCGGCGCGTCTCGATCAGCCGAGCAACGGGCCGAAGGGCTGCCCGTCGGCGTATTCGTTCGTGTACGGCAACACGGCCGTTCTGTCGCTCGACGCGAACGACGTGAGCTACGAGATCAAGGCCAATACCGGGTACAGCGGTGGAGCCCAGAACACTTGGGTGGAGCAGACATTGGCGAGGTACCGTGCCGATCCGAACATCGACTTCATCGTCTGCTTCTTCCACCACTGCGCGTACTCGACGACGTCCACCCACGCGAGCGACGGGGGCGTGCGCGACGCCTGGGTTGCGCTGTTCGACCGTTACGAGGTGGATGTGGTGCTCCAGGCCCACAATCACGTCTTCGAGCGCACCGATCCGATCCGTGGCAATCGCGCGACGCGGGTCGCCGGTGACAACGCCACGGTCAGCGGAAAGAGCGACGGCACCGTGTATTACACCGTCGGCGGTGGTGGTCGTCCGCGATACACGTTCCAGGACGGCGAAGGCGTGAGCTACCGCGGCAACGAGTTGCCCGACACGGCAGTTCCCAACAGCTACGTCTGGGCACCGGACGGCACCAAGTCGGCCGAGTCCATCACCTGGTCGAGGGTGCGATTTTTGAACTACTCGTTCGTCAGAGTCGATGTGGTGCCGGGCATTCCGGGCATCACCGCCAGCAGAATGACGATCGGCGCCATCGACGAATACGGCAACGAGTTCGACAGGTTGACCTTCACCCGCGACATCCCGATCGGTCCGAGGTTCGGTTCGTCCTAGTCACTGCGCGGAGCGCACTACAACCATTTCTGGCGCTTGAACACCACGAACAGTGCAGTCGAGCAGATCAACATGGCGATCAGTGCCATCGGATAGCCCAGTTGCCACTTCAGTTCCGGCATGTCGTCGAAGTTCATGCCGTAGATGGCGGCGATCAGGGAGGGTGCGAAAAGAATTGCACCCCATGACGAGATGCGCTTGACCTGTTCGTTCTGCTCGAGGCTGGCCTCGGTCATGTTGCGCATTTCCTCGTTCTGCTGCTGCGCGACGATGGTCGAGTGCACGGTCAACGCATTCTGCAGGTTGGCCCGGAAGGACTCGATGCGGTCGGAGACGCGGATCGCGTGATCGTGCACGTCGCGCAGGTATCGCTGCAATTCCACGTCGACGTTGTACTTGTCCGACCCTCGCTTGAGTGATTCGATCATCTCGACGAGTGGCTTTGCAGCACGGTCGAATTCGGACACTTCACGCAGAAGTGAATAGATACGACGCGAGACCGACGGATCGCCGGTGAACAGCTGATCCTCGATCTCGTCGATGTCGTTCTGCAGTCCGGTCACCACCGGGACGTACTCGTCGACCACTTGATCGAGGATGCCGTAGAGAATCGCCTCGGGACCGAGTTCGATCAGTTCGGGAGATCCTTCTAGGCGCTTTCGCACCATCGCCAGGTCGGGTGATTCGGCATGGCGGATGGTGACGACGAAATCCGGACCGAGAAAGATGTGCAGCTCGCCGAATTCGACCTTTTCGGTCTCGTCGACGTATCGAGCGGGTCGGAGAACGACGAACAACTGCTCGGAATACCGTTCCAGTTTCGGCCGCTGGTGGGCTGCGATGGCATCCTCGACGGCGAGGCGGTGCAGACCGAACTCGTCTGCCACAGCCATGATTTCGGCGACCTCAGGTCGGTACAGCCCGATCCACGCCATTCCGTGCCGCTCACGCATGACCTCGAAGGTGATATCGAGGCTTTCGGGATTGGCAGTACGTTTCCCGTCGACGTAGACGGCATTGTCGATGATCGGCACTTGTTCGTTCACCTCGGTTCTGCGAAATTCTGCTGCGCACCGAGACTATCGCCTGTGACGACAACGCCGACAGCCCAGCCGCCGTCGACGACGACGGGGCCGTGGGGCCGAGCTAGCGAACGGTCCCGGTGATCACGAGAATTGCGGCGTTCTTGTCGACCTCGACGCCCTTCTGGTAATTGGTTCCGATTGCGGTTCCGTCGGTGTCGGATCCCTTGATGTTGACGGTCGTGAATCCCAGATCCTCCAGGGTCTGTTCGGCAGCGGTCGCTGTCATGTCGTACACGTCCGGGATCTTGATCAGGTTGTCGGTGGTCGACGCGTTGGCGACGGCTCCACCGCCCAGCGTGAGTGCGGCGGCAGCTGCGACGGCTGCGATCGACTTCTTGAATCCACTGCGCATGATGTGCTCCTCGGTGTCGTGATCGGTGATGTCTCGAGGTTGCTCGCCGATGCTGTGGCAGCGGTCGGATGTTGCTGTCAAACCCCTGTCAGCCCCGTGACATGCTGTTCCGATGCTTCTCGACGTGCTCGGACTCATCGGTATCGCGGTCTTCGCGGCCTCGGGCGCCTTGGTCGGAGTGCACCGCCGATTGGATCTGTTCGGGGTGTGCGTCGTCGGAATCACGACGGGCATCGGCGGCGGCATCATTCGTGATCTGCTGCTCGGCATCCATCCGCCGACGTCTCTTGACACGTGGCCGAACCTCACCGTCGGCTTTCTCGCCTCGCTGGTCGTGTTCGTTGCGCACCGACAGATGGGCAAGGTGCGACGCGGAGTGCTGGTGCTCGACGCGTTCGGGATGGGACTGTTCGCCTCGACCGGTGCGACGATCGCTCTGGCTTCCGGTGGTAGCGCGTTGGCGGGAGCTCTGATCGGAACGACGACGGCGGTGGCCGGCGGTGTTATTCGGGACGTGCTGGTCAACGAAGTGCCCCTACTGCTGCACCGGGACCTGTATGCCCTCCCCGCGTTGCTCGGTGCGACGGCCGTCGTGTTGGCCGATTCTCTGACGCTGCCGGAGAACGTGGGTCTGGTGGTCGGAACAGTGCTCGCGACGGGGTTGCGTCTGCTCGCGCTGTGGCGGAAATGGAATCTGCCGCTGGCCCGCAATCTGCCGACGCATTAGCCCGGCGCAGGTGGAGTAGGTACCCCTCTCAGACATATCTCAGTCGACCAGGACAAACTGTACGGATGCGGATATTGGTGGTCGACGACGATCGAGCGGTGCGCGAGTCGCTGCGCAGGTCGCTGACGTTCAACGGGTACACCGTGGACCTGGCGGTCGACGGGCTCGACGCGCTCGAGCAGGTGGCTGCGGCACGTCCCGACGCGCTGGTTCTCGACGTGATGATGCCTCGCCTCGACGGCCTCGAAGTGTGTCGTCGATTGCGCAGCGTCGGTGACGACCTACCGATTCTGGTGTTGACGGCACGGGACTCGGTGTCCGAGCGCGTCGCCGGCCTCGATGCCGGTGCCGACGATTATCTGCCCAAGCCGTTCGCGCTCGAGGAGCTGCTGGCTCGCTTGCGCGCGTTGCTTCGTCGTACCGCGATGGAAGCGGGCATCGACTCGGAGACCATGACGTTCGCGGACCTGTCGTTGGACCCGGTCACCCGTGAGGTCTCGCGCGCCGAACGCTCGATCAGCCTCACCCGGACCGAATTCTCGTTGCTCGAGATGCTGATGACCAATCCGCGCCGAGTGCTCACCAGAAGTCGCATCCTCGAGGAGGTCTGGGGTTACGACTTCCCGACGTCGGGCAACGCGCTCGAGGTGTACGTCGGGTACCTGCGGCGCAAGACCGAGGCGGAGGGGGAGTCGCGGCTGATCCACACCGTTCGCGGTGTGGGGTACGTCCTGCGCGAGACGCCCCCGTGATGGTCGCGTCGTTCGGGCGCAAGTCGGCCGACGGTGTCGGCTCCTCGCCGACGGCGATGCGACCACCGATGCCCCTGACCCGGTCGGTGTCGCTGCGGTGGCGGGTGACGTTGCTCGCGGCCTCCGTGGTCGCAATTGCGGTGGCGGTCATGGCCATTGCCGCGTACACGGTGGTCTCGCGAGCACTGTACGGCGATGTGGACACTCAATTGCGTTCTCGTGCCTCGGCTTTGGCCGAGTCCAGTCTGGTGTCCTATGACCCACGCTTCGTGGCCGGAGCCACGCTGTACAGCACCGATGTGAGCGTGGCGCTGATCTATCCGGACATGTCCAGCTACAACCCTCCCGGGCCCAAGGTGCCGATCGGCGATGCCGAACTCGCTGTCGTGAGAGGGGAACAGGAATCGTCGCTGCGCACGCTCGACGATCAGCGGGTGCTCGCACTGCGCACCGAGGACGGCAGCACCCTAGTCGTCGCACAGAGACTGCTGCCGACCGGGGAAGTGCTCGACCGTCTGGCGTGGGTGCTGTTGATCGTCGGTGCCTGCGGAGTGCTACTGGCGGCCGGAGCAGGTATGGCCGTGGGACGCACCGGTTTACGCCCGATCGCCCGACTGACGGCAGCAGCGGAACGGGTGGCACGCACCGATGACCTGACGCCGATCCCGGTGACCGGCGACGACGAATTGGCACGTCTGACCGAGAGTTTCAACACCATGCTCCGCGCACTGGCCGAATCTCGTGGCAGGCAGAGCAGATTGGTCGCCGATGCGGGCCACGAACTTCGGACCCCGTTGACCTCGCTGCGGACCAACATGGAGTTGCTGATCGCGGCGGGACGCCCCGGAGCGCCGTCCATCCCGGACGAGGACATGGCCGAGCTGCGGACCGACGTGGTGGCGCAGATCCAGGAATTGTCCACGCTGGTGGGCGATTTGGTCGATCTCGCGCGAGAGGATGCACCGGAGACGGTGTTCGAGCGAGTCGACCTGGCCGACGCAGTCGAACGCAGTCTCGAGCGAGCACGCCGCCGTCGCAACGAAATCGACTTCGATGCGACGCTGATGCCGTGGTTCGTCTACGGCGATCAAGCGGGACTATCGCGGGCCGTGCTGAATGTGCTCGACAACGCGGCCAAATGGAGTCCGAGCGGTGGTGAGGTTCGAATCGCGATGCGGCAGATCGGCGATGGTCTGCTGGAGCTGACGGTGGACGACGCTGGGCCCGGTATTCCCGAGGAGGATCGCGAGCTGGTGTTCGAGCGCTTCTATCGCTCGACGGCGTCGCGTTCGATGCCCGGATCCGGTCTGGGACTTGCCATCGTGCGACAGGTGGTCGTCAAGCACGGCGGGACCATCGGGGTCGAGGTGTCCGAGCGGGGCGGCGCGCTGATACGAATCGTGTTGCCCGGCGAAGGTGCTCCCGATCCCGGGACACTCTCGGCAAACTGATAGCCGGATCTCAGCGCTCTCTCAGTACCGCCCTGCACAGTGAGTAGCAAGAAGGCGGGCGGACCTCTACGACGAGGTCTCTACTGAAGGAAGCAGCAACGATGAGCGACGACCGTAACGAATCCGAACAGACCGGACAGGGTGCCGGCGGCGAGCAGCATCCGTCGGACCGGGCTTCGCGCGGCGACGAACAGAACTACTCGGCCCAGCAGCATCCGCCTCAGCAGGATTCCACTCACCAGCACCCGACGCAGCAGTTCCCGTCCCAGCAGACTCCACCCCACAACGCAGGGGCGCAGCCGCCGCAGCAGGGGTACCCGCAGCAGTACGCCGGCTACGGGCAGGGGCCGTATCAGCCCGGCTACGGGTCGTACGGTCAGCAGGGCGACCCGCAGACCGCCCAGCACACCCACGCCCAGCCGCAACACGTTGCGCCGCAATCGAACTCTGCTCCGGGTGCGGTCAAGACCCGCCCGGGTCGTTCGGCGCTGGTGGCCGGTGCCATCGCACTCGTTCTGGTCGGTGGCGGAATCGGCGGCGCAGTCGGTGCCATCGCCACCAACAACGCCAACGGCAACGGTGGGGGAGTCACCAACTCGTTGAACTCCACGGTCACCGCTGCTCAGCCTGCCGCCAACTTCCCCGACGGCTCGGTTCAGGCGGTGGCGAACAAGGTGCTGCCGAGCGTCGTGCAGATTCAGGTGAAGGGTTTGCAGGAGGAAGGTGAGGGCTCGGGCGTCATTCTCAGCAGCGACGGCTTGATCCTCACCAACAATCACGTCGCGACGGGCGCGGGTGCCAACGGCAAACTCACCGTCGCATTCGCCGACGGCTCGGTCGCCGACGCGACGATCGTCGGTGCCGACTCGGTCTCGGACATGGCCGTCATCAAGGCCGAGGGCAAGACGAACCTCACGCCGATCGAACTCGGATCGTCGTCGAACCTCGAAGTGGGTCAGCAGGTTGTCGCGATCGGCTCCCCGCTCGGCCTGGCGGGCACCGTCACCACCGGCATCGTGTCCTCGCTCAACCGGCCGGTCTCCACGTCGGGTGAGTCCGGCAATCAGAACTCGGTGATCGACGCCATCCAGACCGACGCTGCGATCAACCCGGGCAACTCCGGAGGTGCGCTCGTCAACACCGACGGACAGCTGATCGGAATCAACACCGCGATCGCCACCCTCGGCGGCAGCGAGGGATCCGGAGCCCAGAGCGGATCGATCGGGCTCGGGTTCGCCATCCCGGTGGATCAGGCGAAACGCATCGCCGACGAGCTGACGACCACCGGCAAGGCCACCCAGGCCATGATCGGGGTGCAGGTGCCGTCGCAGGACGACGCCAACGGCGCAACCGTCGTCGAGGTCACCGAGGGAGGCCCGGCGGCATCGGCAGGCATCCCCAAGGGCGCGGTGATCACCAAGCTCGACGACCGCATCGTCTCGAGCGGCGACGCGTTGATCGCAGCAGTGCGCTCGCACGCTCCGGGTGATTCCGTCACCGTCACCTACACCGACGGCGGCAGCGAGAAGACGGCGACTGTGACGCTCGGTACCGCCGAGCCTGCTGCGGCCCAGCAGCAGACTCAGACGCAACAGCAGGAACAGCAACTGCCGTTCCAGGTCCCGTCGTTCCCGGGCGGTCGCTGATGTTGCGGGAAGCGGGCAGGCACGGGACGGTTGCAACGATTTATGCACAGCGTGAGCCGGGTGGAGGCCTTACTACTACGGTGAGCGGTATGGAACTCGACGCACCACTGGCAGGGCGCGCGTTGGTCGTCATCGTGGACGACCGAACAGCGCACAGTACCGAGAAGGACTCGAAGGGCCCGCTCGTCACGGAACTGCTGACCGAGGCAGGTTTTCTCGTCGATGGCGTCGTCGCCGTGACGGCGGACGAAGTGGACGTGCGGAACGCACTCAACACTGCGGTGATCGGCGGTGTCGATCTGGTGGTCTCCATCGGTGGCACCGGCGTCTCGCCGCGCGACGTCACCCCGGACGTCACCGCGGAGGTGCTCGACCGCGAGATTCCGGGTATCAGCGAGGCTCTGCGATCGTCGGGACTCGCGGCCGGTTCGCTGGACGCAGGTCTGTCCCGTGGGCTGGTCGGGGTGTCCGGAAGCACCCTGGTGGTGAATCTGGCCTCGTCGCGGGCTGCGATTCGCGACGGGATGGCGACGCTGACGCCACTGGCGAGTCAGGTCATCGCGGAGCTGTCCGGATTGGACGCATAGCGATACCGATGAGCAAGACGCCGAACGACGATCGATCGGCCGAAGACGATGCGAGCCGGGCCCGAGCAGAACGGGCCCGGCTCGCTCGCATCTTCGGCGAGGTTCTGCCGGAGACGACCGGAGACGAGCGAGGAGACGGTGCAGGCACCGAATCAAGCGGCCCGTCCTCGGACGAATGGTTGAAGCAACAGCGACCACCTCATTACTTCTGATGTGATCCACGACACATTTACCGGGCCGGAATGACAGGTCTATTAGTTACTCGTTTACCTGCCGTTAGCGAGCTACTCGGCAGTAGACCCACCCGCGACGCCGGAAAGGGGCCGAGTCGAGCGTCGTGCAGAACGGGCGAACCGGTCGATCGGGGCATGCCCGGCGCGGAGTTGTCCCACATCAAGGGCGGTGTACGCGTGTGCGGCATCTGTAACGGTTCGACCCTCGCGGGAGATGCTGTGACGCGGGTTATCGCTAACATCGATGTGAAACTTGTTCACGCGGCGGAAACACATCACGCCGCGGCAACATTCCGGTCGCAAACGTAGGGATTGTCACGATCCGGCATCTCCTCTAATGTTCCCCTCAGCTTCCAAGGGAGGGCGTGGGACCAACCGGTACCGCGCCCTTCATCTCGGAACTGAACAACAGGATGAGGCCGAAACGGTCGCATCCGGCTCGGGCCCGTCTGCACTGATGCAGGCGATCCAGTTCGAGGGTGAAAGCCACAAGCTTCCCTGTGCGACAGCGTGCTGGGACTGAACATGATGAGGAATAAATGACGGAGATCCAGAAGTCGCGGCGTAGCCGGGGACTCAAGTCCATGAGCGCTGCGGTTGTCGCCGGCGCGTCGGTCGTCGGTCTGGTACTCGGTACCGGAACCGCGTCCGCTGCAGTGGACAGCACCAACACGGTCGTCGATGCCAACGGCAACGTCATCACCGTCTCGCTGTCCGATACCTTCATCAACAGCGTCTCGCCGCTCGACGGCAACCCGCTCACCCGTGAGTGGTTCGCCAACGGTGTCGCAGGCTGGACCGTCACCGGTCCCGACGCCGACGACTTCGAGGGCACCGTCGCCATCGGCTACCAGGTCGGCTACCCGATGAGCCTCGGTGGATCGATCACCTTCGGCTACACCACCCCGAACTTCAGCCTCGGCGCTGAGGTCGACAACGAGGGTGGCGCAAGCATCTCCGGCTCCACCAGCGACCTGCTCCCGTCGGTCGGCTTCGAGGCCGAGATCGCTCCCGGACCCGGCATCGTCGACGCGACCGCTGCCTCGGGCAACGTCCAGGGCACCGAAGGTGACGCCGAAGGCCCCTCCGGCACCATCCAGATCGCCAACGCTCACGGCACCGCTACCGGCATCCTCGGTAACGTCCGCGTCCGTCCGTACGTCTCCGTCACCAGCTCCACCGGTGATGTTGCTGTCACGTACGGCACCCCGTGGACCTTCAACTGATCTCGATCGGTTGATCAACAGCAGCACCTTCGGCTGACCTAGCCGAAATCGATTGGGCCCGCCCGGGTATCCCGGGCGGGCCTGATTGCTGTGTACCAGCAGAACCGAACGAATCGACACCGCAGGACAGTGCTTCGGTACTGCCTGCGAGAAGGGGTCCGGGGGACCGACAATGAAAACGAAAGCTCTCTCCGCCGCAGCCTGCGCGGCATTTCTACTTCTGGCCGGCTGCAGTAGCGAATCCTCGGATGCAGCATCGGGGGAGAATGCCGATACCTGCACGGCCTTTGCGACGTCGCACAATGCCTTTGTCGCCACAGTCGAAGCCGTTCCCACCGATCAAGCCGGTGTCGAGAAGTGGACCGCGGACAAGGCCGCGTCGCTGAGTGAATTCACCACTCAGTCGGAGCAGGCGACAGGCGAGGTCAAGAATGCTCTGACGACCCTGGTGGCCGATCTGCCCAGCGATTCGCTCGAGCTGTCCGAGCCGGACAGTGAATCCGGCCAGAAATTCGTCGACAATTCGAATGCCGTTGCCTCGGCGTGTGAAGCGGATGGCACCGCCGTCACGCTCGACGAGTTTCCGCTGTTGAAGTTCTAGTTCGAGGAAAATAGTCGACGATGCCCTGCAATCCACGGATTGCAGGGCATCGTCGTGTCGGTCGAATGAATGGCGTGTGGAAAAGATCGTCGGATTATGCCGACGTCGATACTCGATTCGTTTTGTTGCATGCATTGTGCATTTCGGGTGTCTTTTTCCTTGCTTTGTGTCAGCACAATTCGAGCGATCGCTCCGAATACGGACGCCAGGTTGCGAGCACAGGCGCTGTTTGGGTAGCGCAAGCAGGGAATGTATCTGTGAGCTGCCGAAACATGCATCGGTATTGCGTCCGTTGTGGATGCTTCGTGCCGATTTGTACAGTATTCTTCTGCGAGAAAAGATGTCTCCCGATCGGTCCGGCCGTCGGACGGGGCATCGGCCGGTCATATGAGGGGAATCATGAACAATATTCGTCACTCCGTGCTGCGCAAGGTAAGTCGAATCGCAGCAGTGAGCGCGGCGTCGGCCGTTGCCATCGGAATGCTCTCGGTCGGCGCAGCCAACGCCGATACGTTCGTTCCATTGCCGAACGGTGAGAAGGTTGCGGGGCCGTACAAGATCTCGCACGTCGACGAATCGGCTGTCATCTCGCCCGCGATCGCGAACAATCCTCTCAACCGAAACGGCTGGGTCACCGGCACCGCTACCGCCGACGTTCCCGAGGGCGTGACCGGAACCCTGAAGACCGGCTACCTCGTCGGTTGCCAGCTCGACATGGACGATCTGAGCCTGGACATGAACGCGGGCTTCGGCATCGAAGGCGGCAACACCAACATCATCACGCTGTTCCCCATCCCGTTCAAGATCGGCGGAGAAGGCGAGACCACCAACAAGTTCGAGGGCGGCGTCGGAGTCAACGTCCCCATCAAGGACAAGGAAGTGGCGCAGGTCGAGCTCGGCAGCAAGGACGTCAAGGGCCCGTTCACCGCAATTCAGTACCAGGACGTCGGGATCTCCGTCGAGAACTGCGGCGGCTACGCGCAGGCTCGCTCGTACACCACACTCGAACTCACCGGCAACTACCGCTACAAGGGCACGCTCTACGGCCAGCCGTTCAGCCTCGGCTGAACATCCCACCACTTCACTCACCCTCGCCTAGAGCGCGTTTCACTTTCCCAAAAGGGGTAGCTATGCAGAACACCACCACCATGCGGCGTGGATTCCAGATCGCTGCAGCCGGAGCCGTCGGCGCCGTCGCCATCGGGTTCCTGTCCGCCGGAGCGGCCAACGCCGACACCTTCGTTCCACTGCAGGACAACGAGATCAGCAAGACGCTGATCGACGGAACCACCGTCACCGTCAAGGGATTCGGCCAGAGCGCGCTGATCTCGCCGTCGATGGGTGCGACGCCCACCCAGCGCAACGTGTGGGTCACCGGTAACTACACCGTCGAGACGTCCAATGCCAGTGGCGGATCCATCGAGCCGGGCTTCCTGGTCGGCTGCCAGGTGGATTTCAGCGCCGCGATCGGCACCGACGGAAACGCGTCCTTCGGTCAAGGAAATACGATCGGCCTCGAGCCCGGAACGCTCGACCTCACCATCGAGAGGACTCAGCCGAACACCTACGACATCGGTGCAGGCGTCGAGCTGAATCTCGCCCCCGGCCAGTTCAACGACGTCAAGCTCGTGGCCGACGAGAAGTCCGCCGAGATCGACGGCGTCACTGTCGCGACCGAGGTATCGAACGACTTCTCGTTCGACGGCAACGGCGGCGGCTACACCTACGCCGACGAGACCCTGAGCGTCGCTGGATGTGCCGGTTACGCAGAGGCCCGTTCGTACGTGAAGGTCACCATCGAGAACGATGCCGTCACGGCGTCCACCACCCTGTGGGGACAGCCGTTCAGCATCGGCTGATGCCAGAGCCGAAATTCGGCACCCCGTAACGAATGAATGCGCCATTCACGCTGTCAGACAGTGTGAATGGCGCATTCATTCGTCGAAGGCCGGCCGGTGTCAGTCCTTGGAATGCTTACCGAGATCCGGGGCTGCGTCCATTGCCTCGCCGCTACCGCCCGTGGTGTCGGCTGCGGTCGAAAGCTTCTGTCCGGCCGCGGTTCCCCCTGCGAGGATGTCGCGAATCTGTACCAGCACGTCGACGTCGCTCAGTTCCTTCTCCGGCTGGCTCACGAAGCGCTTCTTCGCGGTGTTCACCGGGAGAATGAGTACGAAGTAGACGACCGCCGCGATGATGACGAAATTGATGATCGCGGTGATGACTGCGCCGACGTTGACGAACGATTCCGGCGACGACGTGATCTGAAACCCGAATCCATATTCGTTGCTGCCACCGAGGGCAGCGACGAGGGGATTGATGACGTTCGTCGTGAATGCGGTGACGATCGCCGTGAATGCCGCGCCGACGACCACGGCAACTGCGAGGTCCACGACATTGCCGCGCAGTAGAAAGTCCTTGAAGCCCTTCAGCATGAGCCCTTCTCCCAACGTTCGGTTTGTTCTGTCTCGAGAAACGTTAGTGCAGCGTGACCGTGAGCGCGCTGACCAACGAGGCGGCTGCCACTGTCGTCGCGTCGTTCGTCGGTAGAGCCAGTAGTACGACGCGGTCGCGCTGCCGATTGCCACCGGCGTCGGCGGACACGAGCACGACCATCGCTCCCGACGCCAGCACCCGCGCTGCGGGCACCGCGTTCGGGTCCTCCTGGGACTCGACCGTCAACACGTCGACGCGGTCGCCTTCCCGCAGCAGGTCGGTCACCGCGGCGTCGGCGAGATGCACCGGTACGACGCGTGCCTCGGTCCCCAGAGCCGTCGTGGCGGTCCGAGATCCGAGTAGCCGTACGTCGGTGAGCAATTCGCCCGCTCGAACGGGTCCGGTGAGTGTCTGGCCCTCGACGGCTTCGGATTCGGTGAGTGCGCCCTCGGGGACGTTCGTCCGGTCCCACTCGGCTGCCACGACGTCGGCCGGCGTCAGCACGGTGCCCGGTGTCAGGTCGCGTCCGGCGGTGATCACCCGGACTCGGTCGTCGCCGGCAGCGTCGTCGAGGAACAGCACCAGTGCGACCGCGACCAGCACACCGGCGGCGATCCGTCTGAATGTGGTGGATTCGACCCACGCCGGACGCAGGGTGATGCGATCGAGCAGCGTCGAGTCGAGTCGATTCTTGCCGGCAGCCATGGCGAAAACGCTATCGGTGGCCGTGCCGGTTCGGGCACCGAAAAGGCCGGGCTGTGGATAACGGCCCGGCCTGTGGATGAAGCTGAAAGCTACTGGCTGGCAGCAGCTTTAGTGGTGGACGACGACGAGGTGCTGCTCGACGACGACGAATCCGAGGATTTCTTCTCGGCGGGCTTCGAGTCGGTCTTGCTGTCCGATTTCGCGGCCGCAGCGTCGGACTTCTTCTCGCTCGCGCCTTCGCTGGCGGTACCCGAGCCACCCCGGCTGTCGGTGCGGTAGAAGCCACTGCCCTTGAAGACGATGCCGACGGAGTTGAACAGCTTGCGAAGCTTGCCCGAGCACGCGGGGCACACCGTCAGTGTGTCGTCGGTGAAGGACTGAACGATGTCGAAGCGGTTGTCGCACTCGGTGCATGCGTATGAGTAAGTGGGCATCGTGTTTCCTCCGCGCTGGTCACCGAGGAAATTCGCCACTCTGCTGGCCGAGGCCGAACACCGCCGGTGTCTTGTCTGTTCGTCGAAACTGTCGAAACTGGGGAGAGCATTAGCACTCTACAGTCAGGAGTGCCAACGAATCGAATCCTAGCGTTATTCCGTACCCAAGCGTACGAGCCCGCCGCCCGCGGTGAGCACGTGCGTCACCCGTCTGTCGTGCGGCTCGGCAGGTAGACGATCGACCACTTCGCTCTCACGCACCACCGCGACCAGCACGGCGTCGGGTCTGCACAGGTCGAGGGTGCGGTCGTAGAAGCCCGCGCCTCGGCCCAACCTGGTTCCGCTCCGGTCCACGGCCAGCGCCGGGATCAGCACCAGAGTGCACGCCGACACCGCGTCGGGATCGAGCGTCGGTCCCGATGGTTCCAACAACCCGAACGGGGCCGTCACCAACGATTCGCGTCCGTCGTACCGAGCCCAGCGCAACGGCCCGGGCTCGTGGGCACTCGGAAGCAGCACGGTCGACCCGGCCGCGGCCATCGCGTCGAGCATCTCGATGGAACCGGGCTCCCGGCCGACGGGAACGTATGCCGCCACGACCGGGTGTTCGGCCGCCAATTCGCCGAGGACGTGACAGAGTGCAGAGGATTCCATTGCGCGTTGCGCACCGTCGAGCAGTCGGCGTTCGGCGAGAACATGCTTTCGCCATCGATCCTTGGACGTGTTCTCCGTGAATTCGGGAACGCTCACAACGATTCGTCCTCCCTTCCTGTGCCGTCGTTCAACGATATGCACTCGGGGGTAAAACGCAGCACACGGCGAGCAGATCACCAGAAACCATGGATAGGGTGAGCACCATGACAGAAGCCGTTACAGCGACGACCGCCGCCACGCCCGTGCACTTCCGCACGGCCATCGTTCCCGCAGCGGGCATGGGTACCCGGTTCCTGCCGGCCACGAAAACCGTTCCGAAAGAACTGCTTCCGGTGGTCGACACTCCCGGTATCGAGCTCGTCGCAGGCGAAGCCGCAGATTCCGGCGCGCAGCGACTCGTGATCGTCACGTCCCCGGGCAAGGACGGCGTCGTCGCCCACTTCGTCGAGGACCTCGTCCTCGAGAACAAGCTCGAAGCCAGCGGCAAGCTGGAGATGCTCGAGAAGGTCCGGGTTGCCCCCGGTCTGCTCGACGTCCAGTCGGTCATTCAGCACGAGCCGCTCGGACTCGGGCATGCCGTCGCCTGCGCCGAGGAAGTCCTCGACGACGACGAGGATTCCGTTGCCGTTCTGCTTCCCGACGATCTGGTGATGCCCCGCGGTGTGCTCGACGTCATGGCCCGCGTGCGCGCCAAGCGCGGTGGCTCGGTGCTGTGCGCCATCGAGGTCCCCGACGACAAGGTCTCCTCCTACGGCGTCTTCTCCGTCGAGATCGTGCCCGACGCGGTCAACCCGAACGTCCTCAAGGTCACCGGTATGGTCGAAAAGCCCAAGCAGGAGGACGCCCCGTCCAACCTGGCTGCGGCGGGCCGCTACCTGCTCGACCGCGCGATATTCGACGCTCTGCGACGGATCAAGCCCGGTGCGGGCGGTGAGCTTCAGCTCACCGACGCCATTGCGTTGCTCATCGAAGAAGGCCATCCCGTGCACGTGGTGGTGCACCGCGGATCGAGACACGACCTCGGAAATCCCGGGGGATACCTGCGCGCTGCGGTTGACTTTGCTCTACAACGTGACGACTACGGCCCAGCGCTGCGCGAATGGCTGAACGAACGCTTGAGCGACAGCTGGGCACCGGAACTGACCACGTACGAATAGCATCGCGGGTCGATGCCATAGAGGAAGGGCCAGATGCGCTCGGTCGAAGATCAGCAGACCAGGGTGACCGCCGCGGCGGTGGCTCCACGGCCTGTTCGGGTCGCCATCTCGGAAGCACAGGGCCTGCTGTGTGCAGAGGAAGTGGTCACCGAGCGTCCCCTTCCCGGTTTCGACCAGGCAGCGATCGACGGCTACGCGGTACGGAGCGTCGATGTGGCGGCCGCGGGCACCGACCTGCGCAACGAGGACGACGAACGCATCGATCTGACGCTTCCCGTCGTCGGCGAGGTGTCCGCCGGGTCGCGTCAACCCATCCGGCTGCAACCGCGTCAGGCAGTGCGAGTCGACACCGGCGCGCCGCTGCCCACGCTGGCCGACGCGGTGTTGCCGCTGGATCGAACGGACAGCGGTCGCGCCCGCGTCAAGGTGTTCCGTCCGGTGCGCTCGGGCGACTACGTCCGAAAGATCGGCGACGACGTGCAGCCCGGTGACGTGGCGGTTCGCGCAGGCACGATCATCGGCGCAGCTCAGGTCGGACTGCTCGCAGCCGTCGGGCGCGACAAGGTGCTGGTGCATCCGCGGCCGCGGCTGTCGGTGATCTCCGTGGGCGGCGAATTGGTCGACACCGATCGGACCCCGGGGCCCGGTCAGGTGTACGACGTCAACTCCTATGCACTGGCCGCCGCAGCGCGCGACGCCGGAGCCGACGTCAACCGCGTCGGGATCGTCAGCACCGATCCCAAGCGACTGCGCGAGGTGGTCGAGGGTCAGCTCATTCGATCCGAGATCGTGGTCATTGCCGGAGCAGTGGGCGGCGGCGCATCTGACGGTGTGCGTGAGGCGCTCGGCGAACTCGGTGACATGGAAGTGGAGCGAGTTGCCATGCACCCCGGATCCGTCCAGGGCTTCGGTCAACTCGGACGCGACGAAGTACCCACCTTTCTGTTGCCGGCCAACCCCGTCAGCGCGCTCGTGGTGTTCGAGGTCATGGTGCGTCCGCTGATTCGTATCGCTCTGGGCCGACGGCAGCCGATGCGGCGGACCGTCACCGCACGAACCGTCGCGCCGATCACCTCGATCGAGGACCGCAAGGGATTCCTTCGCGGCCAGCTCATGCGCGACGAGGGAACAGGCGAATATCTGGTTCAGGCGCTCGGCGGCGCACCCGGATCGTCCTCGCATCTGCTCGCGACACTCGCCGAGGCGAACTGCCTGGTCGTCATCGATCCCGAGGTCACCGAAATCCGAACCGGCGAAGAAGTGAAGGTCTCGTTCCTCGCGCAACGAGGCTGACACCAGTGGCATGTTCGAGTGCCGCGGAGGGCGCTTGACCACGCCACTGCGCGTAGCGCATAACATCGACGGATGCCGCGAACGTGGTCGAGCCACCCAGGTTGGCCGGCGAAATTGGGTCCAGTGAGAGTGGCCGGCGGAACCGTCACCGTGCGGCCGGTACGGATGCGCGACGCGGCCGCCTGGAGTCGGATCCGCACAGCGGATCGCGCCCACCTCGAACCGTGGGAACCCAGCGGGGAAGGCAGCTGGAACTCACGCCATCACATCTCCTCGTGGCCGAGCCTGTGCTCGGGGCTCAAGTCCGAGGCCCGCAAGGGACACATGCTGCCGTTGGTGATCGAGGTCGACGGCGAATTCTGTGGTCAGATCACCACCGGCAACATCGTGCGGGGAGCACTCCGATCGGCGTGGATCGGGTACTGGGTGTCCAAAGAGGTCAACGGCAAGGGTGTGGCGACCGCGGCTCTGGCACTCGGGCTCGACCACTGCTTCGGTCCCGTCGGACTCCATCGCGTCGAAGCGACGGTGCGACCGGAGAACCTTGCGAGTCAGGCAGTTCTGCGCAACGTCGGTTTTCGCGAAGAAGGGCTGCTCTACAAGTACCTGGACGTCGACGGTGAATGGCGCGATCACAAGCTCGTCGCGATCACCTCGGGTGAGGTGCAGGGAACCGTCGTCGATCGGTTGGTTCGCGCGGGTCGGGCTGCGTGGGCCTGATTTCCGCTGCTGCGGCACGGGCACTCGTGTTGTCAAAGTGACAGGAGTGTAATTCGGGTCGGCGCGTCTGCATGGTTCTCGTTCGTCTTCCGCATAGCCTGAGAACGTCTTTCACTGTCGCCGTCGCCGAAAGGGAGGAGAACAACGCCGATGCCGAACTCGATCATCTGGATCGGTCTCGTGGCCGTCTGGCTCTTCGTTCTTCTGCCCATGCTGATGACCAAGCGTCCGCAGATCATGCAGACGACGGACGCTGCGCTCGCCACACGCGTGCTGCATCGGGGTGGCACGAAGCGAAAGCAGCGCGGCCCCGCGACCGGCCACCGCAGTGATCCCGACTGGCGACCGGAGGACGACCTGAGAGTCTCCGCGCCGGCTCGCGAGATCTTCGGCCCCACGATTGCGACTGTTCGTCCAGACTCACCCGATCTACCCGGTACCGCGGAGGACCCGATGGACACTCACGCAGCAGACAGCGACCTCGATCGCGAGGCACCGGACACGGATGCACCGCGTGGAAGTTCGCCCGCGCACGAACCCGGTGTCGTCGACGACGATTTCGTTCCTCGCCGACGCGGTCGCGGCGGCTTCGATCCCGAGGCCGACGCGATTGCCCGGGCCGCGCGCTACGCATTTCGGCAGCGCGCAGTTCTCGGGCTCGTGTTCGCGGCGATCACCACCGCGGCCCTGGCCTTCATCGTCTCCCCGACGATCTGGTGGCTGTGTGGACTGTCCGTCGCCGTCCTCGCCGGTTACCTGTACTACCTGCGTCGTCAGGTGCAGATCGAGGAAGAGGTGCGCAGGCGTCGGCTCACCCGGATGGGTCGATCCCGTCTCGGCGTGGAGTCGGAAACCGACGACGAGCTCGAGCTCGTCCCGCAACGTCTGCGTCGCCCCGGCGCGGTGGTACTCGAGATCGACGACGAGGATCCCGAATTCGAGCATCTCGATCACTACGAGGAGCCGTTCCAGGCTCGTCGTGACGAGGACCGGGACATGCGCAGAGCCCAGGGCGCGTAGGCAACGCCGGAAACGGCTTTGCTAGAGTTACCCAGCCGGTCGGCACGACGGCAAAGGGGCTGTGGCGCAGTTGGTAGCGCGTCTCGTTCGCATCGAGAAGGTCAGGGGTTCGATTCCCCTCAGCTCCACCCACACGAAGACCGTCACTCACCCGAGTGGCGGTTTTTTCGTTGTCCGGCAACGGCGAGACGAGTGTGACCGCGAAGTGAATTCTGAATGCATTTGTATCGACCGAACTAGGTGGTCGGTTCGGGATTCGATTCCAGAAGATGCGACTCGATAAACCCCGATTGCAGAATTGCCGCGCGAAACCTTCGATTCGATTGCTTGGGCGGCGCGACCCGACTTGCAGAATCTTTCAGGGCGGTGAGCTGCGGATATGCAATGGGGACATCTTTAGGCAATTACCGGAACATGTCGTAGGTTCGAAGCCGTTGCTGTGCAGAATTGAAATGTCGAAATTTGTCAGGGGATCGAAATGAACACTCTCAGTGTGGTAATTCCGGTACTCGATGAGGTCGACCATCTGGGCGAATGCTTGACGCTGCTGCTCGATCAGGGCGACGCTATCGACAGCATCGTCGTCGTGGACAACGGGTCGACCGACGGCACGCTCGAGCTGGTGAACAACATTCGCGCGGTGACGAACAAGGTCGTGTTGGTGCACGAGCCCAATCGCGGCGTGGTCCATGCTCGCAACACCGGATTCGACCTGGTGGACTCGTCGATCATCGGTCGAATCGACGCCGATACCCGTGTTCGACCCGGGTGGGCGCGCTCGATCGTCGATTTCTTCGACGAGCATTCCTCCGTCGCTGCTACCGGCGGCCGAACGTTTCTGTACGAATCTCCCTGGGCTCGACCGCTGGCGTGGATGCACTCGCGCGCCGAACGACGTGAGCCGTCGGTGCGCTCGGCCCTCGCGGTATCGGGCAACAACTTCGCGATCCGCGCATCCGCCTGGCGTGCGGTTCGCGGTGCGGTCAGTGAGCGAACCTGCGTGCACGAAGACATCGACCTGTGCCTGTGCCTGGCCGCCGAGCGTCTGCCTGTTGCTCAGAACGGGTGGATGAAGGCCGCGGTATCCGGTCGGCGCGCGACGACATCGCCGGCGAAGTACGTCCACTATGCGTTGGCGGGCTACCGCTCGTACCAGGCGCACGGTCTCGCGTCGCGCAAGCTCGGTCGCATCGTGGCCATGGACTGGCTGATGCACACACTGCGGTGGCCGATCTCACGACTGTTCGCAGCAGTACCGTGCCGGGCATTGCCGGTCGACGATCGAGCCGAGTCCGACGAACGGATGCGAGCCGCCGCGTGACGGCCAGCGCGCGTGTCCGCGACTGGATGCGTAGCCCGTCGGACGTCCGCTGGGCCCTGGCTCAGATGCGTCAGGCGACCTTCGTCTCGTTGGCAAATGTGCCGTTCCTGCCTGCTGTGCTGCGCGCATCGGTCATGCGGCCCGCCGGGGTGCGGACAACCGGTCCGTGCCTGATGTACGGCGGCTCGATGATTCAAGGACAGGCATCGGTTCGGTTGGGTACCGGCGTGTTCGTGAACTTCGGCTGCTACTTCGACACCGTTGCCGACATCGTGATCGGTGATCATGTCTTCATCGCGGATCACGTTCGCATTCTCACCAGTACTCACGAGACCGGGCCGTCGGGTCACCGCGCAGGCGCATTGCGGGGAGAGTCGGTGGTGATCGGTCCGGGAGCGTGGATCGGGTCCGGCGTCGTCGTGATGCCGGGCGTACACATCGGTGCCGGATGCATCATCGGGGCGAACTCGCTGGTGACGCGAGATTGTGAACCGGACGGTGTGTACGTCGGCTCTCCGGCGCGTCGTCGCCGAGAGTTGAACGACCTTCCCGCAGCGGAGCAATGGATCGGGGACAACGCCGATTTTCGCGATCGGGAGGCAATGCAAAGATTGATACTTCCGCCGAATTCTGAATTCTGATCCATAAAGTCCGAATAATTCGACGGGTTCTTTTCTTGAAGTAATGATGTAGCATCGTCAACGTCAGCGGCTCGAAATCAAATGCGTTCACCGTGTGAGGAAATCGAGCTACACGATTGCCAAAAATGTGTCAGGGGTTGGCGTTGTGAATAGTCTTTCCATTGTTGTGCCTGCGTTCGACGAGTCGGCTCATATGCGCGAATGCCTGGATGCATTGCTCGTTCAGCGCGAACGCATTCGCGAAATCATTGTCGTCGACAACAATTCGACCGACGACACCGCGGCCATCGTCACAGAATACGCGCGGCGATTTCCGCAGGTAGTTCTGCTGCGGGAGTCCGAGCGCGGCGTCGTACATGCACGCAACACCGGTTTCGATCACGCTTCCGGATCGATCATCGGCCGCATCGACGCCGATACCCGGGTCGAGGCCGGCTGGGTCGACTCGGTACTCGACTTCTTCGATCGCCGACTCGACTACGTCGCAGTCACCGGGCCGATCTACCTCTACGACTCCCCGTGGGCACGACCGTACCGGGCGTTCGTCGACCGTTCCGTCCGTAACAGGCCTTCCGAGCAGTGGGTTTCTGCCGCATCGGGCAACAATTTCGCGATCCGCCGATCTGCGTGGGAAGCCGTTCGCGGTCGTACGAGCCTGCGTACCGACCTGCACGAGGACATCGATCTGTCGCTGTGCCTGAACAAGGTAGGTCTGCGGATCGCGCAGATCGAGCCGATGCGCGTGATGGTGTCCGGACGCCGGCTGCTGACGCCACCGCTCGAGTACCGGCACTACGTCCAGAGCTCGTATCGCACGTGGGCCCATCATGGGCTGGCCAATGGTTGGTTGCGCAGATTGCTCATTTCGGACCTGATTCTGCACACGGCGCATTGGCCATTGACACGAATTCTGTCCTCGTGCGAATCTCGAATTCTCCCGGTCTCGCATTCCGAAGTCGGCGCTACACCTGTAGGCGATCTGTCAAGCATTCGCGACGAGAGTTATGCTGCCGCGGCGCGCGGAAAATAAATTCATCGACAATTCTCCGGTTCGTCCCTCGGGGAATACGGGGTCACGGAAACGGGTCGTTCGCGGGATCGATGGTCGGTACCGGTTTTCGGGTGTCGGGTATTCGACAACTGCAGGCACGGGACGAGTTTTCTGTGCTGAAATCGAACGTGCACGGTAGGACGTACGACGCGGTAGGCCGGTCGGAGGCGCTCCGACGCCACCTCGTGATCTCGGGAGGAGGAACCGTCGGCGGCGGCTGTTGCGGGGATCGAAACGGGTGCGAAGTATGGTTGACCGATTGACGGTCCACCCACCAGTCGCGCCGGTAGATTGACGGGCGATATTGTGAACGGGCCGGTTCCGAACACAGGATCTGCCCCTGCAACTTCTCTACGGAGTGTGAATGTCGTTCGAGATCGTCGACCTCGCTGAAACGTGGGTCGCGGGTCTTCCCGTTCGCAGCCCCAAACGGGCGCTGGGACGCCTCAACGACCCGGCACTCGATCAAGCGTGGTCCGCGGTTCTGAATCAGGAGACCTCCGGTCCGCTCGCTTCCATTTACACCGACTTCGCCCCCGGTATCGGCTCGTACAATACGCAGGTAGTCGGTTATCTGTGTACTTCGCTCGGTCAAGTTGCGCGCGGACATCTGGTTGCGAAAGTGCCCGCGGCGAAATATGCGCGTTTTTCTGCGGTGGGCTATTTCCCCGAGGTTCTCACCCGATTGTGGACTCAGATCGATCATGCCGAAGAGCAGGGCGATATCGTGCGATCGTTCACCGGCGATTACGAGTGCTATCCGCACGCGTACAAGGTCGACCTCTATCTGGCGATCACAGCGCCCGGCGGTTCGTGATGACCTTCCGCGTCACGGCACGCAGCGCAGAGCTGTTCAGTGGGTTGGTGGCTCCGCGCGTGGAGCCCGGCGCGGAATCGAGCGGCAGCGAATGGATGCGTTTTCTGCGAGACCGGGTGCGCGAGAAGCATATCGACGCAACCCAGGTGAGCACGGTGTACGTCCCGGATCCGCACGGCACGGTCAATGCGGTGGTCGCGGTCTCGGTGGACTCGCCCGGTGACGTCGCCGTCGGGGATGTGTTCGTCTCGGTACCGACCGGCGTGTTCGCAGTGTTCGTGCCCAGCGGCGCTCTGGCGGATCCGATCGAGGACGTGTGGGCTCAGGTCGACGAGTGCGTTATGTCCGGATCGATATTTCGCGCCTACAAAGAGGAAGTCGAAGTCGTTACGAATACTGGAGAAGTGGAACTTTTCATTTCAATCGTTTTGTAATCGAGCCCTTCTTCATGCAATTGTCACTTTCGAATCACAAAGTCGCCACCGAACCGGTTACTATAGGCGAGCGCTGACAGTCCGATATGGCGAAGTGAATTCGATGTTCACCTCGATCGGCCGACGGATGGCCAGCGCGTACAGAGCGTCGATGTCATGGCAAGGTCGACAGAGCAGGGGTGTTCCAACATGGTGAGACAACTCAGGGCAGAAGCCACACGAGCGGCCGCACTGCGCGCTGCAGCAGATCTCTTTCTCGAGGTGGGGCACGCAAATGCCACGCTGAGTCAGGTGTCAGCGCAGTCCGGTGTGACCAAGGGTGCGCTGTACTTCCATTTCGCGTCCAAGGAAGAACTGGCCCGTGCGATCGTCGACGAGGGTCACGAGCGCGTGTCCACTGCATGCGCCGGCTTGGTCGACAGTCGCAGCCCGGCCCTCGAGTCCGTCATCGGAATCTCGTATTCGGTACTCGAACTGGCGGCATCGGACCCCTTGGTTCGCGTCATGTACCGGTTGCAGATGGAGATCGACGGATCCGACACCGCCCGCGGCAGTGTGTTCGGCACCTGGGGAAACATCTTCGAGCATCTCTTCGAGCGGGCCATCGAGCACGGTGACGTCGCAGACCATCTGGACGCGGGCAATGCAGCATTGCTGGTGTGCGAGATGCTCGCCGGAGTCCTGATGGTGTCCGAGGCGCAGTCGCGCCTCGAGGATGCCCCCTCACGCATGGAGAGGGTCTGGAACACGGTCCTACCCTCGCTGGTGCCCACCGACAAACTCGCTTACTTCCGTGAATTTGCGGCGCGGAGTCTGTCCAGTTTCGTGCGCGAGAACATCACGTCGGGATCCGTCAGCGTCTGAGGATGTCGTGATCTCGGTGTGCTTGCCGCACCCGAGTTTGCCGGGCACACTGTGTGACATGGAACACACTGTGCAGCAACCGCGGATGTCGGACAACGAGCTCCGGAAGGCGATCGGCACCCTGCAGCAGCGCGCGGACGACGCACGCAAACATGGAGCCGACGACGATGCTGCGCGCATCGAGCGCACCATCGCCGACTACCGAGACGAGATGTCGCAAAGATTGTGACGACCCTCCCGGTCGTCACCGCGTAGGGTCGAAATCGAACTGACACGTGGCAACCGCTGGGGGATACAAGCTTCGATGGCTACATACGATCTGCGCGGCAAGAAGACGTTGATCACTGGAGCAGGTAGCGGAATCGGCCGAGCAACGGCCATCGCTGCTGCGGGAGTGGGAGCCGAGCTCTTCCTCACCGATATCAACGGCACCGGTTTGGCCGAGACGGTGGACCTGGTCGGTCGCGCGGGCGGTACCGTCAGTCACTCGTTGCCCTTCGACGTATCCGATTTCGAGGCCGTCACCGCTTTCGCGGACGACATTCACGCCGAGTTCGGCAGCCTGGACGTCGTGATGAACGTCGCCGGTATCTCGGCGTGGGGAACCGTCGAGAATCTCGAGCACCGGCACTGGAAGTCGATGGTCGACGTCAACCTGATGGGGCCGATTCACATCATCGAGAAGTTCCTGCCGCCGATGATCGAGGCCGGACGCGGTGGCCATCTGGTCAACGTCTCGTCGGCCGCCGGATTGATTCCCCTGCCGTGGCACGCTGCCTACAGCGCCAGCAAGTACGGCCTGCGCGGAGTGTCCGAGGTGCTCAAGTACGACCTCAAGCGTCACGGAATCGGCGTCAGCCTGGTGGTGCCCGGTGGCGTCAAGACCGGACTGGTGCAGACACTGCAGATCGCCGGCGTCGATCGTGATGATCCGCGCGTGCAGAAGTTGCAACACCGTTTCGAGAAGCGTGCCGTGGAACCGTCGGTTGTCGCCGATGCCATTCTCGCCGGAATAGCCAAGCGCAAGTACCTCGTCTACTCCTCCAACGACATCAGATTCGGATACTGGGTCGCGAGAAAGTTCGCCCCGCCCTACGAGTTCGTACTGCAGAAGGCAAACGATCAGTTCTCCAAACTGCTCGAGCCGCGTCGAGTCGAGGGTTTGTCGAAATCGACGTCCAACGTGCGCGCACCCGGCCCCGAGTAGGACAGCTCGTCGTGCGGATTGGCCAGCGCACAGCCGGCCAACGACAGACAACCGCAGCCGATGCACCCGGTCAAGTTGTCCCGAAGCCGAGTCAATTGCTCTATCCGAGAGTCGAGTTCGCGATGCCACTGCGTCGAGAGCCTGGCCCAGTCCTCGCGCGTCGGCGTCCGCTCGTCCGGTAGTTCGCTCAACGCCTGCCGGATGTTCGCCAGTGGGATCCCGACCTTCTGCGAGATCCGGATGAAGGCGACCCGTCGCAGAGTTTCGCGATGGAATCTGCGCTGGTTACCCGAGGTTCGGCGGCTGCTGATCAGTCCCTGTTTCTCGTAGAAGTGCAGCGCCGAGACCGCAACTCCGCTGCGCTCGGACAGCTGGCCGGGGGTCAATTCGCGGACGTTCCACTCGGGCATCGGCACGACCTCGACAATACTTCAGGTCCTGATCCCAGCGGTGGCACACGAATGGGTTTACCGTTCGTTCATGAGTGTCGATGCGGCTGCGGGCCCGTTGGGTGCCAACTCCGAGGTAGGGGTGCTGCGCACCGTCATGCTGCACCGGCCGGGAGACGAGCTTCGACGCCTCACGCCGCGAAACAACGACCAGCTGCTGTTCGACGGTCTGCCGTGGGTCGATCGGGCACAGGACGAGCACGACGCGTTCGCCGATCTCCTGCGTGGTCGTGGGGTTACGGTACTGCTCCTCGGCGATCTCCTCACCGAGGCCATGACGGTCAGCGGCGCAGCGCGAATGCAGGGTATCTCCGCCGCCGTCGATGCCCGACGGCTCGGCCGGTCGCTCGCCGAGGACCTGGCCCAACATCTGCGGGGTGTGCCCGCGGCCGAGTTGGCGCAGATCCTGATGGCAGGCATGACATTCGACGAATTGCTCGAGGCGGAGACGGGGGAGCCGCAACCGATCGGGGCATCGCTGGTTCGGCGAATGCATCACGGTGGGGACTTCGTCATCGATCCGCTGCCGAACCTGTTGTTCACCCGTGACTCGTCGTTCTGGATAGACGATCGAGTGGCGATCACCTCGCTGGCTCTGCCTGCCCGAGTACGGGAGACATCGCTGACCGATCTGATCTACGCATTCCATCCGATGTTCCGGGGCGTGCGGCGCGCCTACGAGTCGCGGACGGCTCCGGTCGAGGGTGGGGACGTGTTGCTGCTCGCCCCGGGTGTGGTGGCCGTAGGAGTGGGGGAGCGTACCACGCCCGCCGGTGCAGAAGCGTTGGCGCGCAGCCTGTTCGAGGACAACCTGGCGCACAGCGTGCTGGTGGTGCCGATCGCGCAGGAGCGCGCGTCGATGCACCTGGACACGGTGTGCACCATGGTGGACACCGACGCGGTGGTGATGTATCCGGCGATTCAGGACACGTTGTCCGCCTTCACTATTCACCGCGAGGACGCAGGCGTCAGTATTCGCGGGGCCGACCCGTTTCTCGAGGCGGCCGCCGATGCGATGGGCATCGGCAAGCTGCGGTTGATCGATACCGGACTCGACCACGTCACCGCCGAGCGCGAACAATGGGACGACGGAAACAACACGCTGGCCATTGCGCCGGGAGTCGTCGTGGCCTACGAGCGCAACGTCGAAACGAATGCACGGCTCGAGGCGTCGGGCATCGAGGTGCTGCGGATCTCCGGATCGGAACTGGGCTCGGGGCGAGGCGGTCCCCGATGCATGTCGTGCCCGGTGTCGCGCGAGAGGTTGTAGCGCTCTAGAGGACCGTCTGCACCTTGTCGGCGGGGCGAGCGAGCACAGTGCCCTTGTCGGTCACCACGATCGGGCGCTCGATGAGAATCGGATGCTGGGCCATCGCCGCGATCAGTGTGTCGGCGTCCGCGCCTGCGAGTCCCAGTTCCTTGTAGATGCTCTCGCGAGTTCGAATGGCCTGACGCGGTTCGAGGCCGGCGTCGGCGAGAAGCGTGCGGAGTTCGTCCTCGGTGGGTGGCGTCTCCAGGTATCGGATCACCCGCGGCACCACCCCGGCTTCCTCGATCATCTTCAGTGCTGTGCGAGAGGTGTTGCACCGCGGATTGTGGTAGACGGTTGCCGAACGGGTCATGTTTGTAATCCTGCCACGCGGGTAGCCACCCCGACAGATTCACGCCAGGAACGGAGTAGTCGATATGACCGACAAGCGCATTGTCATCGCAGGTGGCCACGGCCAGATCGCCCAACATCTGACTCAGGTGCTCACAGCGCACGGAGATCGTGCGGTGTCGCTGATTCGTAACAGCGACCACGTCGATGCCGTCACCGCGCTGGGCGCGCTGCCGCAGGTGATCGATCTCGAATCGGCTTCGGTCGAGGAGGTGGCCGCAGTGCTGGCAGGTGCCGACGCGGTCGTGTTCGCGGCAGGTGCAGGGCCCAACAGTGGCCCCGAGCGAAAGGACACGGTCGATCGTGCAGGTGCCGTGCTGCTGGCCGATGCCGCCGAGAAAGCCGGTGTTCGCCGCTATGTCCTGATCAGCTCGTTCGGTGCCGGAGAGCCGGTCGCCGAGGACTTGGACGCCGGTTGGAAGGCCTACATCAAGGCCAAAACCGCTGCGGAAGAGGATGTTTCGGCTCGAAGCGGTCTGGACTGGACAATTCTGCGACCGGGCAAGCTGACGGATGACGATCCCACCGACTCGGTGTCCCTGACCGAGCCGCCGCTGGACTCGGGCGAGGTCACTCGCGCCGACGTGGCCGCCGTGATCGCTCGGTTGCTGGAAACCGATGCAGCAGTGGGCAAGACGCTGATGTTGACGTCCGGTCCGACGTCGATCGTCGACGCAGTCGACGCGCTCGGATAGGGCATCGACCGTGCGCGTACACATCGATTCGTCGAACACCACCCCGGTGTTCGAGCAACTGCGAATGCAGATTCTGGGCCTGGTGAGATCCGGCGATCTCATTGCCGGTACCAAGATTCCGACGGTCAGGGGTCTGGCCGAGGAACTCAAGATCGCGCCGAACACGGTGGCGAAGACCTACCGCGAACTCGAGCAACAAGGGATCATCGAGACGAGGGGCCGATCCGGTTCGTTCGTCGCGTCGGGCGGCGATCCGTCACGCGACATCGCGGCTCGGGCGGCGACGGAGTTCGTCAGGACGGTCCGTTCCATCGGCCTGGACGACGACCAGGCGCGTTCGTTCCTCGAATCTGCCCTCAAAGGTGCGAGCGGCAGCTGAGTTGACGCTTCAACTTGCTTCTGTCAGGGTTGGGCTGCCCGTATAGCCCTGTCAGAAGGATGTGTCATGAATTCCACCGTCGTCCGCGACGCCGTTGCCCTCGTAGCTCGAATCGGCCTGGGTACCGTTTTCATCGCCCACGGCTGGCAGAAGCTCAACACCTACGGACTCGACGGCACCGCCGCGAGCTTCGAGATGATGAACATCCCGCTGCCCACAGCGTCCGCCTACTTCGCCACGTTCGTCGAACTCGTCGGCGGCGGTGCGCTCGTACTGGGTATCTTCACTCCCATCGCCGGCCTGTTGTTGTTCTTGAACATGCTCGGTGCTGCCGTCTTCGTCCACTTCGAGAACGGCGTCTTCGCCACGGAGAACGGATACGAGCTGGTCGTCGCTCTCGGCGTCGGCGCGCTGCTGCTCGCCGCATTCGGTGCCGGACGCATCAGCATCGACGGACTCACCAAGGGCAAGACCGCGCTGCTTGCTTAGGTCGTTCCGCAGGCTCCACTCCCGCTGTCGTAATCGCTCAGCGCCAGCTCGGCAGCCACAACTGTTGCTGCCACATCTGCGGCGTGATCGGCATAGCGGTCAGAATCGGCCACAGCCAGACGAAGTTGGCTATCACCACGGCGAGGTACAAGGACACCAGTAGTAGTCCGGTACCTCGCCGTTCGGCCGATGCGGTGGCTTTGCCGATGATGTCGCCCAGCACCAATGCGAAGCCCATCACCATGAACGGCGCGAGCGCCACTGCGTAGAAGTAGTACATCTGTCGGTCGAGTGTGGTGAACCAGGGCAGTAGCGCTGCGGAGTACGCGACGAGCACTGTTGCGTAACGCCAGTCGCGTCGGACGAACACCGACCAGATCACCCAGGCCAGCATCGGCAGGGCCAGCCACCACATCGCGGGCGTGCCGATCAGCATGATCGCCTTCACGCACGAGGACGCCGAGCACCCGGACACACTCTCGCCGTCGGCGAAGTAGTACAGCATCGGGCGCAGGCCCATCGGCCAGGTCCACGGCTTCGATTCCCAGGGGTGGCGGTTGCCTGCCGAATTGGTCAGGCCCTCATGGAATTGCAGCACGCTGCTGCTGTAGAACCACAGGGACCGCAGCGCGTCGGGCACGAACGAGAACGGACCGCCTGCGCCGACGCCGCTGCCGACCTCGTGTCGATACACGCCGGTCTCGGAGGTGAACCACGCCCACCAGGTCATCAGATACACCGCGATCGGAACGATCACCAGCGCGTACAGCGCAGGCCCGATGTCGCGCAACGCTGTTCCGCGCCACGGGCGTGCGACGCCGTAGGACCGCCGCGCCGCCACATCGAATGCCACACTGAGCAATCCGAAGAACGCGATGAAGTACAGCCCCGACCATTTGGTGCCGCAGGCGAGACCCAGCATGACGCCGGCCCCGAATCTCCACCAACGCACGCCCATTCGCGGCCCCAGCACACTGGCATCGATTCGACCTTCGGCCCGCACCCTCGACAGACGCCGTCGCATGTCGTCGCGGTCGACGACCAAGCAGCCCAGTGCAGCAGTGACGAAGAGAGCGAGAAAGATGTCCAGCATGCCTATTCGGCTGCTGACGAACGTCACGCCGTCGACGGTCAGCAGAATCCCTGCGATCGCACCGACGAGAGTCGATCGGGCGAGCCGTCGCACGATCCGAATGACCAGCAGTACCAACAGGGTTCCGGCCACGGCCGACGAGAAACGCCAACCCCACCCGTTGTAGCCGAACAACGCTTCCCCGACGGCGATCAACTGTTTGCCGACCGGCGGATGCACCACGAGGCCGTACGCCGGGTTGTCCTCGAGACCGCCGCCGGTCAGTACCTGATACCCCTGCGGCGCGTAGTGCTTCTCGTCGAAGACCGGGGTGCCCGCGTCGGTGGGGTAACGCAACATCGTGAACCGAGTGATCGCGCAGATGACGGTGATGACGACGGTGACGATCCAACCGCGTCGGGCATCGGTGTCGTGGAACCAGTCGCGCGCGGCAACGGTGGGCCCGGGACTGACCATCGACCGGTCGCCGGAGCGCTCAGAGGTCGTCAAGGTCACGTACCGATCGTAGGCGTTGATCGGCAGTGCCCGACACGCCGCTGTATCGCATGCGGGACACTGGAGGCATGCTCATCCTTGCCGCCACCCCGATGGGCGACGTCGGTGATGCCTCGCAGCGCCTGCGTGATGCCCTCGGCAGTGCCGAGATCGTCGCTGCCGAGGACACCCGGCGCACCAAACAACTCGCCTCGGCCCTCGGCGTGGCGATCACGGGCAGGGTCGTCAGTTTCTACGATCAGGTCGAGACGGCCCGCCTTCCGGCTCTCGTCGAGGCCGTGGCCGAGGGCAGGACGGTGCTGTTGGTCACCGACGCCGGGATGCCGTCGGTGAGCGATCCCGGATATCGCCTCGTGGCGGCATGCGTCGAGGCCGATCTGCCGGTGACGTGTCTGCCCGGTCCGTCGGCGGTGACGACCGCGCTCGCGTTGTCCGGCCTGCCCGTCGAACGGTTCTGCTTCGACGGGTTCGCGCCACGCAAGCAGGGCCAGCGTCGTACCTATTTCCGGTCGGTGCTCGCCGAACCCCGCGCCATCGTCTTCTTCGAGGCACCGCATCGTCTCGTCGCCTGCCTCGAGGACGCTGTTCACGTACTCGGTCCCGACCGGCGGGCGGCGGTGTGCCGAGAGCTCACCAAGACCTACGAGGAGGTCCGACGCGGCGGCCTCGGCGAGCTGCTCGAATGGTCGCGAGACGGAGTGCGCGGCGAGATCACCGTTGTGCTCGAAGGTGCCGTCGCCGTCGCCGAGGAACCGGAGGACCTCGTTGCCGACGTCGAGACGTTGGTGGCGTCGGGCATGCGGTTGAAGGACGCCTGCGCTCAGGTTGCCGTCGACGGCGTCTCCAAGCGTGAGGTCTACGAGGCCGTTCTCGCCGCTCGAAAAGAGCAGTAGCGGGTCAGCCCACCACTTGCTGTCGCAGGCCCTCGGTGGCCGCTTCGATGATCGTCTTGGTTCCCTTCTTCACGAGGAAGCCGGGTAGCGGGATCTTCGGGTCGACCGTCAGCTCGAACTCGACGTGGGTGCTGTTTCCCTTGGGCGTCAACGTGTATCGGCCGTCCTGGGCCTTCTGCTGAGTGCTCTCGACGAGAGTCCACGACACCTCGTTCTCGGACCAGGTGTATTCGACGAGCTGCTCGTCGTTGACGCCGATGATCGAGACGTGCATCTTGACGTGGTGCGGCTTGCCGTCGTCGAAACGATCGACCACCTCGCACTTCTTGTGGACCGGGGACCACGAGGGCAGGCCCTCGACGTCGGCGAGAACTTCGAGGATTGCCGATGCATCTGCGTCGATGTCGACTGACTTGTTCGCTGTGACTGCCATGGGGAGAAGGTATCTCAGCTTTCTCTGCTGGGGCTGACGTTCCGCGCGAACTCGCCGATCGCTCTGAGCGCACGACGGGCCTCGGGAACGAAATCGGCTGCCTGGAACACGTGCACCTGATCCTCGTACACCTGGAGTTCGCACTCGACTCCGGCGACAGCGAGGCGCTCGGCCATGAGTTCTGCGTCGGCATAGACCATTTCGGTGGAACCGACCTGAATCAGCACCGGCGGCATGCCGGTGAGATCACCGTCGACGGGCGAGACTCGCGGGCCCCGTCGGCCGTCGACGACGATGCGCGCGTCGACGCGATCGGCCAGTGCGGTCAGCGCCGGAACTGCGTCGGCCGGAAAGACCGAACACTTCGATGCGTTCTCGTGATCGAGCTTGCCGGAAGGGTCCATATCGGTGAGCGGAGACATGGTGAAGATCCCTGCGGGGGCGGGCAAACCGACGGTGCGCAGCGCCAGTGTGACCATGAACGCGAGGTATCCGCCTGCCGAGTCGCCGCCCAGGACGATCTGCTCCGGTCGGTAGCCGGAATCGAGCAGGAAGCGGTACGCGTCGACGCCGTCCTCGACGGCATGGCTGATCGGGTTTCGCGGCATCATCCGGTAGTTCACCGACAGCACCGAGCCGTCGACGCTCTTCGACACGCGCGAGGTCATCCGGCGGTGGGTGCGCAGACCGCAGCAGACGAATGCGCCGCCGTGCATGTAGAGGACCACGCGATCGGTGCCGGTGCCCTCGGCGCGAATCCATTCGGCCTCGCATTCGGCCAGCATGACGCGGCTGCGGGTGGTGCCGCTGATCTGGGGGACGAGCAGTCCGGCGTAGTCGACCAACCCCATCGGCCATGGAAGCGACGGTGCCTGAGCCCAGACCGTCAGGAACGGACGCACTGTGAACTGCAGGTACTTGGACAGAATCTGCGACTGCAGGCTCGCGCCGCGGATGTCGCGTCGGCGTGCGGTGGCTGCCGGGTCGGTCGATTTCACTACGGTGAGCGCCGGATTCATAGCCGTCGCCTCCATCCCCGTCGTCGGTGCGCGGCGCGTGTGCGCCGTGCGTCGGAACCCCGCTCTATTTGGAACCCCTGGTAACGGACAATAGCGGGTACCTTTTCGTGACCGGACGTAAGGTCGTGTTCTGAGTCACATTCGGTGCAGTACCGTGACCGAAAACGAATGGAAAAGGGACAGCTCATGGCACTCATGCCCATCACGGAATCGATGTTTCTGATCGCCGAGTCACGGGAACACCCGATGCACGTGGGCGGTCTGGAGTTGTTCGTACCGCCCGGTGATCCGCACGACTTCGCCGAGGAAGTGCACCGCAAGTTCACCACCGGGGAGGTGCACGAACTCTTCCGCAAGCGGCCGTCGCGTCCGGTGCAGATCATGGGCAATCTGGCCTGGGCCTTCGACCCGGATGTGGACTTCGAGTACCACGTTCGGCGCACGGTGCTGCCTGCTCCCGGTCGCATTCGCGAGCTGTTCCAATTTTTGTCGCTCAATCACAGTGCACCGCTCGATCGCTACCGTCCGATGTGGGAGCTGCACATCATCGAGGGACTGGCCGACGGCCGAATTGCGTTGTACACCAAGGTGCATCACTCACTGGTCGACGGCGTCAGCGCACTGAAGCTGATGCAGCGCACGCTCACCACCGATCCCGACGATCGAAACGGCGTCGCAACGTGGGACCCGTCGCTGTTCGGCCGACGCAAGAAGCAGGCCGCCGTCGAGCAGCCAGGACGGCTTGCTCAGCTGGGCACCGGGCTGTCGATGGGACGCAAGATCGTCGGGGACCTGGTCGACTTCGCACCCGCGTCGGCGCGAATCGGGTTGCGCGCGTTGAAGAAAGAAGGAGCGCAGCTGCCGTTGCGAGCGCCGCGCACCATGTTCAACGTGCCCATCGGCGGGGCGCGCCGCTTCGCCGCCGAGAGTTGGTCGATCGAGCGCATCCGCACGGTCGGTACGGCACTGGATGCGACGCTCAACGACATGGTGCTCGCGATGTGCGCCGGGGCGCTGCGGGCGTACCTCATCGATCAGAACGCGTTGCCCGAGGAACCGCTGATCGCGATGGTGCCGGTCTCGCTCCGCAAGGAGGGCGACGACAGGGAGGCCGGTAACTCGGTGACGGTCATCCTGTGCAATCTGGGCACCGACGAATCCGATCCGATCCTGCGGCTGGAGCGAATCAAGGATTCGACCGTCAAGGGCAAGCAGATGATGAGCGAACTCAACACTCTCGAAGCGCTCACCGTCGGCGCAATCACCATGGCCCCGTTGCTGTTCGGCCCGGTGCCGGGATTCGTCGACTACACCCCGCCGCCGTTCAACGTCATCATCTCCAACGTGCCCGGATCCAAGGAAGATCTGTACTGGAACGGTGCGAAACTCGACGGCATCTACCCGGCATCGATCGTGGCCGACGGGCAGGCGCTCAACATCACCGTCGCCAGCAACGGCGATTCGCTGAACTTCGGGCTCATCGGATGCCGACGCAGTGTGCCGCACCTGCAGCGCATGCTGACGCATCTGGAGAACACGTTGGAGGAGCTGGAGAAGACCTTGTGAGAGCGGCGGAGTGCTCTACTCGTACTTGGGGAACACCGGCGTCGGGGTCGGCAGTGCAGTACCGGGCACCGAACGTGTTGCGATGTCGGTGAATTCGCGATTCGACGCACCGAGCAGGTCGAGGATGCGCGACGCGGAATCGGGCATGACGGGCTGGGTCAGGATGCTCACGATGCGCAGCACCTCGATCGTCACGTACAGCACGGTGGCCATACGATCGGGGTCGGTCTTGCGCAGTACCCACGGTTGCTGCAGCGAGAAGTAGCGGTTGGTCTCACCGAGCACCGACCAGATCGCCTCGAGCGCGGAATGGATTGCCTGCACGTCGAATTCGCGTCGGCAGATGTCGAGGAGTGCATCCGCGCGAGCCAGCATCGCCTCGTCCTCGGCAGTGAATTCTCCCGGGGTCGGGAGCGCTCCGTCGAGGTTCTTGGCGACCATCGTCAGCGAACGCTGCGCGAGGTTGCCGAGTTCGTTGGACAGGTCGGCGTTGACGCGAGCGACGATGGCCTCGTGGCTGTAGCTGCCGTCCTGACCGAACGAGACCTCACGCAGGAAGAAGAAGCGCACCGGATCGAGACCGTAGTTCTCCACCAACGACTTCGGGTCGAGAACGTTGCCGAGAGACTTGGACATCTTCTCGCCCTTGACGTTCAGGAACCCGTGCACGAACACCCGCTTGGGAAGCTCGATGCCCGCGGACATCAGGAACGCAGGCCAGTAGACGGTGTGGAAGCGGGTGATGTCCTTGCCGATGATGTGCAGATCGGCCGGCCAGAACTTCCGGTACGACTCCGACTCGACGTCGGGATAGCCGGCACCGGTGAGGTAGTTGGTGAGTGCGTCGACCCACACGTACATCACGTGCGCGGGATCGCCGGGCACCGGCACACCCCAGTCGAATGTGGTTCGGGAGATCGACAGGTCGCGCAGGCCGCCCTTGACGAAGTTCACGATCTCGTTGCGGCGCGTGTTCGGTGCGATGAAGTCCGGCGACGCGTCGTACAGCGCGAGCAGTTTGTCCTGGTACTGCGACAGCTTGAAGAAGTACGACGACTCCTCGGTCCACTCGACCGGAGTGTTCGTCTCCGTCGCGACGCGCGAGCCGTCCTCGCCGAGGGTGGTCTCGGCCTCGGTGTAGAACGCCTCGTCTCGCACCGAGTACCAGCCGGAGTAGGAGTCGAGATAGATGTCGCCGTTCGCTTCCATCCGCTTCCACAGCTCCTGGCTGGCGGCGTGGTGATCGGCGTCGGTGGTGCGGATGAAGCGTCCGTAGGAGATCTTCAGCAGGTCCTGCGCAGTCTGGAATGCGTCGGAGTTGCGCGCCGCGAGCTCGCGCACGTCCACGCCCTCGGTCTGCGCGGTCTGCTGCATCTTCAGGCCGTGCTCGTCGGTTCCCGTCAGGAATCGCACGTCGTAGCCGTCGAGGCGCTTGAAGCGCGCGATGGTGTCGGTGGCGATGTACTCGTAGGCGTGTCCGATGTGGGGAGCGCCGTTGGGGTAGGCGATCGCCGTGGTGACGTAGAAGGGTGGCCGAGAGGCATCAGCTGGCGCAGTCATGGTGCGCCTACTCTAACGATCGTGAGTAGAGACCGTCCCGCACCACCGTTGCCCGAGCCCGTCGGCACCCTCGTCGACGCCCACACCCACCTCGATGCGTGTGGGGCGACCGACGCGGCGAGTGTGGCCGCCATCGTGGACAAGGCCGAGTCCGTCGGTGTCACGCGCGTGGTCACGATCGCCGACGATCTCGAGGCCGCGCGCTTCGCCGTCGACGCGGCGTCCTGGGATCCGCGGGTCTGGGCCGCGGTCGCGATCCATCCCACCCGCGCGAACGTGCTCGACGACGCAGCCAAGGCCGAGATCGAGCGGTTGGCGTCCGACCCTCGTGTGGTCGCCGTGGGGGAGACCGGGCTGGACTACTACTGGCCCGGCAAGCTCGACGGGTGCGCGACGGTGGCCGAGCAGCACGAGGGATTTCGCTGGCACATCGACCTGGCGAAGCGGCTGGGCAAGCCGTTGATGATCCACAACCGCGAGGCCGACGAGGACTTGCTGGCCGCTCTGACGGCGGAGGGCGCTCCCGAGACGGTGATCTTCCACTGCTTCTCCGGCGGTCCCCAGACCGCGAAAGCGTGCGTCGACGCCGGCTACGTTCTCAGCTTCTCGGGGACGGTCAGTTTCAAGAACGCGCACGCGCTTCGGGAGGCCGCTGTGCTGGTACCGAACGAGCTGGTGTTGGTGGAGACCGACGCACCCTTTCTCACTCCGCATCCGTTCCGTGGTGCCCCCAACGAGTCGTACTGCCTGCCGTACACGGCCCGGGCGTTGGCCGAGATTCGTGGCCAGGATCCGGCAGAGCTCGCTGCGCACGCCACGGCAAATGCCGAGAGGGTGTACGGCCTCTAGCTGCTGAAGTTGCGGTGTGGGTACTAATTCGTTACCGTACCGTGACCGAACTCGGGCGTTTCCACGCCGAAGTCACGCTCGCAACCGCCAGGAATACGAAACTTGTCGACTATCAGACGCCTCAACTCCGCCCGTTCGACCACTCTCTACCTGGTCATCGCGGCCCTGTTGATGACGCTCGTCGCCGGCGGTGTGATGGCCGTGAGCCGTCACAAGACCGTGACCATCGACGTCGACGGCGACATGATTTCGCTGAGCACGATGAAAACCGACGTCAACAGCGCCCTCGTCGACGCCGGCTATGCCCCGTCGGACAAGGATCTGGTGGTTCCCGCTCCCGATTCCGGTCTGAGCGACGGCGACACCGTGGTCCTGCGCCGCGCCCGCGAGATCACGCTGAACGTCGACGGCAAGCCCGAGGACATCTGGACCACCGCGTTGACCGTCGAGGAAGCACTGCAGCAGACCGGCCTGGCCGAGGACGTGCACGTGTCCGCCTCGCGCTCGGAGCGGCTGCCGCTCGACGGCACCGAGTTGGACGTGGCGCTGCCCAAACAGGTCTCGCTGGTCGACGGCGGAGCCCCCGCCGCGCCGGTCACCCTGGCCGCACCGACCGTGCGTGAATTTCTCGAAGCAGCCGGAGCGCCGCTCGAGGAAGCCGACACCGTCAGCCCCGATCCCGACGCCACCGTCACCGACGGCGCCGAGATCGTCGTCACCCGTGACCGCACGGTCACCAAGACCGAGACCACCGATACCGATGCCCCCGAGCAGCGCATCGAAGATCCGACGATGAACATGAGCCGTACCGTCGTCGAGAACCCGGGTGCGCCTGGTGTCTCCGACATCACCTGGAAGATCAACATGGTGAACGGCGTCGAGGTCGGTCGCGAGAAGGTCGACGAGACGGTTCAGGTACCCGCGCAGCCGAAGACCGTTCGCGTCGGAGCCAAGCCGGGCACCGAGGTGCCGCCGGTGGAGAACGGTGCGATCTGGGACGCGCTCGCGCAGTGCGAAGCGACCGGCAACTGGGCCATCAACACCGGTAACGGCTTCTACGGTGGCGTGCAGTTCGACCAGAACACCTGGGAACGTCAGGGCGGCCTCAAATACGCCCCGCGCGCCGACCTCGCCACCCGCGAAGAGCAGATCGCCATCGCGTCGGTGACGCAGAAGTCCCAGGGCTGGGGCGCATGGCCCGCATGCACCTCGCGCTTGGGTTATCGCTGACTGTCCCGGGTCGTTCCGCGGGCTCCACTCCTGCGTTTCTGGGTCCTTCCGCAGGCTCCACTCCTGCCCACGTAGAGTTTCCGCCGTGTCAGAACATGTGAGGGGAGCTGCGGCTCTGCTCGGCCCCGCCGAGGTGCGTTCCCTCGCCGCCGAGCTCGATGTGCGTCCCACCAAGCAGCTCGGACAGAACTTCGTGCACGACGCCAATACCGTTCGACGCATCGTCGCCTCCGCGGGCGTGGGCCCGCAGGACACGGTCCTCGAGGTCGGCCCCGGCCTCGGATCGCTGACACTCGCGCTGCTCGATGTCGCCGAGGCCGTCATCGCCGTCGAGATCGACCCCAAGCTCGCGACCCGTCTGCCGACCACGGTGGCCGACCGGGCCCCCACTCTGGCCGAGCGCCTGACGGTGATCGAGGCCGACGCCCTTCGCATTCGTGCCGCGGACATCGCCGGGGAGCCGACCGCCTTGGTGGCGAACCTGCCCTACAACGTCGCGGTTCCTGTGCTGATCCATCTGTTTTCGGAACTGCCGAGTCTGCGCGTCGCCGTGGTCATGGTCCAGGCCGAGGTGGCCGATCGACTCGCCGCGGTGCCGGGAAGCAAGATCTACGGCATCCCCAGCGTCAAGGCCCGATTCTTCGGTGACGTCAAAAGGGCAGGCGCAGTGGGTCGTTCGGTGTTCTGGCCGGTGCCCAAGGTCGAATCGGGACTGGTGCGCATCGATCGGTACGCCGAGCCGCCGTGGCCCACCGACACCGCGCATCGCAAGGCCGTGTTCGCGGTGATCGACGCCGCATTCGCGCAGCGACGCAAGACTCTACGGGCAGCTCTCGCCGGTTGGGCAGGCTCACCGGTGGCAGCCGAACGCCGGTTGCGTGAGGCCGGAATCGACCCCATAGCGCGAGGCGAAACCATCGACGCCGCAGCGTTCGTCCGCTTGGCCGCCACCGAAGCCTGAGGCCCTCTCTACAGGTGGATGTCCGACAGTCGCGTCAGCTCGGTCCACCTCGACGCTTCGGCACGGGCTGCGGCCACCGGTGCGTAGCGATCGGCCTCGATCAGGACATCCAGCTCGAGACCGGTCATCGACGCGATGTCGGCCACCGGAACCTGGTAGGTCCGGTACGGGCCGAGCGGCGGGGGATCGGTCTCGAGCCGCAGCGGTTTGTCGAGAATCGGGTCGAGAGACGGCGACTGATCGAGCACGTATCCGGTGCATGCAGGAGTCGAATCCTGCGACCACGCCGCGATCTTGAAGAACTGCCGTGGAATGGCGACGCCTCGGTAGATCGGATCGTTTTCGGCGAAGATGCAGCCGCTGAAGACCGAGAGCTTCCGGCCGTACTGCTCGGCGTTTCCCAGGACGTAGTCCTCGAGCCCCAGCCACAGTGTCTTCGACTGGTTCAGCGTGGCCGTCTGCGGGGCACACACGGTGTAGTGGAACGTGTCCTCGTTGGCGCGCTCGGCCACCGCACGCTCACCCCACACCGGATCTCGACGGCGAACCAGATGCCCGCGATCGAGATCGTTGTTCTTGTACAACTCGTTGCCGGCCTGCTGCGCAGCCGGTAGCCGATCGTCGAGTCGCCAATTGTCTCCCCGGTCGACGTCCTTCAGGCTCGCGCCGTCGATGTTGACGCCGGTGACCGCGGCGAGGCGTCGGGCAGGGTCGATGGACACCGAGAAGTGGGTGTACGGCAGTACCACCACGTCAGCGCGGTCGGGCAACGGAACGTCGATGTCGGCCAGGAACTTCGGGTCGAAACCGAGTGGTGTCGTCATCTGCCCATTGACTCACGTACCGGTTACCGGAGGGTGAACCGCCGCTAGGTATCGCTCGTTCAGCCTCGCGTGCCGCTCGGCCACGACGCGGCATTCCTCGCGCAGTTCCGGCGGATCGAGCACCGTGAAATCGGTGTCGAACGCCGCCAGCCACCGCGCGATCGACGGCAGTGAATCTCCGGCCAACACCACCGCGCAGGTGCGCTCGTCGATGGATTCGAGTGTGCCCCATTGCTCGTCGATCATCGGAGCGATCGTCTCGAGTGGCGCGTGCAACGCGATCCGGGCCTGAACTCGGGCGAACGCACTATCGATTCCCTTCGAGACGAACGCCGCCGCACCGCCCGGCGGCAGCTGCCGGGGTGTGAACCGCGGACCCGTCGGAATCTTCGGAATCAGGCGATCCACCCGATACGACCGCCAATCCTCCCGCAGCACATCCCAACCCAGCAGATACCAGCGCGCCCCCGCCCGTACCAGGCTGTACGGCTCCACCTCGCGCCTGGACTCGGAACCGTCGTGCTTGCGGTAGTCGAACCGCAACCGCTCGTGTGCGTGGCATACCGCCGCCACCGTGGACAGCACCGACGCATCCACCGCCGAACGCGGCGTCTGTTCCACCACGTCGATGCGCAACGCGTCGAGCCGATGCTGGAGGCGTGAGGGCATCACCTGCCGCAGCTTCGTCAACGCCCGCAACGACGCCTCCCCGATACCCGCCACCGAGCCACCCGCCGCGGACTGCAACCCGAACGCCACCGCCAGCGCTTCGTCGTCGTCGAGCAGTAGTGGGGGCATCTCGGCACCGGGACCGAGTTGGTAGCCGCCTCCGACTCCCGGCGTCGCATTGACCGGGTAACCGATGTCGCGCAGCTTGTCCACATCGCGCCGCAGCGTGCGAGGAGTGACGTCGAGCCGCTCGGCCAGTTCCGCGCCCGCCCAGTCACGACGCGTTTGCAACAGAGACAACAGTCGCAACAACCGAGCCGATGTTTCCTTCATGACGTCACGATGCCATGCAATGCGGACAACTACAGTCCGCATTGGCCGATCATCCCCGCCCTGGTGGTGAACTCGGCCGCTGTTTCTCCACTACTGTGGTTACTCGTGCTGTCTGTCGTTCCCACACCCGTCGTCGTTCGGGCCCCGTCGAAGGTGAATCTGCATCTGTCGGTCGGTGACCTGCGTCCCGACGGCTTCCACGAGCTGACGACGGTGTTCCAGGCGCTCTCGCTCTCGGACGAACTGTCGGTGGTTCCGGCCAAGACGCTCTCGGTTAGGGTGCGCGGCGACGACGCGAGGGTGGTTCCCACCGATTCGCGAAATCTGGTGTGGAAGGCCGCCGAGTTGCTGGGGCATCGGGTGGGGCGAGAGCCGTCGGTGGAGATCACCATCGACAAGGGAATTCCGGTGGCCGGTGGCATGGCGGGCGGAAGTGCCGATGCCGCCGCGACTCTGGTGGCACTGAACGCGATGTGGCATCTCGATCTCTCGCGTGACGAGCTCGACGAGGTGGCGGCCCAACTCGGCAGCGACGTGCCGTTCTCGTTGCACGGCGGAACCGCGGTCGGAACCGGTCGCGGGGAGAAGCTGCTTCCGGTGCTCTCGCGCAACAGTTTTCACTGGGTGTTGGCGTTGGCGAAGGGCGGTCTGCAGACGCCCGCCGTCTACAACGAACTCGACGAACTGCGTGCCAAGGGTGATCCGCCTCGCCTCGGCGGCACCGAGGATCTGATGCATGCGCTGGCGTCCGGCGATGCGCGTGCGCTCGCGCCGCTGCTCGGCAACGATCTGCAGGCCGCTGCGGTGTCGCTGATGCCGCAGTTGCGTCGCACGCTGCGTGCGGGAGTCACCGCCGGGGCTTTGGCGGGCATCGTGTCCGGCTCGGGCCCCACCTGCGCGTTCCTGTGCGCCGACGCCGACGCGGCGGTGTCGGTGAGCGCTGAATTGTCCGGTGCCGGTGTGTGCCGCACCGTCCGTGTTGCGAGTGGGCCGGTTCCCGGTGCTCGTGTTGTCACTAGTGAATCGATTGGTTTTTCCTGATGGTCAATCTCGTCAATCTCGAAAACGTCAGCAAGTCCTTCGGTGTCAAGCCGCTGCTCGACGGCGTCTCCCTCGGTGTGCAGGAGGGCGAACGGATCGGCATGGTCGGCCTCAACGGCGGCGGTAAGACCACGACGCTCGAGGTGCTCGCCGGCATCGAGCCGCCCGATTCGGGACGCGTCAGCCGCGTCAACGGTCTGCGGATGGCCGTCGTGACGCAGCGCGGCGTGTTGCCTCCCGGTTCGACGGTCGGCCAGGTTGTCCTCGACCCACTCGGAATGGCCGAGCACGAGTGGGCGGGCGACTCTCGGGTGCGAAACATCCTGACGGGCATCGGTATTGCCGATCTCGGGCCTGCGGGAAGTTCGGGACTCGACGCGCCGATCGACAACCTCTCGGGCGGTGAGCGTCGACGAGTGGCGTTGGCAGCGGCCCTGGTTCAGGATCTCGACCTGCTGGTGCTCGACGAGCCGACCAACCACCTCGACGTCGAGGGTGTGCAGTGGTTGGCTGCGCACCTGGTCAGCCGTCGCAGTGCGCTGGTGGTCGTCACCCACGATCGCTGGTTCCTCGACACCGTCGCCAATCGCACGTGGGAAGTGGTCGGCGGTGGCGTCGAGGCCTACGAGGGTGGCTACAACGACTGGGTGTTCGCGCGTGCCGAGCGGTCCCGCCAGGCGGATGCGTCCGAGGAGCGTCGACGTAACCTCGCGCGCAAGGAGTTGGCGTGGCTGCGCCGCGGTGCCCCGGCCCGCACGTCCAAGCCCAAGTACCGCATCGAGGCGGCCGAGGCGCTGATCGCCGACGTTCCCGCCCCACGTGACTCCGTCGCGTTGTCCTCGTTCGCCCAGCGCCGTCTCGGCAAGGTCGTCATCGAGCTAGAGGACGCGCGCCTCGAGACCCCCGACGGCCGCGAATTGGTGAAGGACTTCACCTGGCGTCTGGCTCCCGGTGAGCGCGTCGGTCTCGTCGGCGTCAACGGTTCGGGTAAGACGACGATGCTCCGCACGCTCGCCGGTGAACTGCAGCCTGCCGCAGGTAAGCGCATCCAGGGCCAGACCGTCAAGATCGGTTGGCTGAAGCAGGAATTGGACGACCTGCCCAAGAAGCTGCGTGTTCTCGACGCGGTCAAGGAAGTGGCCGAGCGGATCACCCTGGGCGACAGAGAGATCTCCGCCGGCCAGCTCGCGGAGCGGCTCGGCTTCACCCCGGCGCGTCAGCGCACCCCCGTCGGAGATCTCTCCGGTGGCGAGCGCCGTCGGCTCCAGCTCACTCGCGTGTTGATGGCCGAGCCGAACGTGCTGCTGCTCGACGAGCCGACCAACGATCTGGACATCGACACCCTGCAGCAGCTCGAGGACATCCTCGACGGCTGGGCGGGCACCCTTGTCGTCATCAGTCACGATCGGTACCTGATCGAGCGCATCTGTGATTCGACGTGGGCATTGTTCGGCGATGGCAAGCTCACCAACCTTCCCGGCGGCATCGAGGAGTACCTGCGCAGGCGGGCCATTCTCGCCGCCGACGCGACCCCGGACTCACTGACCACCGGCGGGGCACCGCGCAAGGCCACCCGTGATGCGGCCTCCGAGCGCGCGGCCCGCAAGGAACTCAGCAAGCTCGAGAAGCTCGTCCTTCGGCTCTCCAAGCGTGAGGTCGAGTTGCACGCCGAACTGGTCGACGCGTCCACCGAGCAGGGCAAGCTCGTCGCCCTCGACACCGAGCTCAAGCAGGTCCTCGCCGACAAGGATGTCGCCGAGGAACGATGGATGGAACTGGCCGCCGAGCTGGAGTAGAGCCTGCGGCATGTGAGTGGCTGAGTGATAGGTCGTTCCGCAGGCTCCACTCTGAGAAATGGGTCGTTCCGCAGGCTCCACTCCTGGCTCGTCGCCCACTACGACGTTTCGCTCACGTGCCCGATGCGCATACTGGAGACATGGCATCGGTGGTCGCGGAAGTACTCGGTTCGGATTTTGCCCGTCTGCATCCCAAGGTTCAGTGGCGCTTCGGATTGCAGTCCTCGGACGATCTCGCTCAGTTCGGGGTGGGCGTGATGGAGGAGATGACGCATTCTCGACTCGTGCCGCCGCCGCTGCTGTGGGCCGGACGCAAGCGCGGTCTCTTTCCCGCCGGTGTCGGCAAGGACGTGCCGTTCACCATTGCCAACTATGCGTATGTCGACGAACTGGGCCGCGAGACACTGTCTTTCGTGCGTCGCTTCGCTTTCGCGGGCCGCCCGCAGGGGATGAATTCGGTGATGGTGTCTTCCGCCGAGTCCAACACGTATGCCCTCGACTACCTGGGTTTCTCCTCGGACATGGTGGTGCACACCAGGTGTGAGGTCGATGCCGACGGTGGCCTGGTGCTCGAGAGCGAGGTGCCGCGATTCCTGCTCGGCCCACTTGCGCCGAAGTTGCCCAAGGTGGCGTCGGCAGTAACGATCGGTCGGGAGTGGTGGGACGCGGCCGAGGAGCGGCATCGCATCGAGATCGAGGTGAAGAGCCCGGTGCTCGGACAGCTCTTTCTCTATCGCGGTTGGTTCACTGCGGAAGAGCGGCCCTGCCTGTCCGCCGACATTCCCGGTGACGCGCGTCCGCGGTCGGTCGAGTCTCGCGAATAGCGCTACTCTTACGCGTCGAACGATCCGCGTGTGAAGGAGTCAACAGTGGCCGTTGTCGAAGCCGAGATCGTCGGTGCCGTAGGGCATATCGTCCTGAACCGGCCGGAGGCTCTGAACTCGTTGAACGGTGCGATGATCGAGGGCATCCGCGCCGCACTCGATGCGTGGCGCGACGACGACGCGGTCACTTCCGTTCTGGTGACGAGCAGTTCACCTCGGGCCTTCTGCGCGGGCGGCGACATCAAGGCGATTCGGCAGGCCGTCGTCGACGGTGACCACGAGGCCGGGCCGGCGTACTTCGCGGCGGAGTACGACCTCGACGAGCTGATCGCCAATTACCCCAAGCCCTACATCGCTGTCATCGAAGCTGCGGCCTTCGGCGGTGGCCTGGGTATCTCGATTCACGGCAGCATCCGCATCGTCACCGAGAACGCCGTGTTGGCCATGCCGGAGACGGCGATCGGTTTTGTGCCGGACGTGGGATCGAGCTACTTTCTCTCGCGCCTGCCGGGCCATGTCGGACGGTACCTGGCGCTGACGGGAACTCGAATCACCGGATCCGACGCGCTTGCACTGGGATTGGCGACGCATTTCTGCCCGAGTGACGCGGTGGACGGTCTGAAAGCCGACATCCTCGGCGGCATTGCCATCGACGAGGTGTTGGATCGATACACCACTGCGCCGGCGACGACCGAGCTGTCGTTCGACGCGGAGGCGGTGGCAGCAGTGTTCGAGAGGAACTCACTCGTCGACATCATCGACGCGCTGGTGTGCGACACCCCCTGGTCGCGGACGACGAAGACTCAGTTGGCGACGCTGTCGCCGACATCCCTGATGGCCACCGACGCGCTGATCACACGGGGAGCGGACAGTACGTTGCGTGAATGTCTCGATCGGGAGTTGCGGATGGCGACGTGGATCATCACCGAACCGGACTTCGCCGAGGGCGTTCGCGCAGTGTTGGTCGACAAGGACCGAGCGCCGCAATGGAAGCCTCTGGTACTCGAGATGGTGCGACCAGAGGCATTCCAGCAGCTGTTGTGACCGATAGGGGTCAGCGGTAGCCCTTGGCGGGGTTCTGCAGGTCCAGCACGATGGTCTGGCCGTTGGAGCGCACGTGGATCTCGGGGTTCTGCAGGCCACCCGAGACGAGGTACTCGCCGAGGAGCTGGAGCAGCTCGTCAGGGCCCACGGAGGTGTCGGGGGTGCGGATGTCGCCGGTGCGGCTGCCGAGCTCGTTCTGGGTCAAGCGTCCTGCGATGCGTACCGAAGCGACACCCATGGCGGTGCGACGGTCGGGTCCCTGGCCGCGGCCGAGCGACGGCGAGGAGCCGGCGGTGGAGCCGTGAGACGTGGAGCGGCCGTTGGTGGGCAGGCCGTGTTCTGAGATCTGATCGCTTGTAGTCACTTCAACCTCGTTCGATTCCGTGGCGGGCTTCTCTGGACGACGTCGATCCGCGTGGGGGGTCGTTGAATCCGTGGCGGACGACGTTGCTGGTGCAGGCGTTGTTGCGGACGCCTTCTCGGTGGACGTGACCACTGCCTCCGACTTCTCGGTGGTAGCAGTCTCGACTGCCTTCTCGGCGGGCGCTGCCGCCGAAGAATCGGTGCGGACACCGGCGGGTGAAGCGGAGTCGGACTTCGGCGGCGTCGCCAAACGATGCGCGGGAGCGCCACCGACCTTGATCCCGGCCAATGGGTAGTTCGATCCCTTAGTCATGTCGTTTTCCACTTCATCGTGATTCCCAGGTGATTCCGCGCCGAGATGTCACGATCGGGTATCGATCAGGACGGTCTGGTCGGCGTCGAGCACGCAAAACGTACTCGAAGTTTGTTCGGACACGCTGAGAGTAGCATCACGATTGTTTACGACGCCATTTTTTGACCGAAGCTCTTGTTCTGGATCCTGAACCACACGGCGAATCCCCAGGCCACGAACGCGGCATACACGAGGTAGAGAACCGCGGACGGATAGAACCCGGCGACGATCAGCAGTGGTACGCCCACGATGTCCACCGCAATCCAGATCAGCCAGAACTCGGTGAGGCCACGCGCCATTCCGAAGGTCGCCAGCATGGATCCGGTGAAGATCCACGCGTCGGCCCACTTGCCGAACGAGCCGAGGTAGCCGAACAGTTGCGCGAACACCACCGTGCCGACGATCGCGACGACGATCATCGCCGTCCGCTCCCGCGCCGTGCCCCACCTCGGCACGACCGCGGCCCCCGAACGCTTCGAATCGCGCAGCCAGCGCATCAACCCGTAGACGCTCACGGCGATGAACATCAGCTGTCGCCCGGCCTGGCCGTACAGATCGAGCGCCTGCGGAGTATGGAACACGCCGCCGAGAAAGACGGTGAACAGCAACGCATTTCCGATGATGCCCACCGGCCACGCCCACACGACGCGTCGCATCCCACCGATCGCCGAGAGCAGGCCGAAACCGTTGCCGACCACCTCACGCCACAGAATCGGGTGCCCGAGAACGGAGAATTCCGCGTCGAGCAGGTCGATCAGCACGAGCCCGCAACGAGCGAGTGCAAGCTACTGATCACCGGCGGCGACGAGTGGTTCGAGGGTCAGTTCGGGCATTTCCTTCTGGATGTACTGCAGACGCCACTTGTCGCTCACCAGCGCGAGCAGCGCGCCGTCGGTGCGGGTGAAGACCTCGACACCGCGTTGGCGACCCAACTCGACGGCCGAGGCCGCGTCGGTGCGTCGAGCGAGGGAGTATCCGAGTGGTTCCATGCGAGCATCGACGCCGAACTCGGTCTTCATCCGTGCGGTGACGACCTCGAACTGCATGGGTCCGACGGCGGCGAGCACGGGGGACGCGTCGCCGCGAATGTCGTTGCGCAGCACCTGAACGACGCCCTCGGAGTCGAGTTGCTCGACGGCCCGGCGGAACTTCTTGTACTTGTCGGCGCTGTCGACGCGCAGTGCCGAGAAGTGCTCGGGTGCGAACGACGGGATGGGCGGGAACTCGACTTTCTTGTCGGTGTAGAGCGTGTGACCGGGGGCCAGTGCGGTCGCGTTGACGAGGCCGACGATGTCTCCCGGGTAGGCGTTCTCGACGGTCGTACGGTCGCGACCGAACACCGTCAACGCGTACTTGGTGGTGAACGGCTTCTTGGTCTGCGAGTGGGTGACGACCATGCCGCGCTCGAACACTCCGGAGACGACGCGCATGAATGCCAGCCGGTCGCGGTGCGCGGTGTCCATGCCCGCCTGCACCTTGAACACGACGGCGCTGAACGGATCGGTGACCTCGCGTACGCCGCCGGAGACGTCGTCACGCGGGCCGGGTGACGGCGCGAGGGCCACGAGCGTGTCGAGAATCTGCCGGACGCCGAAGTTGAGCATCGCGGAGCCGAAGATCACCGGCGACGTCTGACCGGCCAGGAACATCTCCTGATCGTGCTGCTGACCGCTCGAGATCAGCAGATCGCTCTCCTCGACAGCGGTGTCCCAGTCGACGCCCTCACGTTCGGCCGCGGCCTCGGCCGTCATGAATTCCTCGGGCGCGATGGTCGCACCACCGGCGGTGCGGGTGAAACGGATGTAGCTGCCGTCCTGTACGTCGAGCAGGCCGCGGAAGTCACCGGCGATCCCGACGGGCCAGTAGAGAGGCGTCGGCGTGAGGCCGATCCGCGACTCGATCTCGTCGAGGAGCTCGAGCGGTGACTGGCCCGGGCGGTCCCACTTGTTGATGACGGTGATGACCGGGATGCCGAACTGGCGGCACACCTGGAACAGCTTGAGGGTCTGCGGCTCGAGGCCTTTGGCGGCGTCGATCAACATCACTGCCGCGTCGACGGCGGTCAACACGCGATAGGTGTCCTCGGAGAAGTCGGCGTGGCCGGGGGTGTCGACGAGGTTGATGACGTTGGTGATCTCGGCGTCGGGGGAGGTCTGGTAATTGAACTGCAGCGCAGTCGAACTCACCGAGATACCGCGGGCCTTCTCCATCTCCATCCAGTCGGACACGGTGGAGCGACGGCCGGCTTTGCCGTGGATGGCACCGGCCTCGGAGATGACACGTGCATGCAGGGCGAGGGCCTCGGTGAGCGTCGACTTACCGGCGTCGGGGTGCGAGATCACCGCGAATGTTCGACGCCTCGCGACCTCGGTTTCGAGCTCTTTGGCCTGACCTCGGGTGGTCCCGGACTCGTCGAGCGCTGCCGGTCCGGACCCTTCGAGCGTTGCGTCGACGTCGGGGGTGCTGGACGGGGTACTCACGAAGACCTCATTCTCGTAGCAAGGGCGGCACCGAAAGAGTGGCCGGGGCAAAATTAAAGGATACGCGGCCCGTTGTTCCCCTCGGTCGGGGCGGGAGTGCCTACTGTGAACGGTGGGCCGGGAGATCCCTCACGAGGAGATGCGCGTTGAGCAAGTTCACCGAAGAGATGTTCGAGACCGCGAGCACCAGCAAGCACGGTCTGGTCACCGGCGAGCCCGACGAGGCGCTTCGGCAGTCCTGGGGTGAGATCCACGAGCAGGCGCGGCGCATGGCCGGGGCCCTGGCCGACGCAGGCGTCGAACACGGGGACGCGATCGGGATCCTGGCCGGTCAGCCGGTCGACATCGCGCCCGCGTGCCAGGCGACGTGGATGCGCGGGGGATCGGTGACGATGCTGCACCAGCCCACTCCGCGGACCGACCTCGCCGTCTGGGGTGAGGACACCGAGACCGTCGTGCGGATGATCGAGGCCAAGGCCGTGATTCTCGGGGCTCCGTTCGACATCGCCGCACCGGTGCTCGAGGAGCGCGGCATCACCGTGCTGAAGATCGAGGACATGAAGACCGGTCGCGACATCGATCCGGTGCCGACTGCCGAGTCCGATATCGCGCTGCAGCAACTCACGTCCGGCTCGACCGGTTCGCCGAAGGCCGTGCGGATCACGCACGAGAACTTCTACGTCAATGCCTACGCCATGATCGATCGCATCGAATTCGATGTCGATTCCGATGTGATGGTCAGCTGGTTGCCACTGTTCCACGACATGGGGATGGTGGGCTTTCTGTCGGTGCCGATGCAGGTCGGTGCCGAGGTCGTCAGCATCACGCCACTGGACTTCCTGCGCTCGCCGCTGCTGTGGGCCAAGCTGATTCACAAGTACCGCGGAACCGTCACCGCAGCACCCAACTTCGCGTACTCGCTGCTGGCGCGGCGGTTGAGTCAGGCCGAGGACGATCTGGATCTCGATCTGTCGACTCTGCGCTACGCCTGGAACGGAGCCGAGCCGGTCGATCCGGACACCATGACCGCGCTCGCCGAGGCCGGGGCCCGGTACAAGCTGAACCCGCTGGCTCTGGCTCCGGTCTACGGAATGGCGGAAACGACTCTCGCAGTGTCGATTCCGGATCCCGCCCAGGGGCAGGTGATCGACGTGGTCGACGCGGACCTGCTCGAGACCCTCGGTCGCGCGGTCCCGTCCACCCGTGGCAACACCCGTTCCCTCGCAACGCTCGGCAAGTTCGTTCCCGGGTTGGAGGGACGCGTCGTCGACAAGGAGGGGCAGGTGCTCACCGCGCGCGGCGTCGGCATCATCGAGGTGCGAGGCAAGGCCGTCACGCCCGGATACATCACCGTCGAGGGTCCGGTGTCGACGCTCGACGAGGACGGCTGGCTCGATACCGGTGACGTCGGCTACATCACCGAGGACGAACTGGTGGTCGTCTGCGGACGTATCAAGGACGTCATCATCATGGGTGGTCGCAACATCTATCCCACCGACATCGAACGGGCCGCGGGCACCGTTGCGGGTGTGCGGCCGGGCAATGCCGTCGCCATTCGGCTCGATGCCGGTGACAAGCGCGAAAGTTTCGCGGTGGCGGTGGAAACCAACGACATCGACAACCCTGACGAGGTCAAGCGCATCGAACGCGAAGTGATCCACGCGGTGCACTCGGAGGTGGGTGTACGGCCCCGAACCGTTGCGGTGCTGGGGCCGGGCAGTATTCCGAAGACGTCGAGCGGCAAACTGCGTCGGGCGAATTCGGCGTCGCTGCTGAACTGAAACGGGCTGCAGACCTCACACCCTTTCTGCGGGGTGCGCGCGCACGCTCGGACGCGAGAGGCGGCGCGCGCCTCACAACAGGGGTGTGAGGTTCGCTCCCGATCAGCGCGGGTGCACCCTGTTCTGGGCGGCTTCGAGGCCGGCCGAGAGCAGGAGCTCCGCGGCATCGGCGGCTTCCTCGACGACGACGCCGAGGTCCTTGCGCTCGGGTGCGGAGAACGGCTTGAGCACGAACGACGCCGGATCCATTCGCCCCGGTGGCCGCCCGACGCCGACGCGCACCCGCAGGTAGTCCTTGGTGCTCAGGTGCTGCGAGATCGAGCGGAGGCCGTTGTGGCCGCCTTCGCCGCCGCCGAGTTTGAGTCGCAGAGCACCGAAGTCGATGTCCAGCTCGTCGTGCACCACCACGATGTTCGCCGGCTCGATCGAGAAGAAACGCGCCAACGCAGCCACCGGCTGGCCCGAGAGATTCATGAAGGTACGCGGCTTGGCGATGATCACCGAGCGACTGCCGAGACGGGCCTGCACGATGTCGGAGTTGGACTTCTTGTGCGAGGAGAACGACCCGCCGATGCGTCCGGCCAGGGCGTCGGCCACCATGAATCCCACGTTGTGACGGGTCTTTTCGTACTGCGGACCGGGGTTTCCTAGGCCGACGATCAGTGCGGGCCCGTCGAGGGGTGCAGGTTCGGTGCTCACGTGCGTCATTCTCTCATCGGCTATTCGAAGGCGAACGGCGCGCCACCTCCCGTGGGAAGTGGCGCGCCGTTCGACGTGCGGGGGTGAGTATCAGCTCTCGTCGGAGCTTTCCTCGTCCTTGGACTCGGCTTCTTCCTGAGTCTCGGCCTCGCCCTCTTCGGAGATGGGCTCGGTGCCTTCGCCGTCGGCCTCGAGGTCTTCCTCGGACGGAGCCTCGACGACGTTGACGAGCAGCGTCTCGCCGTCGGAGACCAGCGTGACGCCGGACGGAAGGTCCAGGTCGGCTGCGGTGATCTGGGTACCGATCTGAGCCTCTTCGACGGAGACGACGAAGTTCTCCGGGATCTCCAGTGCGTCGGCCTCGATCTCGACCGCGGTCGAGTCGGTGGTGACGAGGGTTCCCGGTGCGGCGTCGCCCTCGACGATGATGTTGACCTCGACGGTGACGCGCTCGCCCTTCTTCAGGACGAGGAGGTCGGCGTGCTCGATGCTGCGACGGATCGGGTGCACGACGATCGACTTGGTCAGAGCCAGCTGGGACTTGCCGTCGATGTCGAGGGTCAGCACGGCGTTGGTGCCGTCGTTACGCAGCACCGCTGCGAACGCGCGTGCGTCCAGCGCGAGGTGCTGGGGGTCGGTGGCGTGTCCGTACAGGACGGCGGGAACGAGGCCGTCGCGACGGGTGCGGCGAGCAGCGCCCTTGCCGAATTCGGTGCGGACCAGCGCGGTGAGATTGTTTACCTTCGATGCCATGGTGCTAGGTGCTCCTGATAAATGTGGTTCTTGCGGCGTACTTCGTCGGGCGGTCAAGCTCGTCGGGGCGGACACGAACGAGCGCGGCCAACGGGGCCGAGCCGCGTCGATAACGGTGGATCCGAAGATTTCCGGATCTACCCTCGCCGAGACAACCTGGGAAACAATACACGACCACGTCAGGTGCGTGGAAGCTCGACCCCTGCTGCGAACGTGCGTGCACCTGCGAGTGCAGCGAGCAGGTCGGACGCGATGCCCCGCGCGACCACTATCGCGTCGTCGCGAGCTCCCGCCGTCCCCATCACCACCGCGCCCTCGTGCAACACCGACAGTCGGGTTCCCAGCTGTTCGGCGTCGGGGTATCCGGCTTCGCCGGCCAGTCGCGCGAACAACGATCGCGTCCAGTTCTTCTCGGACTCGATGATCGCGAGCACCGGGCTGTCGGTGCCGCCGAACTCCGCGAAGGCGTTGACGAATCCGCAGCCGCGGTGGTTGTCGCGCATCCAGACGTCCAGGGCGTCGTACACCCCGAGGATGCGTGCGTCGCCGGGGTCGAGGGATTCGACGTACTGCGTCACGTGGTCGCACCACAGTCCGTACCGGCGGGTGAGATATCGCTGCACCAGGCCGTCCTTGGAGCCGAATCGGTCGTACAGGGTCTTCTTCGTGGTGCCGGCCTCCTCCGCGATGAGGTCGACTCCGACGGCGCGGATGCCGCGAGCGTAGAACAGTTCGCTGGCGACGGTCAGGATGCGTTCTCCGGCGGGGGTGAGTGGCTTGTCGAGCATGGTTGCCTTTCGAAAGCGCTGGTGAGCGACAGGTGCACTGCAAGTATACAGACCTGTATGTTTACATCGGTTCATGAGATCACGCGTCGACGCCATCGCAGGTACGGCACTGGTGGTGCTGTGGAGTTCGGGCTTCATCGGAGCCGAGCTCGGAACCGCCGAGGCTTCGGCCCACACCCTTCTGGCCTGGCGCTACCTCGCCGCCGTTGCGCTGCTGATCGCGTGGTGCCGGTATCGAGGACTGACCCCCACCTGGCACGCCATCCGAATCCACGCAGTCCTCGGCCTGTTCTGTCAGTTCCTCTACCTCGGAGCCACCATCACCGGCATCGGGATGGGCGTGCCACCCGGTGTCGCCGCGTTGATCGCCGCACTGCAGCCGCTGGTGGTCGCGATGGCGTCGAGCAGGGTCTTCGGCGAACGCGTCGGAGGACGACAGACCCTGGGACTGGTCGTCGGGATCGTCGGGGTATCGCTGGTGGTGGTGGGGGACATGTCCGGTGCCGACCTCGCCTGGCCCGTCTATCTACTACCGGCTGCGGGCATGCTGGCACTGTCGGTGGGCACGATCGGTCAACGGCTACTGGACCCCACAGAGCCGATCCCCCTCGCGATGGCGATCCAATGTTCCATCAGTGCAGTCGGATTCATGACGTGGAGCGCGCTGGCCGGCGATGTCGCACCGCCGATGACGACGGGCTTCCTCGCGGCTGTCGCCTGGACGGTCGTGCTCTCGACCTTCGGGGCGTACGGCGCGTACCTGTTCGTGGTGCGTCGCAACGGCCCCACTCGCGCAAGCGTGCTGCTCTACCTGACACCGCCGACGACGATGTTGTGGGCATTCGTGATGTTCGGCGACGCGATCACCTGGCTCGGAGTCGGTGGACTCGTGGTCTCGGCGATCGGGGTTGCTGCCTATGTGAGCAACGGTTCAACGGGTCGTTCCGCCGGCTCCACTCCTGCCGACTCTGCTACGAAGTGTCACTCACCTGCGAGCGCAGCGAGCATCGTGTCCAGTTCCGCGAACGTGACGAAATAGTGGGGAGATGCACGAACGACGGCGTCGAGTCCCCGGCTCGTCATGTCCAGTTGCGTCGAGCTGCGGTAGCTGATTCGCACCGTCACTTCCCGGCCCCAGAGCCGGTCACGGACAGCCTCGGGCTCTTCGCCGTCCACTGTGAACGAGACGATGCCGTTCTTGCGGTCGCCCAGGTCGTGCACGGTCACCCCGGGGATCGTCCGGAGCCCGGACCGAAGGTATTCGGCACGTTCGACAATGGCCTCTTCCACCTGGTCGATACCGAGTTCGAGGAGATAGTCCACGGCCGCTCCGAGCGCGAGCCTGGCCGCGACGTCGCACTCCCAGAACTCGAATCGCGTGGCGTCGTCGGCCATTCGATACGTCTGCCGGTCGACCCATTGGGCGCTGTGCAAGTCGAGGGCAGGGGGATGCAGCGTCGACGCCAATCCCGGTCGCAGGTAGAGGAAGCCGGTTCCGCGGGGGCCGCGTAGCCATTTGCGGCCGGTGGCCGAGAGTGCATCGACTCCCAACTCCTCGACGTCGACGCGCATCTGCCCGATGGACTGGCAGGCGTCGAGCAGGACCAGTGCACCGTGGCGGTGCGCGAGATCGGCGACGGCACGGGCGGGATTGATCAGACCGCCGTTGGTGGGGGCGTGTACCACCGAGATCAGTTTCACTCGGTCGTCGAGCATCGATTCCAGTGCGTGCACGTCGATGCGTCCCGATTCGTCACTCGGGACGATCTCCACCGTTGCACCGGTGACGTCGGCGCGGTGGAGGGCGGAGATCGCGTTGCTGGCGTATTCGGCCTCGCACAGCAGGATCCGGTCGCCGGGGGACAGCGGTACCGAGTAGAAGAAGTCGGTCCAGGCCCGCGTTGCCGAATCGCTCAATGCGATGCTCGACGCCGGGGCTCCGATCAAGGTTCCGATCGAGGTCTTGACTGCGTCGAGGTCGTTCCGGCGTTCGGCCGCAGCCTGGTAGCCACCGATTTCTGCTTCCCGGCGCAGGTGCGCGATCGCGGTATCGAGGACGACGGTCGGAGGTAACGAGGATCCGGCGCTGTCGAGAAACACCCGGCCCGACGCACTCGGGGTGTCGCGTCGAATGCGGTCGTGATCGAGCATCGGTCGTCCTTTCGGTAGCGAACTCTCGGGCACCAGAGTTCCACAATCGGTAGCCTCGACGAGACGAGGGATCGCGACGTTTTCGATCCCCGCAGCTGGGTACGTTCGGTAGCGGAGAACGTGTTGAGTGCGGAAAGAAGGAATGAGTGTCGTCCAACGAGAAGTCTCTCGGGCTGAGCTCGCGCCCGGCAGCAGAGGCATATGTGTCGAAGGTGTGTTTCAAGCTGGGGCCACCGGCTCTCGTCGGTGCCGAACTCGAGTGGCTCACCGCCCTCGACGACGGAACGCGTCCGACCCTCTCGGCTCTGGCCGCTGCGCTCGGTGATCATTCCCCGCGCAGTATCGATCCCGAGTCACCCGCCCTGTCGTTGCCGGGCGGAAGCATCGTCACCGTCGAACCCGGCGGTCAGGTCGAATTGTCCAGTTCGCCTTATACATCCGTTTCTCAACTCGCACCGATGCTCGATGCCGATGCGCGGCTGTTGCGGGACATTCTCGGTGATGCAGGCATCGACATCGCATCTGTTCCGGCCGATACCTCTCGCGCACCCGAACGCCTTCTCGTTCTACCGCGGTACTGCGCGATGGAGAATCGGTTCACCACCATCGGCCCCTTCGGGAAGTTGATGATGTGCAACACCGCTGCGGCTCAGGTGAGCGTCGATGCCGGCCGTGATCGCGCCGAGGTCGCCGCGCGCTGGCACATGCTCCACGTCATCGGTCCCGCCTTCGTGGCTGCGTTCGCACGCTCTCCCGAACTCGCGGGTGCACCCGCGGGGCGATGGGCATCCCAGCGGATGCGGACCTGGCTCGAACTCGATTCCAGCAGAACCGATTCGAGTAGGACTGCGGTTCCCAACACCGGAGACCCGATTGCCGACTACGCACGCTGGGCACTCGACGTTCCGCTGCTCTGCATCCAGGGCGTCGACCAGAACTGGGAAGCGCCTGCGGGTACGACGTTCGCACAGTGGTTGGACGATCCGGGCGTTGTGGGGCGCGCCCCCACGCACGGGGATCTCGATTATCACCTGACCACCCTGTTCCCTCAGGTGCGCGCCTGCGGGCACCTCGAGATTCGCTATCTCGACGCGCAGCCGGACGGCCAATGGGTGGTACCGGCGGCGGCATTCGAGGCACTGCTGTCCACACCCGAACTGGTCGCCCGCGCCACCGAGATCGGCGGCGGGACGGCCGGACGGTGGCTCGACGCGGCCCGCGTCGGGCTGACAGATGGCGACCTACGCACGGCCGCAACCGAATTGCTCGACCTCGCAGCGGAGTTCGGCGGGGAGTTCACCGAACAGCTGTGGGCAGCATCTCGGCGGTGCCGAGCCGGGCTGCCGCCCGACGAGTTCGACGCCCTGTCGCCGACAAGTCACAGTCGAAAGGAATCGGTGTGAGCGCCGAACAACTCAGGAGCAGGATCGAAACGGTCCTCACTCGCAGCCGAGCCCGTAGTGCATCGCTGACCGATTGCGTCGACGAGACCGAACTGATGGCGCAGCACTCGCCGTTGATGAGTCCGCTGGTCTGGGACCTCGCCCACATCGGTAGCCAGGAAGAACTCTGGCTCGTACGCGATGTCGGTGGTCGAGATCCGGTGCGCCCCGACATCGACGAACTGTACGACGCGTTCAAGCACTCGCGTTCCTCACGCACGTCGCTTCCGCTGCTCACGCCGGACGAGGCGCGCGTCTACGTGCAGACCGTCCGCGACAAGGCCTGGGATGTGCTGGACCGCAGCACGTTCGAGGGTAGGCCGGTCGAGAAGCACGGTTTTGCGTTCGGCATGATCGCCCAGCACGAGCAGCAGCACGACGAGACCATGCTCGCGACCCATCAATTGCGTTCGGGACCTGCGGTTCTGACGGCTCCTGCTCCACCGGCCTCGGTGGTGCCGGTGTCGGGTGAGGCCGTCATCGCCGGTGGCACGTTCTCGATGGGGACCTCGCTCGACCCGTGGGCACTGGACAACGAGCGACCGGCTCATGCCGTGCACGTGCCGACCTTCGCCATCGACCGAGCCCCGATCACCAACGCGCAGTTCGTGGACTTCATTGCCGACGGTGGTTACGAACGCCGTGAACTGTGGACCGAGAAGGGGTGGCTGCATCGCGTCGATGCCGATCTGACCGCGCCGCAGTTCTGGGAGGTCGACTCCGATGGCACGTGGTGGCGTCGCAACTTCGGCGTGCGAAAGCCGGTGCGCCCGCATCAGCCCGTGGTGCACGTCAGCTGGTTCGAGGCCGACGCCTACGCGCGCTGGGCAGGCAAGCGTCTGCCGACGGAGGCGGAGTGGGAGAAAGCCGCGCGTTTCGACGCCGACACTCGAACCAGCAACGCGTACCCGTGGGGCGACGCCGAACCCACTGCCGCACATGCCAATCTGAACCAGCGGCATCTGGAACCGGCAGACGTCGGGGCGTATCCCGACGGTGCCTCCTCGGCTGGTGTGCATCACCTGATCGGTGACGTGTGGGAGTGGACCTCCTCGGATTTCGAGCCGTACCCAGGGTTCGAGGCGTTCCCGTACGCCGAGTACTCCGAGGTGTTTCTCCGCGGCGACTACAAGGTGTTGCGCGGCGGCTCGTTCGGCACCGACGAGGTGGCGTGTCGAGGCACGTTCCGCAACTGGGACCATCCGATCCGCCGCCAGATCTTCAGCGGATTCAGGTTGGCCCGCGACGTCGAGCCCAGCTGAATGTGCCGTCATCTCGGGTATCTGGGCGCTGCAACCTCTGTCGGATCGCTGCTGACACAGGGTGATCACTCACTGCGCACCCAATCCTTCGCACCGAACGACATGCGCGGCGGCGGTACCGTCAACGCGGACGGGTTCGGTGTCGCGTGGTGGGACGGCGAAGCAGGGTTGCACAGCTACCGCAACCCGATGCCGATCTGGACCGACCCGGCAGTGGACGATGTTCTGCCGCAGATCGATTCGACGTCGGTGATCGCGGCGGTGCGATCGGCGACCGTGGGTATGCCGGTCGAGCGCAGCGCCTGCGCCCCGTTCACCGACGGCCACTGGGCTTTCAGCCACAACGGTGTGGTGTTCGGCTGGCCGCAGTCGATGGCCGACCTGTGGTCGGAGGTACCGCCCATCGACGCGCTCGCGTTGCCCGCGCCCACCGATGCCGCCGCCCTGTGGGTCGTGCTGCGGAACCTGCTGCGCACCCACGATCCCGAGTCGGCCCTGCGCGTGCTGGTCCGCAGGGTCCTCGCGACGTCGCCCAAGGCTCGCCTGAATTTTCTGCTGTCGGACGGCGAGAGCATGTACGCCACGGCGGTGCATCATTCGTTGTCGGTTCTGCGGACCGAGGATTCGGTGACGATCGCCTCCGAACCCCTCGACGATCGACCCGACTGGATTTTCGTCGACGACCGACGCATGGTCGTCGCCACCACAGCCGATCTCACCATTTCCAGCCTGGAATCGTAAAGGAGCGTCATGAGCACGGTGGATGTACATCTGGCCGACACAGCATTGCTCGACGAGTTGCGCAAGGACGTGCGGGACGGTCTCACTGCCGATCCGAAGTGGCTCTCGCCCAAGTACTTCTACGACGCTCTGGGCAGCGAGCTCTTCGAGCAGATCACGGTGCTGCCGGAGTACTACCCGACGCGCACCGAGCGCACCCTCCTCGAAGAGCATGCTCTGGATGTCGCCGAGGCAACCGAATCCACGATGTTGATCGAGCTCGGTTCCGGCTCCTCGGAGAAGACGAAGTTGCTGCTCTCCGCCGGAGTCAAGCACGGATCACTGAAAACGTATGTGCCACAGGATGTATCCATCTCGGCGCTCGAGGGTGCCATCGAGCAGATCGCGCAGGAGTTCCCGGCGCTCGAGGTGCACGGCATCGTCAGCGATTTCACCGATACTCTGCACAACCTGCCGGGCGGCGATCGCCGCACGATCGCATTTCTGGGCGGAACGCTCGGCAACCTGATCCCCGAGGAACGCCGGGAGTTTCTCGGAGCCATCGCCGATGCCCTGGATCCCGGCGAGTATCTGTTGCTCGGTGTAGGTCTGGTCATCGATCCGAAGGTTCTCGTTCCGGCGTACGACGACGCCGCTGGAGTGACCGCGAAGTTCAATCGAAACGTGTTGTCGGTGATCAACTCTCGCCTGGGCGGCAACTTCGATCCCGACGCCTTCGAGCACGTAGCGCTGTGGAATGCCGAGCAGGAGTGGATCGAGATGCGACTGCGGGCCACGTCGCCGCAGGAGGTGTATCTCGCCGATCTCGATCTGCACGTGCACTTCGAGGCAGGTGAGGACCTACGCACCGAGATCTCGGCGAAATTCCGGCCCGAGGGCATCACCGCAGAACTCGCTGCAGCAGGATTCGACGTCGACCATCTGTGGTCCGACGCCGAATCCCGCTTCGCGCTCATTCTCGCTCGCAAGAGCTAGGCATCCGCTGACGCGACCACCGGAGTGGGCACCAGTACACGCTACGGACACCGATCGACGGAATCCCGTCGATCGGTGTCGGTAGTGTGCAATCCGGCCCGGTGCCGGCCACTGTTTCACGGGAGTCGACGGTCCGTTGCTGCGATCGACTTCCGGCGACGCCGCACCACGGTGATGATTTCGTCCACGACGCGATCGAGGTCGGCAAGCGCCGTGGCCGCCGAATATCGCAGCACCAACCATCCATCGAGTACCAACTCGTTCTGCCGTCGACGATCGTTGTTGAACGTTGCGGAATCCGTATGGAACTCTCGGCCATCGATTTCGACGATGACTCGTGCTCGATAATCGACCAGGTCACCGTAGAACTTCCCCACACGCGCATTGATCTCCATCGTGAAGTTGCGAGCGGTCAACGCCCGCGCTACCACGCGCTCCGGCTCGGATCGTGTTCTCGGGCAGCACGTTCGAAGCTGCTTCCGGACGGCAGCCATCCCGTGCATTCGCTGTGCCGTGTCGCACAGTGCGGCGACCCGTCGCCACGGCAGATGATGGTCGATGGCGCGGTCGAAGAACTTCTCGAGATCGGGCGTCGACAGCGAGGTCGCGACGTCGACGAATGTCTGCTCCAGAGACACCACTCGCAGGCCTCGGTGGAGCTGGACCTCGACGAGGCGTCGGCGATGAATTCGAACCCACGGCACCGACCTCGACTGGACGTTCGGGGCCACCGTGACGTCGACCAGACGCGGTTCGTACTCGATCAGTCCCCACAACCAGGCCGCACTTTCGTGGCTCAACACGGCGTCCGGTTTCCACAGAGTCACACCGGTGCACAGTCCGAAGTAGTCCGGTTTCTCCGTTGCGTAGACCTTCGGCAGCAGGCGCACGAGCTCTCCCGACTGCGATCGTCTCGAAATGCCGCTCGTGCTGAGCCCTTGCGCCATCAACTGCTGCACCGTGTAGACCCCCATTGGTACACCGTTGCGGCTGGGGAGCCCGTGCAACAGTGGCAATCTCGCAATTGTGGATAACTCGATGACGTTATCCACAGGCAGTGCCCGGCAGAGTGGGCAGCGGTGCACGCTACGGACGCCGATCGACGGGATCCCGTCGATCGGCGTCGGTAGTGTGCAACCCTGCCCGGCCGTCATCGCCCAGCATTGGCGACATCGGGTTCAGGCATCCGCCAATGCGACCACCGGCGAAATTTGATTCGCACGTCGTGCCGGAGTCAGTGAGGCCCCGAGCGCGAGGAGGCCACCGCACAGCACGGTTCCGGCGATCACGGCCCACGGCAGAGTGGGAGCAGTGAGTCCGCGTGAATCCAGTGAGCCGAGCAGCGATTGTGCTGCGGCCCAGCCGTATCCGATGCCGAGAATCAGACCGAAGCCCATCGAGGCGATCACCATCTGACTGCTCTCCGAGACGATCATCGCCCGAATCTGCGTGCGGGTGAATCCGAGTGCACGCAACAGACCGATCTCTCGGGTGCGCTGCAGAATGCTCAGCAGCAGGTTGTTCACCATCCCGACCGCCGCGATGACGGCCGAGAACCCGATCAGCCCGGTCATGATTCCCACTGTCACGGTGAGGACCTGGTCGACGGACGCTTCGTCGTACTCGTTGACGAGCATCGCCCGGTAGCTGAACATCGCGACGGCGAACGTGGTCACCAGAGTCACCCCGATGAGCAGTCCCACCGCGGTGCGGGTGCTGCGATCCGGATAGCGAACTGCGTTGGCCGAGGCCAATCTCGCCGCAGGTCCACGGCCGAACAGTTTCCCGACCAGCCTCAGCGTCGCGGGAAGAATTCGGTAGGCACCGACCATGATGCCGGTGAACGATGCGACACCGCCGAGAAATGCGACCAGAACGCCGGTCGGGTTCACCATCCCGATCAGGATCCCGAGTCCGAGCAGCGCCACTCCGCCTGCGATCAGCACGATCGACAGCGCTGTGCGCACCCGCCGCGATCGGGGCGTCTCCACTCCCGTGTCCACGGCACCGCCGGTTGCCTGAACAGGAGTCACGTCCAGCACTTTTCGAGACCCGACGTAGGACGCGAGCGTGGTCGTCAGCACCACGATCACTACCGGAAGGATCACCAACGGCTGGACGGACGTGTATGCCACATCGGGCAACTGACCCGCCGAGACCGCAACGGCACGCGCGAGATGACTGGCACCGACACCGAGAACCAAACCGACTGCACCACCGAACAATCCGACGACGAAGCCTTCCTTCGCCACCGATCGACGCAGGTCACGCGCCCGGGCACCCAACAGTCGAAGGAGGGCGATGGTCCGGGTGCGGCCCGCGACGATCGTCGCGAACGTGTTCGACGTGACCACCGCCGCGACATACAGAGCAAGACCGATGAACACCAGCGCCACGCTGTACAGCGCGGTGATGGCTGCGCCGCCTTCCCCGCCGCCGAAGATGTCGACCAGGAACGCCGTCGCCTGAATCAACACCACACCGAAGAACGACGCCAGCGACGTCACCAGAAGACTGGCACCGTGCTCTTTCGACGCCTGAGCCGACGTCAACCCACTCATCGGACGCTCTCCATTCCCAGCATGTAGCTCGAGATCTGTTCTGCACTCGAACGCCCGAGTTCGTTGACGATGCGCCCGTCGGCGAGGAAGACGATGCGATCGGCGTAACTTGCTGCGATGGGGTCGTGGGTGACCATCACGATCGACTGGCCGTACTCGCGTACCGCTGCGGCCAGGAGGCCGAGAACCTCACGGCCGGTGCGGGAATCGAGATTTCCGGTGGGTTCGTCGGCAAAGATGAGATGTGGTCGCGTACCGAGCGCGCGGGCGATCGCGACGCGTTGCTGCTGCCCACCCGAGAGCTGATGCGGGCGGTGGCTCACCCTTGCCTGCAAGCCCAGAGTGTCGATGAGCTGCTCGATCCATGCCGCCTCCTCGGCGGTGGGCACGCGGCCGTCGAGCTCGAACGGCAGCAGTATGTTGCCCCGAACATCGAGGGTGGGAACGAGATTGAACGACTGGAAGATGAAGCCGACCTGCGTGCGGCGCAGCGTGGTCAGTGCGTCGTCGTTGGCCGCGGTGATGTCGGCACCGGCCAGCATCAGATGTCCGGAGCTGGCGTTGTCCAGTCCTGCCATCACATGCATCAGGGTCGACTTGCCGGAACCGGACGGTCCCATGATGGCGGTGAACTGGCCACCGTGAATGTCGAGGGACACGTTGTCGAGGGCGCTCACCGGATTGGACGAGTCACCGAAATACTTGCTTACCTGGAATGCCCGGGCGACCGGGGGGAGCGTTGTTGTCATGCCCACAACGCTATGAATCGAACGGTCGCGAGTAATCAGGCTCGAGTAGTCGACCACTACATCTGCAGGATGACTTCGGCGTCAGTCTCCAGTGAGTCCGTGCTCGAAGGCGTAGACCACCAATTGCACTCGATCACGCAATCGAAGCTTGGCGAAGATGCGACTGATGTGTGTTTTCACCGTCGCCTCGCTCAAGAACTCCATCGCGGCGATCTCGGAGTTGCTCAGCCCGCGCGCGGTGAGTCGGAAGAGTTCCTTCTCCCGTGCGGTGAGGGTGGCGAACTCGGCAGGGACCTTCGGCACCACCGGTGTGGGGGTGAAGTGCGCCAGCAGCCCCGTCGTCGCCGACGCGGCGATCACCGAATTGCCCGCATGCACCGTGCGTATCGCCGCGAGCAGAAATTCCGGGTCCGCGTCCTTGAGCACGAATCCACTTGCCCCCGACCGAATCGCTCGCGCCGCACTCTCGTCGAGATCGAACGTCGTGAGCACCAGAATGCGCGGTGGAGTATCGGACGCGGCCACGATCTGCTCGGTGGCGGCGATACCGTCGAGCACCGGCATCCTGACGTCCATGAGCATCACGTCGGGCCGCGCCGACGCGGCGAGCTCGACGGCTTCTTTCCCGTTGCCCGCCTCACCGACGAACTCCAGATCTGGCTGCGAGGAGATGAGCATGCGAATGCCGGCCCTGAACAGCTGCTGATCGTCGACCAGAGCCACCTTGATTCGATCGGTCATCAGTTGATTCCCTTCGTCGACGAGCCGGCCGCGGGAAGCCAGGCAGTCACGGTCCACGACGAGCCGTCGCCGGACGCGGTGCACATGCCACCGGCGAGGCTGGCGCGTTCCTTCATGCCGGCGATTCCGTGGCCGCCCGATTCCGACGCCGACCGCACCGAGGACACACTGTTGCGCACCGCCAGTTCTGTGCCGGCGGAGTCGGATTCGATGGTGACCGTCACCGGCTTGTCGGGGTCGCCGTGACGTAGGGCATTGGTCAGCGATTCCTGCGCGATCCGGTAGAGCGCCAGGTGCGCACCGGCTCCCAACGACACCGACGTGGTGTCGATCGAGGAGTCGATGGTGAGTCCGGTCGCACGCACTTGGTCGAACAGGCGCTCGAGATCGTCGGGTGTCGGGTTCGGTAGATCGCCCTGACTGTGCCGAAGCTGTCCGAGCAACACTCGAACGTCGGACAGTGCCTCGCGCGCGGTGTCGGAGATGGTCGTCAGTGCAGTGTCGACGGCAGCGGGATCGACGGCGCGCACATACCGCGCACCGTCGGCCTGCGCGATCACGACGGCGAGCGAATGCGCCACGATGTCGTGCATGTCGCGGGCAATTCTGTTGCGCTCCTGCTCGATTGCCACTTCGTGTTCGGCGCGGGCCTGATGTACCTCGGCAAGCTCGCGCGCGTGTGCGGATTCGATGGCGGTACGCCTGGCGTAGGCGAGCCGGCCCAGAGCCCAGGACAACCCGAGCATGGCCCACAGGCCGGCGAGGAGGAGCGCGAACTGCGCGATTCGAGGTTCCTGGTAGCCCTCTTCCGTCGCCGGGCCGAACGGATTGCCGTCCACGTACGCCAGATACAGCGCCGCGATCACTCCGCCGCCGACGGCCGACGCGAGCCCGACGCGTCGCACGACGCTGTCGCCGTACGCGGCCGAGCAGTACAGAATCGCGAAGATCGCGGTGTCTGCCGCGAGGGGGAGTACCCCGCCCACCATCTGTACGACGGCCACTACCCAGGCGAGAGCCAACGACAGCCGTGGTGACCGGCGACGAACTGCCAGTGCGACGCCGAATCCGGCCAGGACGCCCACACCGGGAGAACCGTAGGAACCGCTCAGAGTGGACGGCAGCAGGAGCAGAACGAAGACGACGGCGTAGGTGACATCGAGCACCTGCCGTGAGATCGAACGCTTGCGTAGCACTCGATCAGACTACGTGGATCAGTTGGTGCGGCGACGAGCCTTCTCGAGCGCGGCCAGAGTGGACAGCACGGTTGTCCGCTGCCGTTCGAGATCCTTCATGCGCGCACGGGCAGGCAGGCCTTGCACGCCGTCGAGAGCGCTGATCTGCTCATCGACGGAGGTGAGCTGGCCGAGCAGCTTCTGCACACGGGACTGCAGTTCGATCGCATCGATCCCGGTGACACCGGCCTGCGACTTCTTCGTCGGTGCCTTCGCCGGTGCTCCGGACGTCGGCGAGGCCGGTGCATTGCCCGCAGCAGCGGCCCTGGGACGCAACGCTTTGCGGACGGCGGCCGGATCGGGCAGCTTCTCGAGCCGAATACGGTTGAGCACCTCACGCGCATCCCGAGCGGTGACGCGGTACTCGCGCTCCTCCTCGTCCTCGGACGCCAGCGTGCCGCCCAAGGGCCGCAGGCCGTACATCCCGATGAAGTGCTTGGCCTCGTCGATGACGGCTTCCTTCTCGCGGCACAGGCCGCAGCGCGGCTCGTTTCGGAATTCCTCGACGCTGTCGGTACTGCCGCACCAGACGCACCCGCCCGGCGTCCATCGGGCAATTCTGACCGTAGTAGTTCCAGCCGGGCCGTGGGGAGAGTCTGCGTCGATCACGACGAGTCATCTTAGGTGACAACAAAACCCGCCCCGCACACCCCCGTCTCGCGAGCTGCATGTTCCGGTCACGGACGTGACGTAGTTCATGCGGCGCGGACGGTAGGTGGGCGGGGCGGGATGAAACAGACCTGAAGGTCGGGAGTGGAGCCTGTGGAACGACCCGAAAATGCTACGCGCTGCCGTTGAACAAGCTTGTGACGGAGCCGTTTTCGAAGACCTCGCGAATGGTGCGAGCCAGCAGCGGCGCGATCGAGAGCTCGGTCAGCGTCGCGAAGCGCTTCTCGTCGCTGATCGGCAGGGTGTTGGTGACGACGACTTCCTTGGCACCGCAGTTCGCGAGACGCTCGGCGGCCGGGTTGGACAGAACGCCGTGGGTGGCGGCGATGACGACGTCACCGGCTCCGGCCTCCTTGAGCACCTTCACAGCTCCGGCGATGGTGCCGCCGGTGTCGATCATGTCGTCGATGAGGATGCAGGTGCGGCCTTCGACGTCACCGACGACGCGATTGGACTTGACCTGGTTGGGCACCAACGGGTCACGCGTCTTGTGGATGAACGCCAGCGGCGCGCCGTCGAACGAGTCGGCCCACTTCTCGGCGACGCGCACGCGGCCGGAGTCGGGGGAGACCACGGTGATGTGCTCGAGGCTGTAGGTCGCCCGGATGTGATCGGCGAGCTGGCTGTGTGCATGCATGTGATCGACGGGGCCGTCGAAGAAGCCCTGGATCTGATCGGTGTGCAGGTCGACGGTGATGATGCGGTCGGCACCGGCGGTCTTGAGCAGATCCGCGACCAGGCGAGCGGAGATCGGCTCGCGTCCCCGGTGCTTCTTGTCCTGACGGGCGTAGGGGTAGAACGGCAGGATCGCGGTGATGCGCTTGGCCGATCCGCGCTTGAGCGCGTCGATCATGATGAGCTGTTCCATCAGCCACGTGTTGAGCGGGAACGGATGCGACTGCAGCACGAAGGCGTCCGATCCGCGGACCGACTCCTCGAAGCGAACGAAGATCTCGCCGTTGGCGAAGTCACGCGCGGTCTGCGGGGTGACGTCGATCCCGAGTTCCTTGGCGACCTGCTCGGCCAACTCCGGATGTGCTCGACCAGAAAACAACATCAGGTTCTTCTGGTTGTCGATCCAATTAGGGGTGGTCACTGCTGTTCGCCGTCCTTTTGTTCTTGCCGATCACGATCTGCGAGCGCCGCTGCTTTCGCAGCTTCGGTTCCGGGCCTGTTGTCCATGACCCAGCCTTCGATATTGCGTTGCTTGCCACCGGAGACGGCCAGCGCGCCGGGAGGAACATCGTCCCGAACCACTGTTCCTGCACCGGTGTAAGCGCCGTCGCCCACATGTACGGGAGCGACGAACGTCGAGTCGGAACCGGTCCGTACGTGGGATCCGATTTCCGTGCGGCTCTTGTTGACGCCGTCGTAGTTGGCGAAGACGTTGGAGCAACCGATGTTGCTGTGGTCGCCGATCGTGGCATCGCCGACATAGGTGAGGTGCGGGACCTTGGTGTGGCGCCCGATCGTCGCGTTCTTCGTCTCGACGTAGGCACCGAGTTTGCCGCCTTCGCCCAGCACCGTGCCTGGACGCAGGTAGGTGAACGGTCCGACGGTGGCATCCGGTCCGATCACGGCCTGCTCGGCGTGGGTCCGTACGACCGACGCGCGCTCGCCGATCTCGACGTCACGCAGCGTCGAGTCCGGTCCGACGATCGCATCGTCGGCGATGTGGGTCTTGCCGTGGAGTTGGACGCCGGGTTCGAGGCGGACGTCCGCGCCGAGGGTGACGTCGATGTCGATCCAGGTGGTCGACGGATCCACGACGGTGACTCCAGCGCGCATGTGTCGTTCGACGATGTGACGGTTCAACACGGAGGTGACGTGCGCCAGCTGGACGCGGTCGTTGACGCCCACCACCAGATCGGGATCGGCGAGCTGGGTTCCGTAGACCGCTTTGCCGTCGGCCTTGCTGATCTTGACGACATCGGTCAGATACAGCTCGTGCTGAGCGTTGGCGGTGCTGAGCTTGCCGAGGGCGGTGCGCAACGCCACGGCATCGAAGGCGTAGACGCCGGAGTTGACCTCGCCGATCAGTACTTGAGCGGGGGTGGCGTCGGCGTGCTCGACGATCTCGGCCACCTCGCCGTCGTCGGTGCGGACGATACGGCCGTAGCCGTTGGCATCGTCGGGAAGAAAGGTCAGAACCGTGGCCGCCGCGGGCCGGGGGGCGCTCAGATGCTCGTCGAGCAGAGCCTTGAGCGTGTGGCCGTCGAGCAGGGGAACGTCGGCTGCGGTGACGAGGATCGTGCCCTCGAAATCGTCGGGCAGGGCAGCAAGGCCGCACTGGACCGCGTGTCCGGTGCCGAGCTGGCGATCCTGGACGGCGGTGTGAATCGTGCGACCGAACGTGGCTGCGAGGTCCTGGACGGCCTCGGTCACTCGTTCGCGATCGTGTCCGACGACGGTCACCAAGTGGTCGGGACCCAGGTCGGCGGCCGCGTGGAGGGCGTGCGCGAGCATGGTGCGTCCGGCGAGGGGATGCAGAACTTTCGGAGTCTTCGACCGCATTCGGGTACCTGCACCCGCAGCAAGAACGACCACGGCGGTCTGCACAGGCATTGAGCTCCTCAGGCGGTGACACGAAGACGGTATGCACGAATGATGTTGCTCGCTCCGCCGCCAGGACTCGAACCTGAACTATCTGAACCAAAATCAGAGGTGCTGCCATTACACCACGGCGGATAAACGGCCAGCGGTTTCACCAGTGGCCGACGAATCGAACGACTCATTCGTTTGCCGCTGCGCTCCCACTGAGCGCAACGATCCTCGCACGCGAGGTGGTGGTGAGTCGAACCGCGATGCAGATTGGTGAGACAAACGGATGGATCGGACATCGCTAGTGTGGGGGAGGCGTCGATTCCGGCGTCGGGAAATGCAGGGTCGGTAACGGGAGCGGTTTTCCATGACAGGCGCAGCCTCCGAGCAGGAACGCTCACCTCGGGTCCGAATGACCGGGACACAACGGCGTGAGCAGTTGATCGAGGTGGGCCGCACGCTGTTCGCCGAACGCGGGTACGAGGCCTCGTCGGTCGAGGAGATCGCCGGCCGCGCGAATGTGTCCAAGCCGGTCGTATACGAGCACTTCGGCGGTAAGGAAGGTCTCTACGCCGTCATCGTCGACCGCGAGATGTCGACACTGCTCGGCATGATCACCAAATCACTCGACCTCAATCGCTCGCGGATTCGCGTCGAACGCGTCGCACTTGCCCTGCTGACCTACATCGAGGACCGAACCGACGGATTCCGCATTCTCGTGCGCGATTCCCCTGCGGCTGCCGAGGACGGCAAGTACTCGTCGTTGCTCAACGAGGCCATCGGTCGTGTCGGGCACATGCTGGCCGGCGACTTCTCGCGTCGAGGACTCGATCCCGAGTTCGCCCCGATGTACGCCCAGGCTCTGGTCGGAATGGTGTCGATGACGGCGCAATGGTGGCTCGACGTGCGAACACCGTCGAAAGAAGTGGTTGCCGCGCATGTGGTCAACCTGTGCTGGAACGGACTGACGAATCTGGAGGCCGACCCTCGATTGACCGAGGAATGAGACTCGGTTTCGACTCTTGCCTGGGAAAGGAGGGGTATCGTCCCCTTTGTCGGCCATGAGAGCTACGTCACTCACGGCGGGGTTCTCAATCGGACCGATGCATGTTGGCACCAGACGTAAAGGCACTCAGTGGTACCGTTCGGGCGTAATTTGCGCAGTAGCAGTTCTTATTGCGAAGGCGGATCCCATGGTCAGGCAGGCCCGCGCTGAGATCACTCGCGACACCGTGCTTGCTGGCGCAGCGAATGTGTTTCTGCGCCTCGGGTACGCGAACGCGAGCCTCAGCGAAATCATTTCCCAGTCCCAGGTCACCAAGGGCGCTCTGTACTTCCATTTCGGTTCCAAGGAAGAACTCGCACGTGCGGTCATCGACGAGGGCAACACTCGGCTGACCACTGCATGCCAGCAGTTCAACGACGGCCGCATCCCGGCGCTCGAAGCTGCGATCGGCATCTCCTACATCGTCGTCGACCTCTCGGTCAGCGACCCCATGGTCTCGGCCATGCTCCGGCTGAGCCATCAGATCGGCGACTACCGCGGCACCGAGGGCAATGTCATGGCCGGGTGGAGCGAGTCGTTCGACAGGCTCGCCGCCAAGGCGATCGCGCAGGGCGACATCGACCCCAACTCGGATTCGCGCACCATCGGATCGCTCGTGCTCGAGATCCTCACCGGCGTGCACATGGTCGCGGTTGCCACCTCCACCACCGAGGAACTGCCCTCGCGCATGGAGCGCCTCTGGTACTACCTGCTGCCGGCGTTGGTTCCCGCCAACAAGCTCGACTACTTCCGCGAGTTCGCGGCGCGTCGAGTCATCCGCTTCGGACCGTAACTACCGGTACCGCATCACGAAGTCTGCGATGTCGTCGCGCAGTCGGTCCGGATACTCGCCGTTGACGGCATGTGAGGCGTCGGGATAGAGCCGGGGCCTTGCCGTCGACGAGCCCGCCGTCTCCCGCCCGCCGGGCTGTCGGTGTGCTCCCATAGACTCGCAGAGGACTGTGCGTAAGCAGCCGTCGTCTCGACACGCTTGTAGGAGCATTGCTGTTGTCTTCCGATTCCCTGCCCGCCGTTTCTCCATCCGGGCCGGCCCCGATCGTTCCCGACGCGGCGCTGCAACTCTCGGGTCTGGCCAGCGTTGCGCTGACGGATTCGTCCATGGTGGCCGTCGCCGATGCGATCGGAACCGCCGAGCACACGCTGATCGGGCCGCACTCGGTTCGCCCGTTCGTCGCCGCCGCGATCGCCCAGCACACTCAGCTGTTGATCGTCACCGCCACCGGGCGTGAAGCGGACGATCTCACCGACGAACTCCGCCAGATTCTCGGCGGCGGAGTGGTGATGTTCCCGTCGTGGGAGACGCTTCCGCACGAGCGACTCTCACCGAGCGCAGACACCGTCGGCAAGCGACTGGACGTACTCCGCCGGCTGGCTCGTCCCGGCGACACCGATTACGGCGATCCTCTGCGCGTCATCGTCACCACCGTCCGCTCGCTGGTGCAGCCGATGGCACCCGGTCTCGGCGAGATCGAACCCGTGACCCTCAAGGTCGGTCTGGACATCGACTTCGACGGCCTGATCCACCGACTCGTCGAGTTCGGCTACCTGCGCGTGGACATGGTCGGCAAGCGCGGTGAGTTCGCCGTCCGCGGCGGCATCCTCGACCTCTTCTCGCCGACGGCGGATCACCCGGTGCGTGTGGAATTCTGGGGCGACGAGATCACCGAGCTCCGCGCGTTCGCGGTCTCCGATCAGCGTTCGCTGCCCGATCACGAGGTCGATCTCGTCATCGCGCCGCCGTGCCGCGAACTGCTTCTCACGCAGGAAGTTCGCGACCGCGCCGCTGTTCTCGCAGCCGACAATGCCGGCGACACCGCGTTGGTCGAGATGCTCGACAAGCTGTCCGCCGGTGTCCCGGTGGAGGGCATGGAGGCGTTGCTGCCGCTGCTGCAGCCGGGCGAATTGCAGTTGCTCGCCGATACTCTCCCCGCAGGAACGCACGTATTGCTCTGCGACCCCGAGCGGATCCGCACGCGCGCAACAGATCTGGTGCGCACGGGCCAGGAGTTCCTCGAAGCATCCTGGACGGCAGCATCGATCGGCGGAGCTGCGCCCCTCGATACCTCCACCCTCGACACCTCCAGTCTCGAAGGTGCGTCACTGGATCTCGGTGCCTCGGCCTACCGTTCGCTTCGACAGGTTCGCGAGTCCGCGCAGGTTCACGGCCGTCCGTGGTGGACCATCAGCCCGCTCGCCTCCGGCAACGGCGAAGAAGTCGAACTCGCTGTCGATTCGGTCCCGGAGGTCCGTGGGTCCGAGGAAGCACTGACGGCGCTGTTCGCCACCCTGCGAGCCCATATCGCCACCGGTGGTCGTGCGGTCATCTCCGTCGCGGGCGCAGGTACTGCCACCCGCATCATCGAACGCCTCGCCGAGGCCGAAGTGCCTGCGGCACATCTCGACTCCGGTGCGGTCCCGGTCGCCGACGTCGTGAACGTCCTGTGCGGATCGTTGCACGACGGTCTTGTGTTTCCCGACGCGAAACTTGTGGTCGTCACCGAGAGCGATCTGACCGGCAACCGCGTGGCCGCAGCGGGCGAGGGACGCAAGCTCCCGGCGAAGCGTCGCAACCAGGTCGATCCGCTCGCCCTCGTCGCCGGCGACAGCGTCGTCCACGATCAGCACGGCATCGGTCGATTCGTCGAGATGGTCGAGCGCACCATCGGCGGCGCCAGACGCGAATATCTCGTCGTCGAGTACGCACCCAGCAAGAGGGGCCATCCCGGAGACCGGCTCTTCGTCCCGATGGACTCGCTCGATCAGCTCTCGCGTTACGTCGGTGGTGAGCTGCCGTCTCTGAGCAAGCTCGGCGGATCCGACTGGGCCAACACCAAACGCAAGGCGCGCAAGGCAGTTCGCGAGATCGCCGGCGAGCTGGTGCAGCTGTACGCCGCTCGCCAGGCCGCTCCCGGTCACGCCTTCGGGCCCGACACCCCGTGGCAGCTCGAAATGGAAGATGCGTTCGGCTTCACCGAGACGGTCGACCAGATGACGGCCATCACCGACGTCAAGGCCGACATGGAGAAGGCGGTTCCGATGGACCGCGTCATTCTCGGTGACGTCGGCTACGGCAAGACCGAGATCGCGGTTCGCGCCGCGTTCAAGGCGGTGCAGGACGGCAAGCAGGTCGCCGTGCTGGTGCCGACAACGCTTCTGGCGCAACAGCATCTGCAGACCTTCACCGCGCGGATGACGTCGTTCCCGGTGACCGTCAAGGGGCTCTCCCGCTTCACTCATGGCTCCGAGTCCAAGGAGGTCATGGCCGGGCTGGCCGACGGGACGGTCGACATCGTCGTCGGTACGCACCGGTTGCTGCAGACCGGTGTCGCCTGGAAGGACCTCGGGTTGGTCATCGTCGACGAGGAGCAGCGCTTCGGCGTCGAGCACAAGGAGCACATCAAGTCGCTCCGCACCCACGTCGACGTCCTGACGATGTCGGCGACTCCGATTCCGCGAACGCTCGAGATGAGCCTCGCCGGAATCCGTGAGATGTCGACCATCCTCACACCGCCCGAGGAGCGGCACCCGGTGCTCACCTACGTGGGTGCGTACAACGACAAGCAGGTCGCCGCGGCCGTCCGGCGTGAACTACTGCGCGACGGCCAGGTGTTCTTCGTGCACAACCGAGTCAGCTCGATCGACAAGGCTGCCAAGAAGATTCGCGATCTGGTGCCCGAGGCCAGGGTGGCGACGGCACACGGGCAGATGAACGAGGAGACACTCGAGCGCACTGTGCAGGGATTCTGGCAGCGCGAGACCGACGTGCTGGTGTGTACCACCATCATCGAGACCGGCCTCGACATCTCCAACGCCAACACGCTGATCGTCGAGCGGTCCGATTCGCTCGGCCTGTCCCAGCTGCACCAGCTCCGCGGTCGCGTCGGCCGCAGCCGTGAACGTGGCTACGCCTACTTCCTGTACCCGCCGGAGAAGCCGCTCACCGAGACCGCCTACGACCGGCTGGCGACCATCTCGCAGAACTCCGACCTCGGTGCCGGTATGGCCGTGGCGATGAAGGACCTCGAAATCCGTGGTGCCGGAAACGTTCTGGGCGCGGAGCAGTCCGGCCACGTCGCAGGCGTCGGATTCGACCTGTACGTGCGGCTCGTCGGTGAAGCGGTCGAGGCGTACCGCGCGGCCGCCGACGGAAAGCCCATCACCACCGACGAGGCCCCCAAGGAAGTGCGCATCGACCTCCCCGTCGACGCCAACATCCCACCCGACTACGTCACCAGCGATCGGTTGCGCCTCGAGGGCTATCGAAAGCTCGCTGCCGCAGCCGATTCCGAGGGCATCGACGCGGTCATCGAAGAACTCGTCGACCGGTACGGCCCGCTGCCCGAGGAGGTCGGTCGACTGGTCTCCATCGCCAAGCTGCGTCTGATCGCCAAGGAATACGGCCTGACGGACGTCAATGTTGCCGGAACACAGGTGAAGCTGGCTCCGATGGACCTACCCGATTCCAAGCAGATCCGCCTCAAGCGGCTCTACCCGAGCGCTGCGTACCGGGCCACCACCGGAGTGGTGCAGTTGCCGCTGCCGCGTGTCGAAGGCGGCGGTGTGGGGGCGGCGCGCGTGCGCGACGTCGAATTGGTGCAGTTCATCGCCGATCTCATCCTATCCTTGGACGGGAAGCCATCTCGGTCGGTGTTGTTGGAGCAAACAGTGGGGGTGTAGCGGTGACGGTAGTTCTGCTCGACCCTGTTCGACCCACACAGGTTCCGGTGGATGCTGTGGAATTTCTCGGCGGTGCAGTGCAATTCACCGAAGAAGTGCCGGTGCGAGTGCGGTGGCTGTTCTCGGGAACCGCTGCGCCCGACGCCGTCGACGCAGTGCTGGTGAGCACCGACCCCGCCAACCCCGACGTCCAGGAACGGATCGCCCACGGAGAGCGGGTCATCGCCGCGGAGAAGCTTCCCGGTGACGACCTCATCGCGGCAGTCCGGCTGATGGATCGGCTGCGCACCCTCGGCGGATGGGAAGCGCAGCAGACCCACGAGTCGTTGCGCGGTTACCTCCTCGAAGAAACGTACGAGCTACTCGACGCCATCGCCGCGGGCAACCTGGTGGATCTGCGCGAAGAACTCGGAGACCTGTTGCTGCAGGTGCTCTTCCATTCCAGAATCGCTGAGGACGCAGCCGAGAACGCGTTCGATGTCGACGACGTCGCCGCAGGACTCGTCGCCAAGCTCACCCACCGCAGCCCGCACCTCGGTCGAACGGGCAACGGCCCCATCGACATCGCCGAACAAGAGCGAGCCTGGGAAGAGAAGAAGGCAGCAGAGAAGGCACGCGGATCCTGTGTCGACGGAATCGCCCTGTCTCAGCCGTCACTCGCACTGACGCAGAAAGTGATCGGACGGGCCACCAAAGCAGGCCTGCCCGACGAGTTGATTCCCGACGGCCTACGCGTCGTACACATCGGGGTCGATCACTCGCACGGTGGAGACAGTGCCGAGGACCTGCTGAGGCGTCGGGTATTGGATTTCGCGTCCCTGATCCGCAACGCCGAGGCGTCGGCACGCAACGCCGGCATCGCGCCGGGGGAGATGTCCGCACTCGACTGGATCGAGCACTGGGGTCTGCGGGGCTAGTCCTGCTCCACCCGAACGCGTCAATGGACCATTGCACCGCTCAGACGTATGCAGTGCGCCATTCACGCAAACTCTGCAGCTGCGTCAATGAACCATCGCAGCGGTCAGACGTATGCAAGGGTCCATTGACGCGGACGGGGTGGGGCGGCCGCGGACGGGTGGGGCCGACGCGGACGGGTGGGGCCGACGCGGACGGGTGGGGCCGACGCGGACGGGTGGGGCCGACGCGGACGGGTGGGGCGGACGCGGACGGGTGGGGCGGACGCGGACGGGGTTGGCCCGCGGGGACCGGCCTACTCGAACAGCGTCGAACCCCAGTATTCGGATTCCTCGACGCCGGGTGGGCAGGCGAAGACCGCCGATCCCACGTGTTGGATGTATTCGTTCAACGCGTCCTTGCGGGAGAGCGCCAGTTGCATCGGCACGAATTGGGTCAGTGGGTCGCGGCAGTAAGCGATGAAGAACAGTCCGGCGTCGAGGTGGCCGAAGCCGTCGGATCCGTCGGTGAAGTTGTATCCCCGACGCAGGATCTGGACGCCACCGAGGTTCTCCTTCGACGCCAGGCGCACGTGCGCGGTCTTGTCGATGAAGGTGCCCTCGGGGCCTTGAGATTCGAAGTCGAGTGCGTCGAATTCGTCCTTCTGGCCGAGTGGCGCGCCGGTTCCCTTGCTGCGCCCGATCACTCGCTCCTGTTCTTTCAAAGTCGTGCGGTCCCAGGATTCGATGAGCATGCGGATTCGACGGGCCACGAGGTAGGAGCCGCCTGCCATCCATTCCTGATCGTCGTCAGCAGAGACCCACACGTTGTCGTCCAGCAACGACGGGTCCTCGGCCTTGAGGTTCGCCGTTCCGTCCTTGAAGCCGAACAGGTTTCGCGGCGTTGCCTGGGTGGTCGAGGTGGACGAGGTTCGACCGAAACCGAGTTGCGACCACTTGACCGACACGGTGCCGAAGCCGACACGGGCGAGGTTGCGGATCGCGTGGACGGCAACCTGTGGGTCGTCGGCGCAGGCCTGGATGCACAGGTCTCCGCCGGAGCGTGCGGGATCGAGGTTGTCGGCAGGGAAGTGCTGTAGATCGGCAAGTGACGCAGGCCTTTTCGATGCCAGGTCGAAGCGATCGAACAGGCTCGGCCCGAAACCGATGGTCAACGTCAGCGACGACGCCGTCAGACCGAGCGCTTCGCCCGTGTCGGTGGGCGGGTTGTACTGACCGCCGTCGACCGCCCCGCCGTCGAACGTCTCCTCACCCTTGGTGAGGCGTTCGGCCATCAGGGTCCACTTCTTCAGCAGCGCAACGAATTCGTCGCGAGAGTCGGTGGTGACGTCGAAGGCGACAAAGTGCATACGATCCTGCGCCGGCGTGACGATTCCGGCCTGATGGTCGCCGCGGAATTCGACGACATCCGAGGTGGGCACCTCGGCACCGGAGGCCGTCGCATGTCCCGCGATTGCCCCGACTCCGACGAGCGCAGCACCGGTCCCGACGGCACCGAAGAGGCGCCGTCGGGAGAACTGCCCGGTCTTATTGTCCTGCAACGACACCCTGCACCTGGCTCACTTCGGCGGACAATGCATCGATCTTGTTCGAAAGTTCCTGGCGCTGAGGTTCGGTCACGGTGTCGTAGAAGACGAAGCCGTCGCCGCTGCGATACTTGGCGAGTTCTGCGTCCAGTTCTTCGAAGCGCGCGTCGATGGCGGTGCCCAGTTCGGCGTTGCGCTCGTCGAGGATGGGTCGGACGGCGGCGATGGCGGCCTGCGAGCCGTCGACGTTGGCCTGGAAGTCCCACAGGTCGGTGTGCGAGAAGAAGTCTTCTTCGCCGCTGATCTTGGTCTTGGCGACCTCGTCGAGCAGTCCCTGTGCGCCGCCTGCCACCTGGATCGGGTCGATGGTGAAGTCGTCGGCCTTGATCTTGTCGGCGAGTTCGGTGATGTCGGCCTCGAGCTGATCGGCCATCGCGTTCGTGTCGGGCTGAAGACCCTGTGTCCACAGGTCCTTCTCGATGCGGTGGAAGCCGGTCCATTCGGCTCCGGGCTCCACGTCGGGCTCGCGCAGGTCGATCCGCGGATCGAGGTCGTCCGGGAAGCTCTCGGCGACGGGCTCGATGCGCTCGTAGTAGCTACGCGCAATGGGGAATTGAGCCTTGGCCGCCACGACGTCTCCGCTCTTGACGGCGGTGACGAACGACGTCGTGGTGTCCTGCAGTGCGTCGATCTGGCTGACGACGTAACGCTTGTAGCCGGCTGCGGCCTCGGCGAGGAGTCCGTCCTCGTCCGTGGTGCGCACCGAGTCGCCGGTGACGACGTAGTCGGCGCGGATGCCGTCGCCCACCATGCCTGCCTTGCAGGCGGTTTGGTACGTGCCGGGGTCGGGCAGGGCGACGATGAGCTGACGCGTGAGGCCGGGTCCGATGTTCTCCACCTCACCCATGACGCGGTCACCCTCGCCGTAGACGTAGAACTCGGTGACCTTGGTGCCGTTGTTGGTGATCTGGAACGTCGAGTTTCCGGTGGTGCCCTCGGAAGCGCCGACGTCGCAGGAGGAGTCGGTCGCGGTGACGGTGATGTCGCCCGACGCGGCTTCGGTGGAGGACTTCTCGGTGCATCCGGCCAGAGCCATCGGCAGAACCGCAACGGCGGCCAGAGCGTAGGTGGTACGGCGCATGGTGGTGGTGCCTTTCAGGAGGATTGCAGAGCAGGCTCGGGAGTCGCGGGAACGCGAACCGGGCGGAGGAAGAGGTAGAGGACGACCACGATGTAGAGCACCCACGCGATCGCTTGGAACACAGTGGGTTCGGGCCGGAAGTTGAAGATGCCTGCGAGCACGGTGCCGTACCAGCTCGAGGCGTCGAAGTGTGCGGTGATGTCGAAGGCGACGGCACCGCCGCCGGGCAGGATGCCGCCGATCTGCAGTGCGCGGATGCCGTAGGCGAGGATTCCGGCGGCGACCACGATGAGGAAGATGCCGGTGTACTTGAAGAACACCGCGAAGTTGATGCGGACGGCACCGAAGTACAGGAACACCGTCAGCACGGCAGCGACGACGATGCCGAGCAGCAGTCCGAGCAGTGGCCAGAGGCTGCCGTTGGTGTTCTCGGCGTAGCCGACCATGAGCAACGCGGTCTCGACGCCTTCGCGGCCGACGGCGAAGAACGCCAGCGCCAGTACTGCCGCGGGGCCGACGGTCAGCGCCTTCTCCATGTTCGCGCGCAACTCGCCGGAGATGTTCTTCGCGGCGGTGCGCATCCAGAGCACCATCGCCGTCACAATCACTACAGCAACGAGCGATGCGGCTCCGGCGATGATTTCGGCGGTCAGCCCGGTGACAGTGGACGTGCCGTAGTGGATCACGAAGAAGATGGCGGCCACCATGGCGACGGCAAGGCCGACTCCGAGCCAGACCCACTTGAGCGCGTCGCGGCGATCGGCCTTGACGAGGAACGCGACGAGGATCATCACGACGATGCCGGTCTCGAGCCCCTCGCGCAGGCCGATCAAGCCACTGCCGAACATCTGGGTGGCGATCGACGGCGCCGAACCAGCGGCGGCGAGAAGTGGCATGAATCAGGCTCCTGCGGTGCGTCGAACATTGGTACGCCTTCCCTCGCAAAGGGTAGGCGACCCTCATGCGTGAGGACTGACCAGAACATACACCCTGCAATCCAGGCCGAATACGCGTTGACCAGGGGTTATCTCGGTCTTTAGCTTTCTATTACCTTGCGTGTGCAGGATGGAGTGGTGATCTCCCGTATCTGCGTGCTCGCCACAGCGTCGGTCCTTCTCGCGTTGACCGCGTGCGGTACCGGCGAGCCCGAGCGCGAGATTCCCGAAGGCATCCCGCCCGGGCCCGGCACCGAAGTGCCGGCCATCGACTTCAACGCGCCCGGGCGGACGGCCGATCTGTTGCTCGCCTGGGCCGAACCGCAAACCGACGCGCTCGGCATCTCGGTGACCGCGTTGGCGTCGTACGGGCACGCAGCGGCGATCATGACCGAGACGGATGCCGATTGCGGAATCGCGTGGACGACCCTCGCCGGCATCGGCTATATCGAGAGTCGACACGGCACGTACCAGGGTTCGTCGGTTCAGCCCGACGGTCTCGTCGCACCGCCGATTCGCGGAATCCCCCTCGACGGCGGACCGGGCGTCGCCGAGATTCCGGACACCGACGGCGGCGTCATGGACGGTGACACCGAGTTCGATCGGGCCATGGGCCCCATGCAGTTCATTCCCGAGACGTGGAAGAAATGGGGCGTCGACGCCAACGGCGATGGCGTCGCCGATCCCGACAACATCGACGACGCGGCGCTGACCGCGGCGCGATACCTGTGTGCGCGCGGCGGTGATCTGCGGACCGCGCAGGGCTGGGAGACGGCGTTGATGGCCTACAACCTGTCGGGTCAGTACCTGCGGGATGTGCGCGATCGTGCGGCCGCGTACTCGGTGGGCACCAGGCCGTAGGACCTCCATGCATCGCGGGCAGTGCAGGGGAGCGGCTAGTCTTGCACCCGGCACAGTCCGTCGGTACCCGTTTATAGGAGAAGCATTCGTGGCCATCATTGAGCAGGTCGGAGCGCGCGAAATCCTCGATTCTCGTGGCAACCCCACGATCGAGGTCGAGGTCGCATTGGACGACGGGACGCTGAGTCGCGCCGCCGTTCCCTCCGGTGCATCCACCGGTGAGCACGAAGCTGTCGAGCTTCGTGACGGCGGAGACCGCTACGGCGGCAAGGGTGTCGAGAAGGCCGTCAATGCCGTGCTGGACGAGATCGCGCCGGCCGTCATCGGTCTGGACGCCATCGAGCAGCGCACCGTCGACCAGGCCCTGCTGGATCTGGACGGAACGCCCGACAAGTCTCGCCTCGGCGCGAACGCACTGCTCGGTGTCTCGCTCGCGGTCGCGAAGTCCGCTGCCGAGTCCACCGGACTCGAACTCTTCCGCTACCTCGGCGGCCCCAACGCGCACATCCTCCCCGTTCCGATGATGAACATCATCAACGGTGGCGCGCACGCAGACAGTGGCGTCGACGTGCAGGAATTCATGATCGCCCCCATCGGCGCACCCACCTTCAAGGAATCGCTGCGCTGGGGTGCGGAGGTCTACCACGCACTCAAGTCCGTGCTCAAGGCCAAGGGCCTGGGCACCGGCCTCGGCGACGAGGGCGGCTTCGCTCCCGACCTCGCAGGCACCAAGGCTGCTCTCGACCTCATCCTCGAGGCCATCGGCAAGACCGGTCTCAAGCCGGGTCAGGACGTCGCCCTCGCTCTCGACGTGGCGGCCACCGAGTTCTACACCGCAGGCACCGGCTACGCCTTCGAGCGTGAGACCAAGTCCGCCGAGCAGATGTCGGCGTTCTACGGCGAGCTCGTCGACGCCTACCCGCTGGTCTCCATCGAGGATCCGCTCGACGAGAACGACTGGGACGGCTGGGTTGCGCTCACCGAGGCCATCGGCGACAAGGTGCAGATCGTCGGCGACGATCTCTTCGTCACCAACCCCGAGCGTCTCGAAGACGGCATCGTCAAGGGTGCGGCCAACGCGCTGCTGGTCAAGGTCAATCAGATCGGCACGCTCACCGAGACCCTCGATGCCGTGGATCTGGCGCACCGCAACGGCTACAAGACGATGATGAGCCACCGGTCCGGCGAGACCGAGGACACCACCATCGCTGACCTGGCAGTTGCCGTCGGCAGCGGCCAGATCAAGACCGGTGCTCCGGCTCGAAGCGAGCGCGTTGCCAAGTACAACCAGTTGCTTCGTATCGAAGAAGCTCTGGGTGATGCGGCGCGTTACGCCGGCGAGTTGTCTTTCCCCCGGTTCAATTACGAGGGATAGCGAACAGGCACGTATGGCACGAAGTGGAGAGTGAATGATGGCACGGCGCGGCAGGTCAGGGACCAGTCCAGGTGGACGTGATCCCCGACCCCGCGGCCGGGCCTCCTCTTCGGGTCGGTCCAAGGCCGGGGGCGTCTCTCGCGACGAGAACGCCTCCGGTCGGCAGGCCACCCCGCCGGAAACCTCCGAGCAGGTGCGCGACGCGGTGGTCGGCGGCAAGGCTGCTCCCCGGCGCGTCGGTGTTCGACGGCCAAAGATGCCCGAGCGGACGTTCTTCGGGCTGTCCACCGGGCGAGCTGTCATTCTCGGTGTTGTGGTGTGTGCGCTGGCGTTGACGCTGGCGGTGCCGCTGCGCACGTACTTCTCGCAACGCAGTGAGCTCGAATCCGTGCTGGCCGAGCGGCAAGCGTTGGAGAACGACGTGAGCCGCCTGCAGGTTCAGAAGTCTCAACTCGACGAGCCGTCCCGCATTGCGGCCGACGCTCGCGAACGTCTGCGGTTCGTCATGCCGGGGGAGACGCCGTATCAGGTGCAGTTGCCCGGCGACTACTCGCCGAGCTCCGAGGACCTCGCAGTGGACAAGACCCCGACGGGACCGTGGTACACCGAGTTGTGGAACACCGCGGTCCAGCCGCAGGGATCGGACGAGCCCGCGGAGCCGACGTCCGCACCGATGCCTCTCGTACAGCCAGAACCCGCACCGGCCGCGCCGCCGGTGCCAGAACCAGAAGGAGGACCGGTCGGGTGAATTCCTCGGCAGTCTCGCAGGAAGATCTCGATGCGGTCGCATCGCAGCTCGGACGTGAACCGCGTGGTGTACTCGCGATCGCATATCGATCTCCGGACGGCAGGCCGGGTGTGGTCAAAACCGCCCCGAAGCTGCCCGACGGCACGCCTTTTCCCACCCTGTTCTATCTGACGGATCCGCGGCTGACGGCCGAGGCCAGTCGGCAGGAATCGGCCGGCGTGATGCGGGAGATGACCGAACGTCTCGGTACCGATCCCGAGTTGGCCGCGGCATACCTGCGCGCCCATCGGTCGTATCTGGCCGAGCGTGACGAGATCGAATCTCTCGGAACGGATTTCACGGGCGGCGGCATGCCCGATCGTGTCAAGTGCCTGCACGTGCTCATCGCGCATTCGTTGGCCAAGGGCCCCGGCGTCAACCCGCTGGGTGACGAGTCGGTTGCGTTGGCAGCCGAGAACTCGTTGCGCGGCAAGGCTATTCCGGCCGATTGGCCGACCATCGAAGAACTACGTGCGGAGAAATCATGACCAGGGTTGCAGCAATCGATTGCGGCACCAACTCGATCCGCCTGCTCGTCGCCGACAACAACGGTAAGTCCCTGGCGGACGTCGCGCGCGAGATGCGAGTGGTGAGGCTCGGGCAGGGCGTCGACGCGACTGGCGCATTCGTGCCCGAGGCGATCGAGCGCACCCGGGTGGCATTGGTGGAGTACGCGGAAATCATTCGCAAGACCGGGGCCACCGCGGTGCGGATGGTCGCGACGTCGGCTACTCGTGACGCGTCCAATCGGGAGGACTTCTTCTCGATGGTGCGCGAGGTACTCGGCAAAGTCATCCCCGGGGCCGAGGCCGAGGTGATCACCGGAGACGAAGAGGCTCGGTTGTCCTTCGCCGGCGCAGTCGGTGAACTCGACGCTGCCGCAGGGCCTTTCGTCGTTGTCGATCTGGGCGGCGGCTCCACCGAACTGGTGCTCGGCGATGCGAAGGGCGTGAAGTCTGCGTTCTCCGCCAACATCGGGTGTGTGCGGCTGACCGAGCGCTTCTTGCACAGCGACCCGCCCACCGTCGACGAGATCAACGGTGCGCGTGAGTACGCCCGCGAGAAGTTGGCGGAGGCATTCGAGGAAGTGTCGATCGGCGACGCGTCGAGCTGGGTGGGGGTGGCCGGCACGATGACGACCATCGCGGCCATCGCCAAGGAACTACCCGAGTACGACGCCGACGCGGTGCATCTCTCGCGAGTGCCGTTCGATCAGCTCTTCGAGGTGTGCGAGCGACTGATCGGGATGACCCACACGCAGCGAAGCGCGTTGGGGCCCATGCATCCCGGTCGGGTCGATGTGATCGGCGGCGGTGCAATTGTCTGCAGCGTATTGGCCGAGGAGTTCGAGCGACGCGGTGCCGTCAGCTCGTTGACGGTCAGTGAGCACGACATTCTCGACGGAATCGCGATGTCGATCAAGATTTGATCTGCATTTCTGCAGATGCGGCCTGCGGCGATGTAGGTTGCATCGCTGCGTGATTCGGTGAAGCCTTACAGGCGCTGTGGCCCACGTCACGGCTCCCTTCGAGGTGAGGACCACCGATGACGTCACCCGCCGAGCAGATACCGGCCGACCAGGCGCCGGCCGAGAAAGGTTTGGCGCGCGTCGCGCAGATGCTCGCCAGGGGAACCGAGAAGTGGTTTCCCGACGCCTACATCTTCGCGCTCGTCGGTGTGGTGGTCGTTGCTGTCGCTGCCTTCGCCAACGGTTCGTCTCCGCAGAATGTGGTCGACGCGTTCGGTAACGGCTTCTGGGACCTGACCGCCTTCACGCTGCAGATGGCGATGGTCGTTCTCACCGGCTACGTCGTGGCCACATCTCCACCGGTCGCCAGATTGATCACCCGATTGGCGCAGGTGCCCAAGAGTTCCAGTAGCGCAGTCAGTTTCGTGGCGCTGCTGTCCTGCTCGGTGTCCTTCCTGAACTGGGGACTGAGCCTGGTGTTCGCCGGTCTACTGGCCCGAGCCATCGCGCGACGTGACGATCTGCGGACGGACTACCGAGCACTCGGGGCGGCAGCATTCATGGGACTCGGAGCCGTGTGGGCACTCGGAATGTCGTCTTCGGCTGCTCAGCTGCAGGCGACGGCCAGTTCACTTCCGGCGACGCTGCTTTCGGTGACGGGTGTACTCGACTTCGGAACCACCATCTTCACGTGGCAGTCGTTGCTGATGTGCGTGATCATCATCGTCCTCACCGTGGCCATCGCGCACTTCTCGGCACCCAAGGGCGCGGCGATCAAAACGGCCGAGGACATGAACGTCAACCTGGACGACACCGTGACCGAGCCTGCTCCGCGCAGTCGACCAGGGGAGTGGCTCGAGTACAGCCGAATTCTTCCCCTCTTCGTGGGCGCGATGACGCTGGGATGGCTTGTCTCCCAGCTCTTGACGCTGCCGGTGCTGTCGGTGGTCAGCAGTCTCAACGGCTATCTCTTGGTGTTCCTGATGCTCGGTCTCGTGCTGCACGGCACCCCGCGGCGGTTCCTCGATTCGGTCAGCAAGGCGGTCCCCGCCACTGCAGGGATCTTGGTGCAGTTTCCGCTCTACGCCGCGATGGCGGCCATGCTCACCGAAGCGGAGGGCCGGGGAGGTATCACGATCTCCGAGCATCTGGCGACCTTCTTCACCGAGATCGGATCCGGTGGAGGCTTCGCGGTGGTCATCGCGATCTACACCGTCGTACTCGGACTCTTCGTTCCCTCCGGTGGTGGCAAGTGGCTCGTCGAAGCGCCGTACGTGATGCAGTCGGCGACCGACGTGCAGATGAACCTCGGCTGGACCGTCCAGATCTACAACGTGGCCGAGGCTCTGCCGAACCTGATCAACCCGTTCTTCATGCTGCCCCTGCTGGCGGTTCTGGGTCTGCGAGCGCGAGATCTGATCGGATTCACGTTCCTGCAGTTCATCTTTCACTTCCCGGTGGTGCTGCTGCTCGTGTGGCTCCTCGGCATGACCTTCGAGTTCGTCCCGCCGGTCATCCCGGCCCAGTAGCAGACCGATATGATCGTCACCACCGGAGCGCGACTCCAGCGGTGGCCCCTATAGCCCAATTGGCAGAGGCAGCGGACTTAAAATCCGCACAGTGTCGGTTCGAGTCCGACTGGGGGCACTGTTCAGGTCCAGGTCAGCGGCTTGGAATCTCTCGCTTGGACCAGTCGCATCAGAAGTGGTCCGCAGATAGTCCGCAGTGGGTCTGACGAACGTTGACGCGGCTCTATCAAGCGCGGCGGCGACACTGTCGATCTTGAGTGGGGAGATCAGCTTGGTGTGATCCGCGTGCGTGCAGAAGGTGTCTATGCTCGGTGCGAGACGGTAGGGCCATAGTTTGAACACATCGATTTGTCTGCGATGTCGCCGAGACTTCGATCGCATAGCCACAGGGAGTGAGCGTTGTACGCAGTTTGGGAGACTTCCGGCCACTTTTCTGTTGCTGACTCGCTGCCCTCCTTCGCGGCGACCACGGAAGGGGCTGTCGAAGATGCGGCACGTCGGTGTGGGTGGGAGGGGGTTTCACCCGCGATGATTGCTGTGTCTGACGGAATCGACTGGGTCCCTACGAAGCTAGTAGGAAAATCCGCGCTGCGACCGCTTACCGACCGGCAGGCCACCACTTACGCCGCGGTCCGAGCTGGTCGCTGGAAGTGGACGAATAAGAAGCCTCTCCCGAACGAATCGGAGACGGCGAGAGTAACTGAGATGCTTGGTTAAGTCCTCATAGAGGAACATCAGTTTCGTATCGCTGGTCAGACCCGGCATCTGCTCCGCCGCGCAGCAGTGAGTGGAACCGATCTGCTACTACTCGCGTCAAACCTGGCATGGAACCGGACAGCAACATCGCGGCGCGGGTTGATCTAACCGACTCGGCTCAGAGCTGGATCACGGAGTTGGTAATTCGACTCCTGCTGAGGGACTTTGCGGTCACCGAGCCAGGCCGTGCCGTGATCCGCCAGTATGGGGTCGGGTCGAATCCCGCCTGCTCCGCGTAACGCCCCGCCAGGCTAGTGGTCGCCGCGAAGATCGTCGAGAAGACTCTCCGAGGTCAATCCGTGGGGGAGCTCGATCGCGAGTGGGCGGAAAACGGCCGGTCGTGAAGGGACTCGGACCTCGCCGCGAGCGAGCCTCGCGTCCCAGCCCTTCGCGTTCTGATCGACGTACGCGGTAACCTTCCAGCGGCGTATGCCGGCCTCGGTGACAATCAGGTCCGAGTCGGGATTGACTGAGTGAAAGTACTTTTCAGTAGATCCAGTGAGCGAGCCGAGTTCAACTACGCTCTCGCGACGTCGATCTTCCATAGTCGAATCTTACCGCCTGCTTGTGCGCAGCCGTCGTGTTCGCGGTCTTGATGCGAGGTTGCTGTCCCCTCGCCGCGTGCTGCCACTGTGCCGCTCTATCAGCCAAAAGTAATCTTCGGCGGTGGAGCACCGTGAGAATTCGAGCCGCCCGGCTAGCCGCGGGTGTAGACCATTTTCGAAAGTGGGTCGGTCACCGCTAGTAGGGTCGTGACCATGACTCACTACGTGTTGATCGCGGCGCTGACAACACTGCATGCCTTCACGCCTGAGGTCTCGCGTGCCTAGACTTCCTGGCTTTTTGGACTGGGACGACGATGATCTGACTCCCGGCAAGAAGAAAGAGGGCGGGCTTCATCCGAACCTCTTCGACAGTGACGGCAAACTCAAGGGTAATGCCAGATTCATTCCGGACCAGAAGGCTGACAAGCCCGATCGGGGGGAGGAACCGGGCAACGGGACAAGCAAGACCGAGCGTGGACAACGAGGAGAACGGCAGGCCCGGCACACCGAAGCACGCTCCGACAACACAGGCCGCCGATCACAGAGAAGGAACGAGCAAGCGAGCCCGGACGACCGGCGAGGGAGAGCGCACCGACAAGCTCGGGGGTGGCGGTGAGCAGTCTAAACAGCCAGAACCGGAAGTGGTCCAGGAGACGGTGTACGTGCACGAGACGATCTACGTGCACGCCGAGGGCTATGTGCATGACGAGGAGTTCTCGCAGCAGCTAGCCCGTGAGCGCGAAGAGGAAGCGCGTAAGCGGGCAGCGCAGGCCGAGCTGATCGCGGACATGATGAGGCTGCTAGTCGAAATGGCAGCGCCCCACGCCAAGCGGTTGTGGGAGGAGAAGGGTCGGCCCAGAGTCGAGGCGCGACGCGCAAAGAAGGCGGCACGGAGAGCAGAAAAAGCAGCGGCGAGCGAGTCCATCGTGGTTCAGGCGTCGGTGGCGGACTCTGAGCGAGAGTTGGCGGCCGCCGAGCGCGTGTATCGCGCAGATATGAGCAGCGCGGAAGCGCAGGCGCGCTACCTCGCTGCGCTCGCGGCTCGTGCGTTCAGCGACGAGCAGATGAAGCTTGTATCCAATGCCAACATCGTGGACCGGGACAGCCTCGATGCGCTGCAGCACACGCTCGGAGAACTGTCTCCGGAACAGGTCAAGGGCATCATTGAGGCCGTGGAGGCAGGCCCAGCAGTGCTGAACGGCGATTTACTAACCGCGCTGGGGAAGTTCCTTCGGCTCGATCCAGGTCAGCGTGAAGCCGTTCCAATTGCGGAGCGAAAAGACCGGTGACGGCGGAAGCCGTTTGGAGACTGAACCCTTCGACTGATCGATACATAGCTGCTTCTGGTCTGTTTGGTGGCTGATTCACCTCGGCCTGTCTGTAGTGGATCTGAGGAACTGTCGACCGATTGCGTCTAGCGCGTTCGCGACGCTGTCGAGATCGTCAGGGTAGAGATGCCCGTACAGGTCAAAAGTGAGGGTCGCGGACTTGTGGCCGAGCATCTTCTGGACAACTTTCACATTTGCGCCGGACTGGATCGCGAGCGATGCTGCGGTGTGTCGGAGTTCGTGCGGGATCAGGTCATCGATTCCGATCGCTGCGGCACCTTTGTCGAACGCCCACCGGTACTCACCGAGTGGGAGATGCCCACCTTTCCGACTCGGGAAGACGAGGTCGCCAGGCGCTGAGCCGTCGATGTGCCCGGTGAGCATGTCGACGAGAAATGCCGGCACCGGCACTGAGCGTGCAGTGTGATTCTTCGTCGTCCCCACAACGATCCCTCTCCCGGTCACCGCAGTTGCGGACTGACGGATGCGGATTCGCGCAGCAGGCAGGTCTAAGTCGCCCACCTCCAAGCCTGCAGCTTCACCGAACCGGAGTCCGCAGTACGCGAGAACCAGTGTGAGAGTCTCGAATCGCTCTGTCTTGGAGGCCAATTGATGGACCTGGCGGTGCGTGAGGAAGCGCTTCCTCGTCTCCGATTTCCTCGGCAGGTCCACGTCGGCAGCCGGATTGCTCGCGAGCCGACGCGACCGTATCGCGTACTTCAGCACCTGGTTCAGAATCTGGTACGCCTGGATCGCGCGCGAGGGCGACAGTGCACGATCGCGGTGGCGAAAGCCCGCGCCTGCAGCGCTGAGGCTATTGACCCAGTCCTGGACATCTTCGTGGTTGATATCGGCGAGACGGACTCCGCTCCATCGACGGAGGACGTGCGTGTCGAGGAGTGAGCGATACCCGGTCACCGTCTTCGGCTTGCGGGTCGCCTTGGTCGAGAACCACTTCTCTGCAACCGTCTCGAAGAGCTCAGAACCGAGCGCCGGGTCGATATAGGTTCCGGTGACTTGGGTCGTGACGACCTCATCGAGCCAACGCTTCGCATCTGTCTTACGGCTGAACGCGCGGGTGTGCTCTTTTGAGCGATCGTCGACGTACCTCGCGCGCCAACGCTTGCCCACCCCGTAGTTGGCTGACTCGGATCCATCAGCACGGTGCCATCGGTCCTCGACTCCAGCTCGACGGTTTCTGCGTTGTCGGTTCAATCTTCGGCTATCCCAGCAATGCCGTTCAGTTCTTTGCTTGCTTCGGTGAAAAGCGAAGACGCCTTGCGGGCAGTGTCTCGCATCGCTGCCGTCATTCGAGCTACTGCTCGTTGTCCGGTCGTCAGATCGTCGGCGTGTGAGGCCGTATCGGCGCTCTCCAACATCTCTTTCGTCAAGGCTTCGACAGCGATCGCAAGCTCTTCAAACCGGGTGTTCAGCGAGTCGATGTGATTTGCCACTGAGAATCTCGGATCCTCGACCATCGCTTCTAGCGGAATGTCGAGAACCTGAGACAGGGCGACTGCCTCAGCTAGTCGAATCGCACGTGGCGGTTTGACGGTTCTATTCTCTAGCTTCGCGACCGCTGACATGTTTGTCAGCACTCCGTGGGGCTTCATCGCTTTGGCCAGGTCGGTCTGAGACCACCCTCGTTCGAGCCGTGCCATGCGAACACGCTCACCGAAGATGTTCTCAGCCAGTAGGGGGTCCTCCATAGCCTGACTCTAGCATCAGAAGCATACTATTTTCGCTTCTCAAGCTTGCGCGGGACGTTTCGCTGTGCAAGTGTCTAGCTTGAAGCGGGAGAATATCTCCCGCCAGAAGCTAAAAGAGGGGTGCGAGAACGTGGACGAATTCTTGACGACAGGGCAGGTTGCGGATCGCCTTGGGATAGCTGAGGGGACACTGAGGTACTGGAGGTCACGTGACGAGGGTCCGCTGTCTTTCAAAATGGGTCGACGTGTCTGTTATCGGGCAGCCGATATTCAGGAATGGCTTCTCGCGCAGTCGCAGAGGACATCAAGAGGCGGTGCCTTCTGATGGGGAACGACGGAACAGGTTCACCGACGTCCGCTCAGTCTCACAACGGCATTGCGGCGTCGACGGCCTCACTGCAAGCGGAGCATTCCTCTGAAAACGGGACGGCGTTCTGTGAGGGCTGTGCTGCCCATTCTCAAGGACGAAGATTTGGTCTTGCGACCACGCAAGAGGTCTCGGACTATCTGAGAATTGCGAAGGCGACACTGGAGGGCTGGCGTTGTAAAAGGTCCGGTCCGCCTTGGCTCCGCCTCGGCAAGCATGTCCGGTACGACTGGTCCGAGGTGCACGCATGGGCAGCGGCGCAGGCTAGGCAGGCAAGCTGATGGCGCGACTCATTCTCGGACCGGGCAGCGATGAGATAAGGCCGGGTACCGCAGTGGAGTTACTGGGGGAGGATGAGTTTCCCGAGGTGGTGGAGTTCGCCTGGGGCCGCGACATCGTGTTGTCGTGGGGGTCGGTGAGTATTCTGCTCGATGTCGAGGAAGTCGGCGTCATCTTAGAAATGACGATCGAAACCGTGAACTCGCGTTTGGAGCGCAGTACTCCGCGTGATCTGAATCCCGCTGAGGGAGATAGCGAATGAGCTATTGGGCAATGTGGGGAGGCGAGCAAGAACTGAGTGAAGTCGTGCTAGTGCAGCGGTGTATCTGATCCCCTCATCCGAAGTGGGCGTGTTCCAGACGGATGCGAAGCTGGTGCGGCGACTCGGTGCGATGAGCTGAACCGGCGCCCAGCTCCCGATCGCTCGTCAGATTTCGTCAGGGTCTACGCGAAACGAATGCGCGCCGGTGATTTCGGAGAACGCGATTCCTCTCTGGAGCATCTCAATCAGTCGGGCGGCATCTTCTGCGTCGAGCAATTTTTCCTCACGGCGATCCGGAAGTAGAAGCCGTACGAAGGTGCCCCGGTCATTCTTGATCGGTTGTACGCCGAGGCGGACTCCGTTCACATCGGTGAACCAGGTCGGTTCCGCTGCAGATTCGGCCATGATCGAAGTCTATTCGACTGAAATGGGCCGCGTAACTGGAGATTCGCTGTCGCTTAGAGATCGTCCTTAGTCAGAACGGGTGCTGAGACAGTGATCGCTTCACCAGGCTCCGCCCTTCGCCAGTATCCGCCGAGAATATTGGCCCCCTGACCGCGTTCGCTCGGTACGACTCGCGCAGAGACGTATTCCTTGGCTCCGGGTATCGGGAGTCCGAGGTCGGCGGCGATTGCACGTTGTCCGACCCAGAATCCGTTGAGGATGACGAAGCCCTCCGATGCGAGTGCGCCGCGGGCACCGCCGTTCGCTCGGACCCGTCGCTGATCGTCCAACTGCATCGCGACAGTCCGCACCGCTCCTCGATGGACCAGCTGGCCTTCGGCGAGGCGGAAGAGCTGGTTCGTCCGCTGCGTGCCGTGCTTCGACGCGAAGATCGCATCCACTTCCTTCCGATCGAGCTGAAGAAGGATATTCGCCGGGATCGGCGCGTTTTTCCAGAGCCAGCGCACAGACCTTCTCCCGAGAGCATTGAGGCTCGATTTCTGGTCTCGATTCGCGCCCACGCTCCGATAATCGGCCGTTACGCGAATCAGTCCGAGAGAAAAGACTGCCTCTTCGTCGTTGCCGGTCGCGACAAGAGCCAGTCGTCCGAATACCTCCGGCGGGAGCATCCAGGCTCCCTCCTTCTGGCTCCACTTCGCGTCGACCTCGTGGCCCGCGATTCTGAAGTCGGTTGCGTCGCCGCCGTCGAACTCGAACTCGCGTTGTGCGTTGATCTCGAAAAGCGTCCCGAAGTGGGTTTTTTCGGTCTTCATCAGCTGGAGCCAGTGAAAGCGACCGGTCTCGGCTCCGTTGTAGATCATGTCGTACGTGTGACGGACGACCTCGGCCCAGCGGGAGCCGTCGGGATCGAGAGCGAGAATCGCTTCCGCGACTTCGTCGAGTTCGGCGTCTGGTTCGGCGAATGCGTCTGGAGTGGTCAAGTTACTTCTTCCGTTCGGGTGGTCAGAACTGGTGACGGGCGCCTGGCTCTACTTGTCGTCGGTAGAGAGGACCTGGAGTGAGAACTCCTGCATCACGCGAAGCCGGTCTGCGTGCGGGAGACGACACCAATCGAGAAAGACCAGTTCGGTGTCGTCGGGACTCTTTCGACCGGCGAGCATCCACTTCGCGAGGCGCTCCTTCTCCTTGCGTCCGCCCACGTTTCTTGCACGGGTCAGAACGAATTCCGGTGTTGGAGGATCAACGGTGTTGTCTCGGGACTCGTCACCACACCGCTGACATTCTGCGCGGAGATTGCTCTCGTCGTCAGTGCCTCCCCGTGCGAAGGGGATGATGTGTCCGATTGTGAGGATTGCGCGACGCTCCGGTACGTCGGGGAACGGTTGACCGGCCGGCACTCCGCAGACGACGCACATCTGGCCGTCGCGTTCAAGGATGCGACGACGCTTGGCTCCTCCGACGCTCTTTCGGAGCGGCTTCAGTGGCTTCTCGCCGAGGTCGATCCTCACCCCGATTTTCTGCACCAGGTACTCATCTGGTTTCAGTGTCGGATTCACCTTGTAGTTGTCGATCACCCATCCGAGTTGACGAAGGTCGCGCATCCGGCGGTCCGTCTGTGAGTAGTTCGGAACTGCTTCATTCATCTGGAGCTTCGTGAACTTGCCGCCCTCGCCTTGCTTGGCGATGAACTCGGCGACGAGAACTCCTGAGGACCGACGGACTTCACCTGTACTCACTGTGGCTCCGATCTCTGAACTCGGCACCGTTCGGCACCAGATTGAGCACAAGTAGATCTGCCGGTCGACAGCTTGTCAAGTGCCAGGCGACGTCCGGCAACGTCCGGCAACGTGATTGCGAGAGTTCAATCGGGTAAGGACGCCACCGTCTGATCAAACATACGTTCGATCGCAGGCGGTATTATGGACTCGGATCGACGTAGGGAAGGATGAACGGATGCCAGCGAAGAAGACCAAGCGCAAGGCCGATTTCAGGGTGGTCGAGATCTGTGCTGGCGCCGGTGGTCAAGCTCTCGGCCTCGAGAAGGCTGGCTTCGATCACGAGCTTGCTGTCGAGCTTGATCGTCACGCCTGCGAGACGCTGCGAAGCAACCGAGACTGGGATGTCGCGGAGGGGGACGTCGCGTCCTCCGCAGTCTGGAAGCCGACAGACTACGACGGTGTCGACCTTCTCGCTGGGGGTGTGCCTTGCCCTCCTTTTTCGACTGCAGGGAAGCAGCTCGGTGCCTCCGACGAGAGGGATCTGTTCGCCTGGGCGGTGGAGACGGCCGGCCTGATGAAGCCGCGCGCACTCATGCTGGAGAACGTCCGTGGATTGTCTGCTCCTCGGTTCGCCGCGTACCGGCAGAGGATCCTTGATCGGCTGACCGAGTTTGGATACGTCGCAGAGTGGCGGTTGCTTCAAGCCTCGAACTTCGGCGTTGCGCAGCTGCGGCCGAGGTTCGTGCTGGTCGCTCTCCGGCCTGAGGATTCCCAGTACTTCCACTGGCCGAAGACAACTGCGACCCGAAAGACCGTCGGCTCGGAGCTGAAGAGTCTCATGGGCGAGGCGGGTTGGAAGCATGTCGACGATTGGGTGAGGCTCGCGAACGACATCGCGCCGACCTTAGTTGGCGGGAGCAAGAAGCACGGGGGAGCGGACTTAGGACCGACCCGAGCCAAGCGAGCATGGTTGGAGCTCGGCGTCAGCGGCATGGGAATTGCGAACGAGCCACCCGCCGAGAATGCGCCCCACCCGTCCGAGGTCCCGCCCAAGCTCACGATACCGATGGTGGCGAAGCTGCAGGGCTGGAAAGGCGGCGAGTGGAAGTTCGCGGGACTCAAGACTGCGCAGTACCGCCAGATCGGGAACGCGTTTCCTCCGCCGGTCGCGACTGCGATCGGAAAGTCGATCATCGCTGCGTTCGAGCAGACAGGTGCGAAACGCGAGATTGCTGAAAATACGCCGGAGACCATCCATGACGCGATCTACCGAGAGCTCAGTGCTGCCGACGGATTCGTTTCTGCGGCAAAGCTGTTGGACCTCGCGCCAGAAGTCACGGGCGCGCCTGCGCTCGAGCGGCGGATCGCCAATCTGTCGCGTGACTTCGTCGTCGACATCCAGCAGACCAAGATCGGTGTTTCTTACCGTTTGGGGGAGTTCAAGGGCTTTACCGGGCAAGAAGACCACCAACGACACGAGTACATCGCTAGCTTCAAGTCCCGCGTGAGTTGACGCCGGTCAGTTCTGCGTCGATGTGAGCTGCATGATTACTCCTGAGACGTTGCCTTTGTATCGCTCGGGATAGGAGCCGCGTAGGGGTGCCCGCATCTGATGCAAGTGATTGCCGCACGCGAGTCAGTACCGACCCCGGCTTCGCCGCGTGCCGAAGTCTCGTACCGTTCAGTTCCGTCTCGATAGGACGGGAGCGGAGTCGGGGTCCACTCGATGAAAGGGTTCTCCGCACAATTCGCAAGTCTGGCGAGTGCGTCCTTCACTGCGCGTTGGCTGTACGTGGCCATACCTTGATCGTATCGAAGTCGTTCTGCAGAGGCCAGCAACCGCTCGCCCGCCGGAATTAGTCGTACTTGAGTATCTTCGACGATCGCCAGTCTGTTCGCTCGGCTGCGAGTAGCACAAATGCTCTCGATATCGTCCAAACCGTGACTGTGCATAGGATCTACTTCCCGCGTCAGTCGGCAGTGCAGTCCTGAATTCAAGTTCGCTGAGCATTCTCGATTCGGATGTCTGGTCCGGAGAGGCGCTTCGCGGGCGATGTCTGTGTCTCCCGTCGAGCTGCTTGCTCAGCGTTCCTGCTTCACCCCGGGGCCATAGTCCAGATTCTGCTGGGTCAGGCCCGCTCCGCTCACGATGCTGTCTGCGTCCCTAACGCTCACATCGGAAACAAGGGGTGGATCCCGACGTCTGGCCCAGTGTCTTGGCTGGTCTCAGTCGGGGGCTCGGGTTAAGTGGCTTTGCGCTAGAGCCACCTTCGGATTTTCTGATACGGGGCGTCACACCAGATGTGGAATATGACGGCGTAGAGGTATTGAAGCGCATCGAAAGGCTCGACCGCGTAGTAGTGCAAGTGGTCCAGTGGCATTCGGATTCCGCTTCTGGTTTGCTCTGAGCGGTAGGGCAACCACACCGCCACCATGCATTCATTGTCGAAGGTTCTCCGAAAAGTGCCGAAATGGTCAGCGAGTACTACACATGTAGAAGACTCCGAGTCGTCGAACGGTGACGGATATGCGGCTAGCAATTCTCCAAAGTAGAAGCCTTCCGATACTTCATCCCAGATCAGGACTACGTTGCCGCGCTGGAATGCACCGTTGACCCGGCTCGCGGACGGAAGCAGCTCAACTTTGGTGATTTTCCAGGGCGCGGGCTCCAATTGACCGTGTATCAGCTCGAGCAGCCCGACTTCTCGGTCAGGGTTCAGCTTTACAGGTTGGGCGAAACTTCGAGCCCGTTGCTGCTCAGGATCTTCTTCGATGAGAGCGTCGATATCTTCCTGTGTAACTTTGATCTTGGAAACCTTCATTCCGCTCCAATGTCGATTCGATAAAAGCTCTCGATACGTATTAGCTACGATAGTCGCTAATATCTATTAGCGACAGCGAAATTTCGCTACATTTGCTACTTTTTTCGTATGTGTCAGGAATCGGGGAAGTGGATAACGAGCGAAATTTGCTCTACGATCTGGTGCTGCTTGGGCGCGGATGTCGAGGAAATGCGTGAGTTCGTTCTCCGCCTATTTTCCATGATGGCCTTGGCTGAGCGCGACGTGCCGCTCGCTCGTAACATCGACTCTCCGTTGACAGGCCTTCGACACTTCCAGGCCGTCGGCTCGATCCTGCGTTGGCAGGGCGATAGCGGCTCTGTCTTACACCCGGCAGTGCGAGTTGAGCTCGCCCGGGCATGTGAGAACACGGAGAGAGTCTTGCGTGCTGGAACCGTGACCGCTCTGCGGGTAAGCCTCGGCGAACTATTGAACCGACTCGATGATGTCACCGAATCAGTTTCGGGTAGAGACTCCGTTTTGACAGATCGGCCTTGTTGGGTTCGTCGAAGTCAGCGCCAGTTATTCACGAGGTCGATTCTTTCGGTTCCTCGCCAGTCCAGAACCGTGGAGGTGTCGCAGCGTTGGCAAGTCCCGAGGTCTCCTGGCCGTGTCTCGGCAATCGGTCCTGAGACTGAGTACGTGAGCTCGATTAGGCTGGCCCGGTTCGCAGTTCCAGCGCTTCGAGGTGGTCGCATCGTCTCTCGATGGGCAGTCGAACCGCCATCGCAGTCGGCACGACGGCGAGACCGAGCGGGCGGTGTCTGTTCGCCGAGCTCGCGCGCGGAGAGCGGATGATGTTACGGCGACGGCTTCAGATCAGATCGAGATGTAGTCGAGCGTCGCCGGTGGACTCTTGAACTCGATAAGCGGTTCGGGGGTGCCGGGGTGGGCGACCGGAGCTACCAGCGGAAGTCTTGGAACCGGTCCCCAAGAAGCCCACTGTTTGCGAAGCCGAAGCATCGACGGCTGTCGTTCGGCCGACTCGTATCGCTCCGGACTCTCGTCGACGACCCATTGCCTGAGCGAGCTGATGGATTCGGCAACACTTCGTAGCCTTGGTCCCTGGGAAGCGACCCTGTCAGAGATTCTCGACATCGCGAGGGCGACGACTGCGAGTCGCGCATCGAGCATTCTTCGAGTTGCACTGTCCCAGTTCGGTGGCGTCTCGTCGAAGGTTCCGAGAACGTCATCCACCGCGATCCACGCGACCGAGCGAGTAGCGAGACTGTCGGATTCAGTTCGGATACGTGCGTCGTAGTTCATTGGCAGAAATGTGGCGAGAGGGATCTGACCGAATGAGCTGACCGCGAGCTCCCACGAAGGCATCGCTGAGTCGATCGCAGCCGCGGAGACGACGACTTTCGGTTCTAGCTCGCCGACGACCGCCACTGTGAACGACTCGATCTTCGGGAGGAGTCGGCGCGTGGCGACAAGAGCCTGGAAGCACGGGTTGATGTCGGTCTCTGTCAGTGCTCGCACGGTGAGAACAGCGTTGCGAGTGTTGAGTTGTGACGCAACGAGTCGGAGATTATTCGTGCCGAAGAATGCATGTACGCGACGCCATGCCGGCAGGCGGTCAGCCTCAGCATCGGACGGGAGACGTGAGGCGACACCGCGAATTTCTAAGCTTCGAACCGCGGTGAGGCCAGCCTCAGAGCCGTTGACCAATGAATACGAGAGTGCGAGCGCGTACGCTACTCGCGCGGGTGGGAGCTCTCCGTCCTCAGTGAGGAAGTGTTCGCGGTAGCCGTCCCAGACCAGCGTCTCGTGCGCCTCACTATTCCGGAGACCAGGCAGGATCAGCGCGTCGGCGAAGGACGCCAGCACGCCTCCTCCCGCAATCAGCCGTTGACGCAGTGGCGTAAGCGTGGGAGGTGACTCCCACTCCGAAGTAGTCAAAACCTGCATTACCCAGAGGAATTGACGGAGTGGGCCCTCGGTAATGCGCTTGTAGGCCTCCGCGAGCGCGAGCGCTTTGCTTTCAGCGTGGTTGTCCGCGGACGCCTCGTGCGCGCGAGCAATCGCTTCGTTCGCGCTCCGGCGTGCCCGGCTCATCGCGGACTCGTGTCGATCGAGGTGGGCTCGTGCACTTTTCGCAATCGACGGATCAGACGCAGCGTAGCGTCGAATGAACATGTCGCAGGCAATGTACGACGTCGGGGGATCCTCGCTGTCGAGAATCAAACCAATGATCGTGACTGCCGCCAGCGGATCGGTGACTCCGCCGACCCCGAGCGACCTCAGGTGTGGTGTGATCACTTGCCAAAGGTCAACTGTTCTATAGGCGTAGTGCTCGAAGACCCAGTCGGCCCGAAACTCTCCAGTGCTGTCAACGGGCGTCTCGGTGAGCCCGAACGCTAGCGCCAACGTGGAGGTCTCCTTGGTCGAAACTGTTCGAGCCCACCAGCTTGCAGATCTCGCCAATGCGGTTGAGGGAGCTGCGAGCTCGGCATCCGAAGCTATCGCCGTCGAGACTCGCTGCGATGCCTGATCCAGAAGCGAAACAACTGCGTCAGCTCTCGCCGCCGAGAAGCGGTCGAACGGTTCGAGTGTGAGGAGTAGCGAGACGATGCGATGTCTACGCGAACAGAACTCGGTCACCCAATCGCGGATCTGGACGTAGTCGTCGCCGGGTGGTAACAGCCCGTCGAGGTGAACGATTTCGGAGGCAATGTCGTCCGCGTACTGCTGCCATGGTCGGGCTGCGATCGGGAGCGTGTTCGTAGTCCGGAATCGGCGGCCCAGTCGCCAGGGCGAGTTCAGCGGCTCTGCGAGCCTCGCTCGAGCGGACGGGGGTAGCGGCATGGCTCAAGACTGTACGCAGTCGGCGGCCTCGAAGTGCTCGCGATGCACTCCTTTTCGTTCGATAGAACCGGAAATACGCCTGGCGTGCGTCAGGGGCGTGGCATGGACGCCGATCACCAGATTTATTTGAGCGAAAGCAGAAAGTAGATAAATTGTGGTGCGAAAGTGCTCCGTTTTCAATGAATGCCAGAATGCCTTCTGCTGCCCATGATAATACGGTTCCGAGTAATATAAAGACGAAAGCAACTATTCATAGACGCTGGAGCGTGAGTTATGGACGACCGCGAACACTTCTCATTTCTAGATGGCTACGACGCGGTGGACAGGCTCGTCCGCGCAGACCTACAGCCCTCGGAAAGCCCAGATGAGCTCGGTGGAGGCATACCAAGGTGGGAATACTTCGAGAAGTGTGCGGAAGCGGAGAGGGAGAGGCGGCTAGCACCTACACCAAACATCCTGCCGGCGGGTGAAGGCTCGATAGATGGCCCGCCGATGACGAATCCAGATATCCGAAAGTGGAGTGAGTATCTGTCCGCGATCGGATTCCACCACCTGTACACCCCGGATTCGTCGACCCACTTCACTCTCTACGCTCGCGCCAGCGAGGAGAGGGTCCACCTTTTGCTTACCAGTGGCGGCACGCGCGAGAGAGTGCTCCGACGAGCGGAATCTTTGCGATGGCCGACCCGGCGGCGGACTTCCGACCCAGATCCGAAAGCGGGCACAAACACTGATTGGAGGATCGCGGTGGGTAGTACGCCAGCACTTGATCCCGTTACGTGGAGGAGCGCTCTCTCCGACTGGCGCAGTTGGTATCTCACCCCAGGGTATCGATTCGCACATCGAGCCGAGTGGGAAGTCATGCGAAAGCTGCCGTGGCTGTGGTTCCGCGACGTGGTGGGGATCGCCATCTCGGGAACGGGCCTCTGCAGAGGTGAGCCGATGTCGATCGCGCAGTGCCCCATCTGCGGCGAGATGAGCTTCGTCCCGTTCGAGGGCTGGGCCGGGATGCCGCTGAAATCTTGTCAGCATCGGGATGAGTCCCGGCCTCTACCCGTGATCTACGGACTGCTGGATCGGATCGTGCCTTAGGACTAGCCCCGACCGTAGTAGGACTCTGCGGGGCGGCGATGATTCGAGAATCAGGCGAGCGAGTCCCGGAGCTGGCTCAAGCCGCCTGCCTCGTGTTCATTCCTTGGCGACAGAGCCGTCGGAGTGCGCAAGGGTACTGGCGCTCAACCGATTGCGCGCAGCAGCGAGACTCAATCTCGGGCGTCCTGGCAGACTCGGATCATGGAAAAGTTGTCGATGCCGGTGCCCTCACTCCTGCGACCACTCCCGAAACTTGCATCACGACACAAGCTGCACATCTGCTTCGGCACGCCGTACGGCAAGGCTCTTGCGGATATGTACACCGGGTACGACAGCGGGGATTACTGGACGGTCCACGACAGGATGCGCGTGGGCGATCTTGTGCTTTCGATGGTCGCGACGGTTCCGCGGATGATCATCGGTTTGGACGTGGTCGAGGTCGACTACGATCCGCGGACCAGCAAGTACATGGAATGTGATCAGTCAGTCGCGGTGAGGTTCGAGAAGGGGATTCTCGCGGACGCCGTCGCCAATCCTCGGAACAAGGTCGAGCTCCCCGAGAGCGGCTACCTCGAGGGGAGCGACGCGCGCGGGCTCCTCAAAGCGCTCGATGCCGAGTATCAGCTCGATATCCCCTGGTTCACGCCCGACCGCTGGCACGCGTTGAGGTGAGCCATCGCTGCGGTGTCTCGGCGCTACAGCTCGTGGACGGTGTTAGTCCTCGCACCTGCTCGCACGAACCAGTTATGGCCACACAGAGAGCCTGCTGTGCCTTTCGTGGTTAGCCAGCGACCAGCCTCGACCAGAAGTAGCGCGAGCTGGGGTCGTTCATCTGACTGACAATCTTGACCAGCCCCGAATCTTGAAGCAGACTGCTTTCCGTCGATCGTGCTTGGGCTGGAACCTAATGAGGTAGCTCGAAATCGTCTCCAATAGGCGCAGTCGATGGTGCCGTGGAGTGTGTCGCTCAACCAAGGGGAGTGGATGGCCTACGGCCTGGGTCTGCGAGATGTGTCTGCTCAGGAGGTCGATCCGCTCGTCCCCGACCCCGAGTCTCTCTTCGCCCGCCTGCTGCTTGCGCTCGGAGCTCCGGTTGGTTTTGTCGTAATGGTACTCACCGTGATCGCGGTCTACGCGTACGCGGACTTTGCTCGGGCTGCTTATCGGCACGGTCTCGCAAGCTGGGACTGGGTTGAATCAGTACTGCGGGTGAGCAGAGCCAAGTTCTCCGTTCTGTTGTCTCTCTTCGCGCTGGCGCAAGCCTACATAGCTGTTTTCTGGATAACGCTTTCTCGAATGCCGGAGGTGTCATCGGCGGCCTATGACAGTTTAGGCGTCAGCGAATGGTTTGACAGCCTTTGGTCAATCGGCGTCGCAAGCATAGTTCAGCCCGAAACCTGGACTGGCTGGACCCGATGGACAGTGTTTATCCTGGCGCTGGTGATCGTGTTGGGCAACTTGGCCATCCTGGTGGATTCATTCGAGATGATCGCGGGACTGATCGGTGTAGTTCTGTTTCTATCCGCCCTGGCGTTCGCGCTAGTTGCAGCGCTGGCGTGGTTTATTGCAGTTGTAGGCTTTTTTACGGTGGATGGAGGTGACGCTGTCCGTTTTAAAGAACTGCAGATCTACGTCGTTGCCGCAACAGCTTTGAGTTTGTATCCATTGTGTGTGGTGCTGCTCGTTAAAGTTGGAGGACTAATTGACGACTTGAAAGTTTCATCGAGAGTTTGACAGAAAGCCTGGCACCGATTTTTGTTTCACAACTGTGATTGGATTAGTTTCACGCCGAAGCGAATGCGGTAGCCGGTAGACCTGGCCGCGCGAGTGCTCCGACGAGACGAGTAGAGCCTCCGTCCTGGACCATTTGGCGCGATCGAATCGAAGGAGCTTGCTGATCAGCTCAAAGGTGTAGTCGCAAAGCTGGTTGGTGGCGTATGAGTAGTCCACGAAATGACAGATCAGTGGTTGACTCACGTGGCCGAGTTAAGCACGTTGAGTGCTGAAGGTGGCCTGGGTTTCATAGCGATTGCGATTGAGCTCTCGAACGCTAAGTCAAAAGTGAACCCTATCTATACTAGGAGAACGGCGTGGGGACTACGGTTCACTTTTGACTAACTCCATGCGGGTCACCGGTCGACTGTCACACGAAGTGCCGTTTGAAGAGAATTTTTCACTTCTCTGGATAAGTCACCCTACCGTTTCGGGCCCCTCGTTGCGATTCTGAGAGACAATTTCGCGTTTCGACTACTTCGAGAATCGGAACGAGCGTCAATCGCCTCAGTGTCGCTCTCAGCGCGTTTTGGTAGTAAGTCCCGACAGTCGAACCCGAGGTGACGAGTTCATCGGCAGAAATCAATGCCCTACTTCGATACGCTCTAATCAAAAGTGAACCGTAGTCCCCACGCCGTTCTCCTAGTATAGATAGGGTTCACTTTTGACTAGTACGAATTCATATCCAACACTTCGGCGCCAACTGTAGGATGTAAAGACTGCCGAATAGACTCGATTAGAGGGCTACTCCGACCTCTGCGAGCCGATTCTCGACCGGGAGGCACAATGACCGAGAACTTCGACGACGATCTCGCAGATCTGAGCGCGCTCGACGAGGCTTCGAGCTTCGAGAAGTACTTCAGTGTGTCGGACGAGGACTGGTCATATCGTCGAGCGACGGAGCCAGAGTCAACCGCGCCGGTGTCGCGCCGCGATCTGCCCGAGCGAGAGCGTCAGCCATTGCCGGAGCCGACTGTCCTGCCGACCGGAGGCAACATCGCGGCAACCGAGCCTGTCTTTCGGACTCCGCTCCACGCGAACTGGGCGAGCTACCTGAGCGCGACGGGGTTCGACTGGGAGTATCGCGATAGACCTGACGCCGCTTTCACGCTCCACGGACGTGTGGAGAGCAACCGACGGGTGCACCTCGTGATCGCGAACCGCCGCTCGATTGATGGCGTACGCAGAATGAGTCGCGCCCGTGGAGCTACTGCGACGAGCCGTCGAAGTGGTACGCGATTGCGCGCTGATCTTGCACCTGTCTCCGGGCGGAGTGACTGGACAATCGCGGTGGGGACAAATCCGGCGCTGCGAGCGATCACGTGGGAGACATCCATCTTCAACTGGAGAGATAAGTACCCGGATCCGGACCACGCGGAGGACATCGGCGTCGAGTATGTCAGGCATCGACAGCAGCCTTGGTTGTGGTTTCGCGACATCGTCGGGATTGTGGTGTCCGGCGAGGGGATCCAGGCGGGCGATCCGATGTCGATCGCTCAGTGCCCGGTCTGTGGCGCGGTCGCCTTCGTACCGTTGGACGGTTGGAGTCGACATCCGCTGCACCCGTGCGGACACCGGGACGCGAACCGCGCTCTGCCAGTCATCTACGGGTTGATGCCGGCGTGGAATCCCTACTGAATAAGTACGATTCGTACGCCGTCTTCACAGGGCGCTCTCAATGCGATTCTGAGCGTACATAGAGAGCTAGTCGATAGTCGTAGCGAGAACTCGACGTCGAGGGGCTTGATCGCTCGCATGGCGCTCAGCAAGATCTATGCGACGAGACGTCTACGCGGCGCTGTCTTCGCTGGTCGTTGACAAGCGGGCAACGGAGTACTCGACATCGATCGCGAGCCCGATCAGGTACGCGAGCATCGTCATCTGGTGAGGGAGGCTCTTGCTGATCTCTTGCGCTTTTCTCAGTATGGGTATCTGAGAGACGAGGTAGCTCTCGTCCGTGAGGTTGAGTCTCGACATCCCGTTCATCATGTGACGGAAGGAGGCGTCGAGCACTCCGGATATGTCAACCTCTTCTTCGTCGACCATCAGACTCGAGAGGATTCGGTCGATGTGAGGGTTCGCCTCGATGTCTGCGATTCCGGAGAGACGCTTCAGCACGAGCAAGTCGGTCTCGGTGGAGAAGGGGAGCCACTCCTTGATCGCGGACTCGACGATCGGCCCCTCTTCCTCGCGATGCCAGTTCGAGAAATGCGCGAGTACACCGCCTCGAACCGCTTCCGGTGCAGCGAGCAACGCCGACGTGACTGCCTTCGCGGCATCGGTCATCGCGAAACCGTCCGCACGGTCCGCGAACTCGCCGAAGAGGACACCGAGTCGGAGCAGTTCGGCGAGTTGATCGCACGCACGTGACGCACTTGCAGATCGCCTGCCAAAGATCCGGGGTCGACTGCTGTTATGAACCGTCTCAGCGTCGGCGGGCAACGATTGGTTCGCCTTTGCAATCAGGTGCTCGATTTGGTCGATTGTCTCGTATCCGAGTCCTAGTGATGCGACATGCTCGGCGACAGAACCAACGTGCTCGCGCCACGAGAGGTTCTCGAAGGTCTCGAAGAAGATGTCCTGGACGAAGTCGAGAACTATCCGCATTGCTTCGGCGCGGTCGTAGACCACGCTTGCTGCTGTTGAAGTTTCGCGGAGTTGTTCTATTGCGTAGCCGAGCACCTCGGGTTTCCAGTACGGCCTAGCGATGCCGCGTCGATCTGCTTCCGTTTTGCAGAGCCGAATCGCGGCGAAATGTGATTGTGCCCAGTCGGACTGGTGGCGGGAGCGCTCGTCTCGGCCCTCGATCACCGCGGCGCGTCGTCGTGCGCCTTCACCGTCGCTGCCGATAGCGATCGCGACACTGTCGAGAGCGTTCTCCGGGTTCCGAATCTCAGAAGATAAGCACCAGCCGCGCTCCACTGCGACGACGAGGCCGTGGTGTGAGAGACGGTTCAACGCTCGCTTCACGGTGGAGAGCGAGATCATCTCAGCTGCGACGACTTCGCGTTCGGTGACGGGTGAGAGGGACTTCGCCAGAGCCCAGAACACGATCGCTGCCGAGTCGCCGAGACCGTTGGGCCCAAGAAATGCGTCGAGCGTATGCAAGCGGGAGCGAACCACCCGCGTGATGTGGTCAAGCTCATCCTCCGAATGCTCCAGTGACCGCGGAGGTGAGTCGGGGAGCCTGAGTGTGTAGGTCCTTGCCCCCTTGGCAGACTCGTTCGCAGCTATCGCGAGGTAGCCCCGCTCGATCAGCCTCTTGAGCGCGCGCGGTACCGCCGACGAAGATGGCGACGCATTGATCGCGAGCCGGATCGAGGACTGTGCGCACGACACCTTGATGGAGCCGAGACCGGTCGCGATAGCGCAGAGATGCTCCATGATGCGGAGATCGCAAGAACCTGCCCGGAAATGTGCCTGCCTAGCGTGCGCGATCACCTCGCCGATTCGGGCCACAGCCTCGGGCCTCGATCTGATAGCAGGGTTTTCCTTGACGTAGGCGACTGCCTTGACGTAGTTCAGGTTCCGGTTGCCGATCAGGAATTGAGCGCGTTCTTGCCGACTCGCATCTCGCTTTCGATTCCCACCGACTTTCGGCGCGATTATCTCCGATATCGGATAGTGGCCGTCCAAAAGCAGGCTTACAACTTCTTGTGGAGTAAACTCAGCGTTGGCCAGCGCCAAGAGAACCCGCCAAAGCTCTTTGCTCGAATCAGCCCTGCGATCTCGCTGAAATTTCTCTTCATTGCGGGTGATGCGATCACGGGTCTGCGGTGTCAGCCTGCTGAGCAGAGCGTCGTGAGCCGGGTGCGAGCCCAGTCCCGCGGTCGCAGGGTTGGCCGTCGCAGGATGCAGCTGATCAGCGTCAGAAGTGTTGCAGCTGAGAGCGACTTGCGCATTCTGTGCGCGCTCGATCAGCATTTGTCACCTCTTCGGCTAGAAGAATATGGGATTGCTCAGTCGGGCCGGGCGGCCCCATAGCTCGTGACAGTGAGCATTACCGCCCGGCTCGACCGAGTTCTTGCCATCGCGTTGCATGCGCGAATCGATTATTAATCTATTCGGCTATAACGATAATTGACAGCGTCGCTTCCATTTCATCGAATCTAATTCCACAGAAATGGATCTGGTGGATTGGAGCCAGTCATTTCGCGGAGGATTTTCGTGGAGTCGCATTGTGGTTTCTACACGAGTTCGCCTCGGTTGTTGAGGTCGTAGCGGTCTTGATTGGTTTCGGTGGGTGTGGCATCCCCACATAAAGGCGCAGAAGCCACGAGATCACATCTGCCTCGTGTCGCTGAGACGTTTCGACTCTCGCCCTGAACCGGCGCAGCAGATCTTCGTCTACCGAGAACGTCCGTGTGCCGAGCTCACACAGAACCGGTTTGTGCTTCGGTTGCCATGCTGCACGGCTGTGCGAGGACGTCGGTACGCGTCCCTTACTATCGTCAGCTCTTCTGACCGGACTCCTCACGTTCTTCGTCATGTTGAGCAATCTAGCTGGATCGGTTGCTTGCGCGTCGATGATCGCTGGGCCAGATCAGTTGCACTGCAACGAAAATAAAGTTTGGACCAGTCGATCGTTGGCGCTGACTGTCGTTGCTCTGCGTCGCGCACCGCAAAACGGGTTGTGTGATTTGTGCCACATAGCTGTGCTGTTGGTCGCAGGATTGAAGAAGGCCAACACTCAGCGCAACAGTCGTGGTGAAGTCCTCAAAATGTGTCGTGCCCGAACTGGGTCGAGATCAGTAACGCGATCTCGGCTTCGCTCAACACGAGCCGATCCTGATCGTCGCTTACGCCTACAGTGCTGATCGGTGTTGCGTCACCGTCGAGGAACGGATTCGGGCTCACCCACCATCTGAGAACCGCCCACGGGTTCTCTTGAGCACGCATCAGGGAGTTCGCCAGCTTGATCTCGGGCCAGATTCGGTGGCCATGAAAGTCGATCTGGAAGCTTGGGTACAGGTAGCCTGTGTCGTTGCCGAGCTCTCTGAACCCGAGTAGATGTCCCTGTCGTCGAATGTGCTCCAGAGAGGCTGCACCTGAGTCGGGATCGGGGCAAATCACCGCTTCGACCACAGAAGCTGGGCTCATTTCCACGCGAGCGGCAAGTGATTGCCTCCAGTTCGGCCCCCGCTCGCTCGAACCTCCGTCTGGCCGAGAGCTGAATTGCGCTTCAGCGACTTCTTGAAAACTGCCAGTCTTGATCGAGTCGCTGGCTCCGACTCTGACGGGTTCGATGTCACCGACCTCGGAGCGAGACAGCTTTTGCTTTCGCAACGAGATAGGTTTACGTGCTGACTGATTCGACTCCATGGTATTTCCTCTGTAGAAGCATCGGCCGATCCATTCTAGTCGCTCAGTGAAGAAGATCGCCGCCGGTTGTCGGCAAGCGAATTCGGCTGCTTATCTGTTCGACGTAATAGGTTCTAGCGGAATTGAAAGAGATCTTCCGTCGTGCTGACTGGCTCTCGTTCTGATTGCAGACCCTGACTCTGATTCAATTGATTGGCGGCCGTGAAGTTGTAGGACGTCCGATGGGATTTCTGCGGCTATCCTTATAGATTTGCTTCAATTGTTCGGGCTCGGACAGATTCTATATTCAGTCCGAGAGTTCTAATTATGCTCTCGCGCAATGGATTAGAACTCTCTAGGAGTCACCGATGAAGCAGAGATCGCAGATCGTCAGCTTGCTCAGAAGAGCGGCTGAAGGAGCGCGCCAATCGATTTGTGCGTCGAGATTGAGAACACGAGCGATGTTGCTGCTCATCGTCGCAGTCACCGCGGCTGGGATCGTGCTCGGCGGCAGCACAGCTTCCGCGCAACCCACCGATTTCACTCCCGCAGAGGGGCAATACGCGGAGCCCGTGCTCGGCAACGAGTCTGAAATCTACGGAATGGGCGGCTATACAGACCCGAGCATGTATGCGCAGCTGGCTCAGGAGTCGCCGTCGGTGTTCTATGCGTCGAAGTACATGGCCTGGTATCGCTTCTTCGGCGTGACAGATCTTCCGGCCCCCGAGGGGGAGATGTCGCTCATGGCCCAGATACCAGGCGTCATCACCGGCTTCTTCGGACTTCTCATCCTCTCGGTCGCTTCCGCGGGAGCGCTTCTGATCGGACTAGTGCTGACTCTGGCGAACTCGATCTCGCTCGTAGACAAGGTGCTCTACTTCATCGACTACATGTTCTACTCGGTCGGCGCGAAACTGCTTGGCCTCGACGGTCAACCGTCGACATTCTTGACGATGATCGTCTTGGGTTGTTTGCTCTCGGCCGGATTCTCGGTACTGCTGCCGAGGTTGAAGCCCGGAGCGAGCAGTAACGGACTGAAGCCGGTCGCGACAACCATCGTCGCCGTGGTTCTACTCGGGATCGTCTCAGTGCAGGCGACCAAGAATCACGACGATCCGGATGTAGATGGTTCTGGGACGGCGGAGATCGCGTCGGGCGGGTCCGGGAGCGGGGAGACGATCGCGGAATCGAGAAACCGGGAGAACTACGCATCCGATCCTGGCTCTTGGGCGCTCGGTTCACCTGGGTGGTTCGTCTCTACTGCGATGAATGCTACGAACGAACTCGGTGGCGTCTTCACCGGAGTCATCGACGGAATTACGCACTCGCTGACTCGAGCCGGCGAGCAAGGTGCGGGATCGGCGTGCGACCGCTATATCGCAGGCATGCATGCGATCTACAAGTCGTCCGGTGCCGGGCGTGAGATGGCGGGAAAGTCGAACATCATGATCGCGTACGACCGTCTGATCACTCAGCTCTACTTCTCCAACTACCGACTCGCAGCGGTCGGCGACTCGATCGGCGCGGAGAACTCCTGGTGCAGGATGGCAGAGAACCAGGCCGGGTCCCCGGTCGGAGATCAGGTGCTGATCGCGAGATCAGCTGGGCTCTACAGTGAGCTGATCGGTACCGGCGGCCTCGGAACCTTTACCGGGAACGCGAACAAAGACCCGTACGCGATCAGCATGAACGCGGTCAATCTGACTGGAGGCTCGGCGAAGTACACCGTCGGCCAGTCTTCGGGAGTTCTGGTCGATGCTGCAGGTAACTGGAAGTCCTCGTCAGGAGATCCGGCAGACGCGGTCGAGGTCGCCGACAGCATCTTTGGCCCGCAGTACCTGTCGGGGAGTATCGAGGACAAGTCGGGCGGCTTCTCCGGATCACGGCTCGCGATGATGTACTTCTCCGGCTGTATATGGGGTGGCAGTGAGATCGATGGACAACCACTCCGCGGCGCGTTGAACAAGGAGTGGGCCAGCGTGGGAGTCGGCACCAACGCAGGTGATTTCGACGTAGAGACACTTCTCCAAGAGGTCGACAACGTGTGCGGCCTCGAAGGCTGGGAAACCGCGGCGTCCAATCCGGGGTACGCGAAGGCCGGAACGATGGACAGCACGATCTTCTCGGAAGGCATCCGTCCGAATAACGAGACCGGGAATTTTGTCTCGAACTGGAACTATATGGACAAGGAGGCGCTCGCTTCAGTCTCAGTCCCGTTCTTCGGAACATACTCCCTGGGAGGAGGTTCGGGCGCGCTGCAACAGTTCGGCGATACAGCGGAAGCCAAGTCGGTCTACCTGAAGACGATCGGCGGTGACTCCTCCGACGTGATCCCGCTGACAGCGGCAGCTCTCGTTCTCGTGCTCATGATCATCAGATACTTCGGACCGATCGTGGTGGGCTCGATCCTCGCGCAAGGTATCGCGGTTCTGATCCTGCTGGTCGCGATCCTCTCGCCGCTCCTGCTGATGATCCCGGGAGCGAAGCCCTCGATCATCTTCAAGACGCTCGGAAAGACCTTCGCCGCAGCGATTGTGGTGTCGTCGGTGATCTCGATCATCTTCTCGCTCACCTTCGGTCTGGTGGCGCTCTTCGTCGAGTTGTTCGCGCTCCAGGTCGACATCGCGCTGGTTCGCTCGATCCTCGTCGGAGTCGCCGCTGCGATCGCGCTCATGGTGATGGTCAAGGGAGTCTCGCACGCATTGAAAATGGATATCACCGATCCGAAGATGGCTCTCGCTGCGGGAGTCGCAGCGGGCTCTCCAGTAATGCAGAAAATGGGCTGGGACGTGGTGACGCCGATCGACCCTGCCTACTGGAAGAAGCCTACCCAAGAGGAGAGACCGCGGGACATCACCACTGACGCGGACCGAATCATGGACGGCTCCGGCCAGGCAGACTCCGGTCTCGAAGACTTGGTGGCGACCGACGAAGAGACGAAGAAGCGCCAGCGCAAGGACCGGAACCTCTCGCAGCCCGGGGAAGGCAAGCTGTCTATGGCGGCCGACTTTGCGAAGGTCGCGCATCCGTTTCTCCCCGGTGTCGGACAGGTCGTCGCCTCCGGAATCGTGATCGCGGACAAAGCGAACGACGCCTACCGAACAGTGAGAAAGGCTGGGTACAACGCATACGACTCTGCGAAGGAGCTCAAGGACAACGCAGTGGAGAAGGTGAGCAATAGCGCTCTAGGACAGTCAGTTCTGTCGGCGGGTGAAGACGCCCCTGGAATGTTTCGCGACTTGGTCGACAACGTGACTACAGGCAGGTCAAGGACGGAGTTCACCGGGGCAGAGAGAGATCAAAACCAACTTCTCGCTAGTCTTTCTCCCGACGCTCCGGGGATCGATAATGGCCTCGCCCATCAAGGACTGGCTGACCGAAGCGGCGATCCGGAGCTCGGCACTTACGCAAGTACCGGGGGCCTGACCTCTAGTGAGATTCAGGAGCTGACACAGTCCAATCTCGACCTCGCAGAGGAGATGCAATCTGCTCGCGATGCGATCGAACAGAACCCAATTGGCACACCTGCGGCAATCGCTGCCCTCGTGGCGGAAGAGCGGCAGGACGGGACAGTGTTCGAGAACAACACAGACGGAAACATCGGTGCACTCTCGACCGCGGACACAGGTGAGACCGGCTCTGATGCTGACTCAGGTGTACTGGTGCAGGCGACTCCCGATTGGGTTCCGGCACCTAGCGATGTGGAGTCGGGATATGCGGAGCAGGACAGCCTCGGAGGCGCGAGCAACGAGCCCACAGCACCCAGAGGACGCGGCAGCACTCCGTCCCGTGCACAGCAGGAACAGGATAGAGAAAGCGAGGCGTTCCGCCGTGCACTTGGCGGGGAATAAGTCCTGGTTATCGCAAAGACAAACGCCGACTCTCAGTCGTCGGCTCCTGCTGGTTCGTCCCGAGTTGCTTCGAGCTTCGGTCGGGAAGTCAACGTGCGAGTCGGGTCGAAGAAAGATATCTTTTCGATCCAGCGAGAGCGAACTACTAGATATCCCCTACTTCTCTGTTCGATTTGTTTACGCCGTTCAGTGAATATCAGCTCGCTGAGAGGTCCTCGGTGATCAAGAAAGACGACCCGAGGCGAAGTCCTGCAACGGATTCGGCGTGGTCTGGCCGAACGGCATCTCCTTGAGTTGTGGACCACCTCGACTGGCGAGACGTGATTCCCTCCTCAGACATGACCCAGCTCAGCGTGACGGCACCAGATGCAGGGAACAAACGGAGCGCGACCCTGCATTTAGGCGAAGTGCTTCGTGAACAGAACCGTGTCGGTGAGGACAACATTCGGAGCTGGATCCGCCGTGAGCCAACCAGATACGTCATAAGGGACGACGCCTCCGGACACCGCGGCAATAGAGCTGTAGCAGGAACAGATTGCGGATCTCATGTTCCGAGATCCTCCAGAGGCGAGGCCGCGATCCAGACTCTGCCCTCTCGGTCCGAGTCTGGATCGCGGCCTCGCTGAGGACCGCTGAGACAGGGCAAGCGGTCACGTCGCCACGGCGAGTCCCTCCAGACCGCGTCCAGTCTCATCGTCGTCAGTCCACAGTGAGCGAGCGGAGCGAGCGAGCCTCTTATTAGCGCGGAGCGCGCGCGTCGACCTCGCTGCTGTCGATGTCTTGGCGCGAGACAGATCGCGGGCTAACGCCCGATCCGGTTGCTGCTGTACTGAGGAGGGTCGCGGCGGAGGCGGCGGGAGGTGGTAACGGGAAGAGAGACTCAAAGACGCTGTTGCACAGAGGAAGTCGATTTCAAGCTGACGTAAACTCGCCTACGAAGTCGTCCCCAACCGTATCGGAGCCTCTCATGCCGTTGCCTCATCTGTTCACAGTCAGACTGGAGATCGACGAGGCGGAGTCGAGCTGTAGAGCGACGATCGAAGAGGTCGACGATCTCATCTGGATCAATGGGACGGTGCCAGATGTCTTGGCGGACGTCGCCTACGGGATCGAGGAGATCATCGCGGAGACCGGAGAGGGAAGCTCTCTCAACAGGGCTGAACTCTACCGGCCGATGAGCCGAGATCCGAAGTGGACTTAGTCGGCGGAACGGCGTCGACTATCGCGGGTGCATCGCGCGGACTACGTTGTCGGAGAGCGAGTTTGCTGAGTGAATATAGCGGTCGAGCATCTCGTAGGAAGCGTGCCCTGTCTGGAGTTTGATCAGTCTCGGCTCGACTCCTGCACGTGCCGCGCTCGTGGCGAGACCGGCTCTCATCGAATGCGCTGAGTAGCGACTCGGGTCCTCGCCGATTCGGGCGACACTCCGTTTGATCAGCTTGTTGACATGTGACGGGGTCAGCGGTCCGCCGTGATTCTGCCGTGGGCCGCGGTTGCCGATATTAGTGAATATCGGTCCGGGTTCGAGACCGCGGACGTTCAGCCAGTCTCGCATCGACAGGACCGGACATGGCTCGATGTAGGTTCGACTGATCGCGCGCACTGCTCCCTTTCCGTGTGGGTCTGTCTTCGAGGATCGGAGCGTGATCGTCATCCCTTCGTCGTGTTCATCGTCGGAGAACTCAAGGTCGTCGGTGGTCAGACGGACGACTTCCTCGCGTCGGAACGCGCCGTAGAACGTCGTCAGCAGCAGTGCGCGGTCACGGAGACCTTCTGGCTTGGTGTCGTCGATCGAGCGGACTGAAGCGAGTAGCTTCGCTTCGGCGATCGCTCTCCCCTTGGGGCTCTGCTTGATGTCTCGCTGACGATGTTCGATCAGGCGGACGGTCTCCTTGAGAACGTCAGCTTCGCCGAGACCGTAGGTGGGCCAGGGGGAGTGACTCTGGAGATGTGACCACTTGACCCCGTGTAGGTACGTACGAATCGTGGAGCGACTCAACAAGCGATCCTCCGCGCGACGATTCACATCAGGATGTCCCCAGTAGAGGAGATAGAGGATCAGTGTCTCTTCGTCTGCCGGCAGTGGGCCACGTCCGTTCTCCGAACACCAGCTGGCAAAGTGTCGCCAGGCTGCGTCGTATACGTGGATCGATCGCGGCGATCTGGTCGCATGACGAATTGCAGAGGAGTACCTCTCTCGTACTGAAGCTGCCGAGTCGATCTCGTTCAGCCCGAGAAGCTCTACCGCTGACGCAGCCGTGAACGCGGACGCGGAGTCCATCGCTAGAAGCGCTCGCCTGAGTCCTCGACGATCTCTGGCCAGAAATCGGGCTGGCGTACTCGCCGTCGTGGATTGATAGCTGGGTCGCCGAACGTCTCAAGAAAATCGTCAGGATGTAGAGGCCATAGCTTCGCTGTGACCGAGCTGTCCCCGGCCGCGCGCGTGTTTAGGTCGTTGGTCAGACTTGAGTCAGTGAGAAAGATGGGTAGGCCGAGCTCGGCGAGCCGGAAGTTGACGTAGGCGTGCCGGAGCGCGGATCGCGCTCTCGCATAAAGCTCTAGCACCTCCCGCTCTGCATCGAGGAGCGCTTCCTCGGAGCGACGGTCGAGTGCTGCGGTGAAGATCTGAGCAACCTCGTCGACACACCTTCGTCGTCTGTCGAGATACTCGAGATATGCATCGGGGACGGCCGCGGACGTCTCCGAGTCGGCCATCCGCTGAAGGACTGGTAGCGCGAGCTGGTACGTGCTCGTCCGGAGCCGATTCAGGTCTCTCTGAATCTGGTCGGAAATTTCGAGAGCAAGGTCGACAAGCTCGGAAATTCCGCTCGACCGAAACTGGCCTGGTGCGATCGCCGCTCCGTAGCTCAGAACAAGTTGATTCAGTCTCGGCTTTATAGCTCGCGACCAGTGCTTGCCTACCGACTCAGGACTGACGCGATGGACATCGGTCGCCACGTCGTCCGGCCCGACCAGCTCCTCGACAGTGCGGAGCGCGAGTTGCTGTCGATTCGCGATCTCAGACTCGATCGCTTGCCTCAGCAGAACGATCTTCGTCAGCGCGCCCTTCACATCTGACCGGTGAGCTTCAACGCCACCGTGGAGATCAGTATCGGTGAGAAACGCACAGTTCGCGCGCCCGTCGGTTGCGATCGCTGGGTTCTGTCGCATGCGGTACCCCTCAAGGTCGGCCACGCTCAACTCAACGCCTCGTGATCTCGGGAAGTCCACCCAAGAATTCTGCCGCCAGAGTCCTAGGCGGCAGAGGAGGTAGTACATCCGGACGCACCAGTCTTGGCGCGTTTCCGACGGCTTCATGCTGGTGAGAGTCGGGTCGATCCAGAAAAGTGGATGACCAATGAAGTCGTCTCGCAAGTTTGCGGGCCCGAGCCTGACTCGGCCCGATGCCTTCCTCGGCTCTGGCTTCGGCATCGTGGGGAATCCCCACCTGCTGACCACATACTGATCTGGTGTAAGCCCGGACAGACGGCTGAACGCGAGTGAGCTCTGATGGACTTCGAGACTCGTTCTCAGCCGGAAAAGGTGGAGCGGCTTCGACGTAGGTCGTTCCGAGACAGAGGATTCAGGCTGAAGTGGTTCGGGCGTGACGCTCATTCGGTCTCCGTCGATTTGAAATCGGATCGACGCCTCCGTTACTCCAACGCGACTCGACGACCGGGAACTGCAGAACTTGATGTATCGCGAAAGCTCTGCGACTTCGCAAGCATGTCAGCGCGGTCAGGGTCGGAGACGTACGTTAGCTCTTACTTAACGTACGTCTATTTTCTCGAAATCTTAAGCACTTGTACAGCTTTCACGCCAAGTTTGCTGAAGCCGCTCTTCCCCGTGAACTCGAACGTCTCGATCGCGTCCGCATCGCCCTGCACCTTGAAGACGTGGGTCTGCTTGAACTTCAATTCACGTGCTGCGTAGCCGATCAGCCGCGAGTTCGTGACAGCGAGCGCCTCCATTCCCGGGCGCAGCGAATTCGTCTTAACGAGTGCCCAGATCGCTTTGTCGGGGTGGAGATACCCAGCCAGTTCCGCGGATCACTTCTCGGTGTCCTTCACCTTTAGTTTTGGCGCGTACGGATGCTGCTGCATCTCAATCCGATCCGTTGGGCCGAGGTGCGCTCGAAACGACATGCTGCGGTTTGGAAGCGCTCACTACATGTCTTCGATTTGGAACGAAGAGTTATCGGTCACGTCGAGGTAGCGTGGTTTGTTCATCCGGTCCTCCGTTCCGATACCGCTCGACCATCCCTGTCAGCCATTCGACGCCGACCGGATTCGCGGAGTGGACTCGGATCTCAGCCGGCCAGACGCCGTTCTCACACATCCAGATGACTACCGGGCGGGTCGTGTCGTCACCGCCGAGGTCGTGATCGAGCGACAGGACAGACACTCTCGTGGTTTCCAGCGTCTCGATCGCTTCACGACTTGTCTTCACCCACACCCACCCGGCGGGAGGGACGCGGAGGTCGTCCACCCAGAGTTTCATCTGGCTATTATCCCAGTGAGTCTCACTAGATCGAGTCCCTCCAATGATTGCGTGAGGTGCGGTTGACAGTGCTCCCAAGCCCGGGGGAACCTCATTCGCCGTCGCGTCATCTTGACCCGAGCGAGTGCGCCTTCCGTCCCGAGAGGCGGTGAATGGTCAATCCGACGTTGTCTACTACTGAAGATTTCTTACGGGGGTCAATTCGTCGACGGTGGGCTCCGAGCTGCTGCGTCCACCCTTGCTGAGTTTCCAAAGACGGTCGCTGCCGGTCTTTGGATCTGAGAAGACCACGATCCAGGGATGATTCCCATTGCCTGTTTTTCGGACACTCCACTTGAGGTTCCCGAGTGTCCACCTTCCACGCCGTCCGTCTTGCTTCCAGCCATGCACCAGATCACCCACGACGCGCAAGGGGACTTCGGAGGCTTGCAACATCCGGTAGCCGTCTCCAATGTCGATTCCGCGTTCCGCAAGCGCTCGGGCCTCTTCCGGGTAGGCATCTTCCTCGCCGTTGTCTGAGTCGGATTCAGTCTGTGCGGCAACGAGTTTCGTCTCCGCAACTAGATCCCGCATCAGTCCGTGAAGTCGACCCTCAAACGCCCGATGCTCGTTTGATTGGCGAGAGAAGATTGACAATGCGACTGCAACACCAAGCCAGGTCAGAGCCAGCCCAATCTTCTCGAAGGGTGGCCTGTCCGTGAGGTTGACTGCGCACGCAGCGAACCCGCCAGTGACAACTACGGCGGCACCGACAAGTCAGGTCAACCGTCTGGCATTCCTAGCTTTCTCAAGCAGCTTCACATCGGTAGTTTGACATGGTGTAGCTCTGATACCGTTCCAAAAGCGGCGATCTAGACTTCGAGCGGTGGCACTGCACTACAGAACCCTGAACGCCGTCCAGTTGGATCCAGCGCGAAGTCCCAGTTCAGTGCATCTTGCCGCATAAGTGGAGAGAATACCGTTTATTGTCGTGCGGGTCGAGGGCCAGCGGGTCGACTCGGCGAGCTCCTTGTCTTGGTCAATTAGTTGCCATTTCCGCTCGGTGTCGAGAACCTGTAGCTCGCCGAAAATTTCGGTGGTCGAATCCATCCTGCTTGCCTGCGCGCCGAGAATGATCCGCATGTCACGCTGATCGGGATAGAAGACAATTGCAATGTGATCGCTCAGGTCTTCGTCTTCGTAGCGTGGCGAGATCGACATTACCGCCTTTGTTCGGCTATCACCGGTATACGGGTCCTGCAATTCGTAAGGTCGGTCCTCAAGTGTTGCTACGTCAACAAAGACGGTTCCAAGCACTCGATGTGCTTCCTGAACTGCCCCCACAATCAACTCAGATACCGATTTGTCCCACTCTGTTATGGCTCGTTGCAGATAAGCGAAACCGATGGGACCGAGCGGAACAGGCGTTGGATCGGGCAACTGCTCGTTGTCGGCGAGCCAGGTCTTCAGTTCAGCCGCAAACTGCCCTAATGTCGGACGACTGGCCGGTACTAGGTCTGAAGCCGATTCCATTAGGCCGTTAAGCGAGGCAGCTCGGCGATCTGTGAGGTACTGCAGACCGTATCCCGGATACATAGATTGGTGGTGGCCGAGAGGGGGATACTGGAGGGATCCATCCGAGTGTCTTGGCGCAGCAAGAGACCAGAGGGTTTTGGCGAGCGAGTACACGTCGGCCGCGGCCCAGTCCGTGACCATGCCGGAGGCGCGAGCTTCCGGCGCCAGGTACGAGGCAGGGCCTACCTTGTCCATCGCAGATGTCTCGAAAGTCTGATCCTCGAACTGAGCGATCTCGAAGTCGCCGAAAACCGGCTGTCCGTTGAGAATAAAAAGGTTGTCAGGCTTGATGTCTCGGTGGAAGGTGTGGTGCTTCTCGTGAAGCTGAATCAGAGATTCAGCCAACTGTCGAACAGAGTCGACCACTCGCCAGAAGGTCTTCTCCTTGAGATGGTCTGGCAGTGTCTCCGCCAGTGGGGTGATATACCACCAGGGCAACTCATGGTCCTCCGACTCGATCAGCGGAAGAATCCCCTGCGCATTCGCGTCGGTGAGCCTTTTTATGATTGCCACTTCGTCGATAAATCTTCGCGGCCGAAAGCCTGGCTCGTCGCGATACTTCACAACGTCTCGCGACGCTTTCAGTACACCCTTGGTTCCGGGGCGGGTGACATTCCAGATGTACTTGTTTTTCGTCAGTTGTTTTCCGGTTCTCCAGCCAGGTATGCGTGGTGGTTGGCGGAACCCCAAATCCTTGCCTCGATTCATCAGGCAAAGGTAGCACTAGCTGTTGGAGCTGTCAGTCGGCTACGTGCAGTGCATGGCTCGGTGTCGCCGCGGCTCGCGCAGTCAGTTCGACTCTAGTGCGGCGATAGGCGTCGATACGTAAGCGATAGTCGAGAAGAGCTAAAAGATCGTCTACGCGAGCAATCAGAGAGCCGTACGGCGATAAATAAGCCAGTCGACTAATTCGCTGGGATGTATTTGAAAAGATTTATTCGAGAAGCGATAAGCTTTGTAAACGGAACTCAGCAGCAAGATGTCGTTGGAGGTATTTGGTGAGATTGTCCAATCAAGACAAAGTAGAGATCGACGCGAGTCGAATCTCGGCAAGCGCACGTCTTGGGCGAGCGCTCACGGAGTATGCCGCAGAGCTTGCCGAAGGGGAAACGGGGGAGGTTGTCGGCTTTGCGCTGGACTCGTTTGCGGTACTGAATCCGGGTGATGTGACACCCGATGCGCAAGATGCGATGATTCGATTCCTCCTGTTCAGGCTCCGGCTTGCGCAGATGCTCGAATTGTATGAAGACACCGATAGGACCCTGCTCGCACTCAGTAGGTGGGGTGCAGAGTCCGCAGAAGTGTTCGATGCGCTAGAAGGAGTTGTCGGCTTCTGGGAGTGCCGTCCTTTGTCTGGAAATCTCTTCTGGCCTGCGGGAACCAGAAACGTGCCTGTGATGCCGGTGAAATCTGGTACAGGCAGGAGGCGTAGTTAGTCGGCTTTGAAGGATCGAGTGTCTGTGAAGGATCTCGCTCGACTAACCTCGGGCGCGAAGTTGTCGAGTCGGGGAGGTCGCTGTGGGGCTATTCGATGGGCCGAGTTGGAGAGAGCGGATGCTCTACGAGGCCGAGGAGCAGACCCGCGCTGCTCAGCGGTCTGAGAAGGCTGCGAAGCGGCGTGCACGTGAGAACGCCGCCACAAACGCGGAGCTGAGAAAGCGCTCGAAGCAGAGCGCCGAGCGCGAGGCTGTGGCGTACCGGGAGTCGAGAGACCAGGCACGGCGCGAGGCGGCTCTTCAGCAGGCGGCGGTGCAGGAAGCCTCCCGACGGCAGCAGGAGCAGCATCGACTCCAGGGCGAAGCTCAACTGAACGCGAACTGGGCGATGTTCAGGCAGACGTCAGACGGTCAGCAGTGGCAGCGGTGGATCGAGAACGCAACTGACATCGCGGATTTGCTCGACGGTTGGAATCGTGTCTGGTCTTCCACAGTCGAGTCTGCCGCGGACGAGCTGCGAATCGACTGCGTCTACGCCGGGTGGAATCTCGGTATCTTTCTCCCGGAGGGCCACCCCGCCCCGAAAGCGGTCGGCAGCGTGCGAATGTTGAAGGCGATGTTCAAGTCGGCGACGGATTCTTTTCAGCCAGAGGTCGCTTTCGCGAACATGCAGAAGAGCCTCGCGAGAAAGAACCCTGACTGGGCGGCCGAGAATGAGCGCAACCGCCGCGGCTGGATCGAGTATGCGGTTGCCCAGATCGGCTACGACCCCTTGGGGGAGGCACCGTCGCCGGTTCCCGGATACATGATCGACGATCTCAACTGGACGGTGCCGAAGAACTACCGGGCGCTTGCGGTCTCGATCAAGAAGCAGCTTCCTCCCGCATCGGAGGTCCGTGGGCACCTGCCGGTGCTGCGGGCGTTGAAGCCAGCCGACACGTTCGAACACCCAGCTTTGAGAGCTGCGCTGGCGCAGTTTCGCAGCGAAGCAGATCGATAGCCGACTACACGTTCGGCGTTTGACCGACAGGCAGCTTGAATCGGCCGTACTGCTCGATGAGCGCCTCTGCAGCGACTCTCTCCGAGATTAGTTGCAGCTGAACGGATTTGACGAGTTGGAAGAGGTCCCGTGTATCGATGACGAGACCGTGGTCCTCGGCGAAGGTGTCGATCTCATCGGTCGCGCTCTCGAGCGGAACAGGCCGTGACCCCGGATCGGGCTTTCGCCGTTCCGCGTTCACCAGATACCAGACTCCGCTCAGAGTTGGCCGGGTCTGCTCGTACACCCGCCTATGTGTCTGGAGCGCGAACAAATCGTTCAGTGCAGCACCCTTCGTCTTTCCCTTGACCTCCGCCATGATTTTCCAGTCAGGAAAGTCGGGATGGCTCACCTCCAGATCACCGATCTTCGGCTTGCCCTCGGGTGTGTCTGCGTCGAGGTCGACCACCTCGAACTTGAGTTCAGTCAGAGCCGCTGTGACCGCCGAGACCAGCTCGTCTCCGTCTGCGGTGAGAAGCCGCTGTTCGGAAGTCGACGCGTCACGTCTCACACCCTCAATCGCAGCTTCGGCGTCGGCGATCTCTCTCTCGGCAGACGCGATTCGGGTCTTCGAGTCCTCGATCCTCCTGCTCAGCTCTCCGAACTTGACCTGTTGGCCTGCCGTCATCCAACGTTGGTTCGACGTCCAGTTCGGCGCTGACGGAAAGATGTCTGGTGCTTCTCGGTGCCACTGCGTGAACGCGACTTGGCAGACCACCTCCGCAATCTTGATTGATTCGCGGGGGAAGTACCACACTTCGCTCGCACCGTATACGGGCTTGTAGATGGCCGCAATTGGATCAGAGTCGGCTGTCACGAGGAGTGGCTGCCAGGTGCCCGATTGTCCTGGAAACGTTCGATGCAGGACGGTTTGCTCAGCTTCGCCGAGCTCGATGCAGGTATCGACGAGCTGCTTGATCAACGCGCTCTGCTCGTCGCTTAGACCGTCGGGTTCGTGAACCGTGGAGCCGACCGTGGTCCGTAGGCCCACCGGAAATTGGTTGGAGAAGTGCTCATGTTGGAGGAGACCAATCGGATTGCCGCCGAACTGGATTACCCTCAGCGCGCCCGCACCACCGTCAGGAGCAACACCCCCCGTTGTGATCAGAACATTCCAGTCGGCCCAACGGATCGGTTCTTCGGCGCTTTCTCGCATATCGTTTGCGTGCGCTTCTGCGGCGGACCGAAGATCCGCGAGGTTGCCTGGGGCATGGATGACAACACGCGGCGGCGGTTTGACTCCGTAGTTGCGACCCATCGAACTGCGCCCTCCGTTTGATACTTGAACAGCCCCTCGCTCAGATTAGCCGGTGAGTCGGACACGACTGTGAAACTGGCCGTGGCACGGCTCTCGGTGCTCGACTCCACGTGGACTTTCGGGCGCGATCGGCCTAGCAGGTCACGGTCATCCGAATATTCAAAGTGCCGCTGACCTTGCCGAACTCTTCGGGAAAGCTGCCGCTCGCCGACGAGCCGAAGTCGCTCCGGAAGAGGTCGATCTCCATTCCGGTCGGTCCCCAACTCAAATCGTATGCGGCGACGTCGACTTCGACGGGTTCTGCCAGCCCTGGGAAGTCGACACCAATCGTCGAACTGCCGATGCTCGAACTCAGCTCTGAGCCACCCGGTCCCTCGACGACGACTCGGAGGTCGGTACCGTCGCCGTGGCAGGTCGCTCGAAGCAGTTCCGGTGAGATGTCTCGTTCTCCGACTTCAACACGTTCGGAGTCGGGGGAGTCTTTCCAGGACGCGAACAGGGCGACACCAATCGGGCGACGGACTTCGAGGCCCGTGTAGCTCGCCTCCGAGACCACACCGGGCCTGCTGTCGTCGTCCCCGGGGGAACAGCTTGTGAGCAGAACGGCCACGACTGCGATCGTAGCGGCGAAAGCGTGCATTCTCATCAGTGTCTCCTGAGCTGTATCGGGTTGCGCCGTTTCACTTCTCGTTGACCCATTTCTCCAAGATCTGTTCCACGAGCGATGTCATCGAGATGCCAGAGTCCTCGCACAACTGAGAGGCTCGGTTGTAGAGCGCCTCGTCGACCGCAAATGAGCTGGAGCGAGTCGGTTCAGCAGAACGGTCTCCGACTGCGCGCTTCACCGGTTGCCACTCCTCCGCGATCCACAACCGAAAGCCCTGTCCGATGACCGACGACAGGGAGGTCCGTGTCCTCCGCTTCTTCGCTCTTGCTCTTGTGAACAGGTCGACAGACACGGAGTACGAACTACCTCTTCGAGGCTGTGCTGAGGTGGCTGCGCGCGTAGGGGTGAAGGATCCCGTTAGTGGGGCAGTGAGCCAGCTCGACTCCTCGGGAGGCTTCCGGAGAGTGTTTCGCGGTACGCCAGCATCCTCGAAGGGGTTGATGCGGTTCGTCGTCGGACGACGCTGCTTCCTGCTCACCTCGTCTGTCCTGAGCCGCGGAGTAGCGAGAGGTAGGTGTCGAAGACGGCTGTCAGGTCTGCTGCTTCCTTCCCGAACGAGTGGACCGGGACTCCGCTGCCTCGTGACTCGCTCATCGCGGCTCGATACGGCACATACGGACTCCAGAGCTGGCTCCCGATATGTTTCTCGATCTCCGCGATTCGATACTTGTTCTCGCGGGTGCGGAGATCGACCTTGTTGATCACTACGCCTGCGACAGAGAGCTTCTCGTTGTAGTAGTGCCGCGCGGTCGCGATCGTTCTCTGGATCGCGGCCACGCCGGCACTCGCCTCCATCGTGGGTTCGGTGATGATCAGGATTTGATCGGCGGCGACGAGTGCGTTCAGCACGAGCTTCCCGACCGAGGGTTGGCAGTCGATCAGGATGAGCTCGTACTTGTTGAGCTCGTCATGCTGGAGCGAGTCGCGAAGCCGTTGCTCGAAGGCATGGTCTTGCTGAGCTTCACGGTCTGCGAGCGCGAGCGTCGCAGGGATGATGTCGATAGCGGGCCAACTAGTAGGACTGACTGCCTCTGCGGCGCAGCCCCGAATGCCGGTGTAGAGGACCTCGTTGATGGTGCGATCCGAGTTCGCTGCGCCGAGTACAGCTGTCGCGTTCGCCTGAGGGTCGAGGTCGATGACCAAGGTGGGGACTTCGTTGGCGCTCGCCGCGCTGGCGACGCCGAGGATTACCGACGTTTTCCCGACACCGCCTTTCTGGTTCGCGAAGGCGATCACTTTCGGCAAGGTTGAAATCCTGTCGTGGAACCGTAGAGGCTGTCGTAGCTAAACGCTAATATCTTCGATAGTAGCTCAGCGATCGCCCAAAAGCTTTGTTGCGCTACAGCTTTGGACTAGACGAGAACGACCGAGCGACTCCAGAGTCGCTCGGTCGTTCTCGTCTAGCTCTACGCTCTAGGACGGCATACGTGGCCAGGACGAACCCATCCGCGGGCGCAGCATGTCGCGTGCCCGCCGCTCTATCTCATCAACCTTGGCCGCGGAGGTGTCGTAGTCCAGAGTGATCGCTGCGACGTGGGACCAATTTTGAGCCTTGGCTGGGTTTCTCAGATGGTTGCCGATCCGGACGGAAAGGGGCTGTCGAGTCTGGCCGACGTACTGAACGACTTGATGTCCGAGCACTACGTAGACCAGCGGACCCTCTTCGGAGCAGTTCGCAAGGGCCCCGTTCTCGATCTTGAACAATTGGGATTCCGAGCAGCTTCCCGCTCGGCGGGACAGTGCTGCTGACTCCGCGACATTCTGCCAACTTCGGCCGATTGATGACGTGATCGAAATACGCTGCGTCACTGTTCCTCGTCCTCGTCCTCGTCCTCGTCCCCGTTGTCGTCCAGGTCGTCGTCTTCGTCCTCCAGTTCCTCGACCAGCTCGTCGGAGGGGGCCCAGAATGTGAACTTCGCGAACAGATCGCCCAAAGACTGTTTGGTGACCTCCCAGTCATGACGCTCACTAGCGTCGTACAAGGGTTGCAGTTCAGAATGCTCACGAAGCAGATCCTCTATCAAGTCGGCGTAGGTCTTGGCGCGTTCGACAGATGTGGCGAGCTTCGTTCGGAAGTCCGTCAGGGTCTCGCTGTGTGACTGGCGAGGTTCCGCAGATTGCTCCTCGGCCTGTTCTTCTTTCAGGCCTGCAGCATCCTGGATTGCCTTGTAGTCGAGCCGCTTACCATCGAATTTGCCGGTCGGTACTTCAGGATCAGTCGGCGAAGGGAAATCGACCAAGTAGCAACCACTGGGTATGGCGGAGGCGTTCGTAAACGAATTGACGGCCTCCCTGTCGTGCTTGAAACTGTCCGCTGCATGTGCGAGCACCCACAACCGTTCCGGGGATTCGCTCAGTGCCTTCACGACGCCATGAGGCTGTACTCGCTTATAGCCTCCCTCCGCGGTCGAACCTGAAGCGGCCAAGAGCAATCCGTCGGCGGTGAGTGCGATCCCGCCCGCGACTTGGAGCGTCGCCAGCGCGTCCCTCTGGTGCGGGTGGGAATCATCCAGCGCAACCGGTACCAGGTCGGCGTACTTCCGTGGCATCAGCGCGACCCACGGCTCTCGGTACAGAACCCACGGGATCGGACCGCCTGCTCTCCAGGCCCGTACTGCGTTGCTCCGGGAAGCCTCCTTCACCGAAGTCCAAGGCCGTTCGACCACCGTCGCCAGTTTGTCGGCATAGTCGCGCGGCTGGATCTGAGGTTTCGCAAGCAGGGAGCGGAGGTGTTGCTTGATGGCCTTGTGCGCGTTCGGTTCGCTCAGGACTGCAGTCAACCAGGTGGCCCGTGCGAGCATGGAGTCGATTTCGCGATCTACATTCTCGCTGTCGGCCATGCTGAACTCGAAGTCCTCGAAACCGAGCGCGACTTCCGCGACGGTTCGAGCGAGCTTGCCTTCCGCAGCTGCTCGCTGGACTGCCTGCGCCATGACATTGGTCCCGATTGCTGACGGATCCCAACCCTTGGAGAGGGTATGCTGTTGCGCCACCGCAGAATTGATCGCGTCGGGGAACTCGAACGGGATGGAATCGCCGACCAGATCCGCAGTCAATCGCTTGTAGCCGACGACGATGCGTCCAGGCAGACGAAGAGCCTGGCCCACGCGTGTCAGGTCTGGGTCTGAGGTCCGTTGCGCCGCCGATTGAAACCTGCCGCGGATATCGCTGTAGACCGAGGCGCGACCCTTGCGGTGGGTACTAGACGAACCATCGGTGTTGGTCTTTGCGCCCTTCTGTGTCAACAACTGTCGGACGATGAAGTCGGGGAGATCTCGCTCGGAGTATTCAGCGCCGAAAATTGCCTGCCACGACCGTGTGACTCGAGTGATTCCGTCGGCGACGGCGAGAACATCGATTTCTTCATCGCTATCGAGAAGCCTGATGGTCGCGGAATAGCACAGCACAGGTTGAGTCACGCCGTGCGAGAGAATGGAAGCGCGCAGGTCTGAGCCTGCCTTCATAGTCCCTCGGAACACCGATGCGAGGTGGTCGCGGAGATGATCTTCGTCGCGAAACTCCACGATCATCGACGCAGTCGGCTTGGTGTTGGAGTCTGTCGCGCCGAGAACACGGGGAGGCTGTTCGATGTTCGCGAGATGAGCAGTTCTGGGCTGGACCAGCGGAAACAGAGAAGTGAGGGTCACCGGCGTCTGGACGAAAGTCAGGACCGATTCGCCGGAGTACTCATCGATAGTGTTGCCGCTCTTGATCGATGCGGCGAGGGAGCCTGGGTCCGCAACTGCGTGGGCAATTGTCCACCAGTCGCTCTTCTGCAGGCCATCGAGCTCCTTAGTCGCAGTGGTGACGAGAGTACGCAGTTCGGTCAGTGCAGGGGCTGGGGCGATCTCCTTTCGAAGATTCACCACCTGGACGTCGAAGGCATCCTTGATGTCCTTGTAAGGAACGGTGACCTCGAACGGATGAAACATTTCTGGCGCAGTCATCAGACTCGCTCAATTCTGGACGGCATTCACCCTAAGAGTCCGATGTTCATCATCGGACAGGTTTCGACTCTGGGGCAGAGTGCGTCGCGGAGCCACTCCTTGGACCGCGAACCGCTTCCGAGAACTTTCACCGGCGTCGACAGACTGAGGGTTTCCTTCGCGACCGTATTGGACGGTGCTCGGTGAGTCTCATTGTGCGGTTGCCCGCCGCAAGAACCTTGGTCTTGCGCGACGCTTCAGTAAGAACTGGAAACGATGATCAGAACTTAGCACAGAGTTCAAGCTCTGCCAACGGTTTTGGTTGAACCCTTCCTGTCGACCGTGACGGGGGACGTCCGCCGGTGACGATTGGCGTCGATACCATCGCACGTCTCCCTCTCAACTCGGATTGAGTGAGATCGTCTCTCGCTCAGAGCCTCTGCGAAATTCTGGACAGTCATTGTCAGTCCTTGAGATGAACTCCGCTTTCCGGCCACCGTCCGCGACCGGACGGCCAGGTGATTGCCGCGGCTCGCACGCTGTGGAATTCTGGATGAATGTTCACTCTGAGACCGGGCATCGCGGCACGCCGCTGGGCACCTGGGCGAACGCCGCCCCGGTCCGTCCTCAATCGGGGATAGCGGGCCGGGGCGCATCGCCCCGAAAGTGACTGATGTCCCACACAGATGCCCATACGCCGAACTCGGTCCGAGTCGACCGCCGCGAGGTGGCGGTTCAAGCTGCCCACGCTTATTTCCATCCGTTCTGCGACCTGCCGAGCGTCGGCGATCCGATCGTCGGTTCGAACTGCTACTGGCAGGTGGCGTTTACTGGCTCGAACTTCTGCTCCTGCAGCCTCTGCTACGGCAGTGGTGATCGACTTCGCAGAGTCAGAGCGGAGCGTCGTAAGTTCGCGCAGCGGATGAGCTCCTCGATCCGGTACTGGAACGGAGGCGAAGACCTCGAAGAAGCGCTCCAGGTGTGACGGAGCCGTTCGAGGCGCGCGCGCCTTTGGGAGCACTGGACTGCACGGGGTGGGTAGAGGCGGCGAAGCCGCGGCTCGTCAGTTAAACGTCAGCGTTCCAAAGGCTCTCGTCGTTACGTTCGCGTTCTCGACTCGTCCTCGGACTTCTACGGCTCCGTCAGCGGCCTGCAATCGCGCTCTGTGAGCGGTCGTTTCGACGCTCGCCGAGGATCGCCTCGGTGGTCACGCCGGGGGCAGTCTGAGTCGGTCGAGGAACTCTGTCGGCTGTGGCCCGAGCTGGATCGCAGCGCGGGAAACTATCGCGTCCCAGTGTTTCTAGCTCAGACGGCATCCTGCCCCCGGTGTCACTTGTGAGCAGTGTATGGACTCCGCACCTGGCCGGCGTGATGTAGCCTTCCGAACGCTGCGCTCTTGGGAGCGAAGCAGGACTGGGGGGTCTGATGGGGGAAGTCACGGTGCTGCCGGACGCTGTCCGCGCTGCGATGGGGGAGTTCGACCAGATCAACGGCACGCTTCGAGATGGACTCCGTCGGTTGGACGATGAAGTCGAGGAGCTGCTCAGTTCGGGCTGGCGCGGCGAGGCGGCGTCCTTCTTCCGTGACCACTACGAGGAGTTGAAGAACCACGCCGGTTACATCGTGGATGACGCCGCTGCGATCTCCGAGTCAGTCGTGGCTGCGATCGCGGAGTACGAGCGCACCGACGGGAACACTTCGGCGACGATCTCCTCTCACCGGGTTTGACGATGGCTTACACAGTCGATGTGGAAGCGCTCGCCGATGCTTCCAGGATGCTGCGCGACTACGCGGACCATTGTGCGGAACAGCTTGTTGCAGTGGAGAAGCTGGTGTCCTCCTCGCATCTTCGCTGGACCGGCGAGGCGGCGACGGAGTACGAGAACCGTCACCGTGACTGGGTTCAGCGCGCAGAAAGTATGAAACAGCACATTGTGGCCGTCCGCGATCGGGCCGAGGCCGCTCGAGCCGCCTACCAGGCCGCGCTCGCCGCGAACGTGAAGATGTTCTCGTGACGTGGATCTTCGACGGGGCTGAGCTCGGGAGGTGCGATGTCCGCAGTTAGCCCTAGGCCGGACTGGTTCTTCGCTGTCTCCCGCGCCGCTGACAACGCGAGCTGGGTGATCCGGGAGTCGGTGACGAACTGCGCTCGCGCGCTTGAGATCTCCTCGGCGATGGCGGGGAACGACGAGATCGGGACAGGGTGGGGTAAGAGCTACGACGAAGCGATCTCCGACTACTTCCTCCAGGTCTGTCGGCTCGCGGATGCGTTCGGCGCGATCGCGTCCCGTTCCTACACCGCTGGGCTCAATCATCTCAATGCGGAGTTCGTCGCAGGCGGAAAGCAGGGAGCCGCGCCGTCTCCTCCTGCGAAGCCGACCGCGGTCGATCAGCGGGTGCCCTTTGCAGCTCCGCCTTCCGCGGTCGGTGAGAACGGGCCCGGCCTGAACACAGATATCCCTGGGCTGCTCGGCGCGATCGGTGTGACGGTGCCGAACGCGAGCCCGGCGAAGCTCGTCGCTGCGGGGGAGGCGCTGAACGCGCTCCAGTCGATGATCAAGGACAAGTCCGACGACGTCCTCTCCGCTGCGTCGACCCCACCTCAAGATGCGGGGCCAGACGCAACACTGCTCCATGAGGAGATCCTGAACAATCTGATCGCACCTGCGGGTCGTCTCCAGGAGGATGGCGCGACGCTCGCCTCCGCTGCGACCACGTTCGGAGTATCGGTGGTGGCGCGGCGGGACGAGATCGTCTCGGAGATCAACAGTCTCGGGGTCTCGGTCGCGATCACGCTCACCGCTGGAGTCCTCGCAACTCTGGTCACCGCGGGAGTCTCCGACCTCGCGGCGGTGGGGCTGACAACGGTGCGGATCGCGGCGACCGGTCGGCGGATCTACACCGTGATCCGTGTTCTCGGCGCGGACAGTGCCGCGGTGAGTTCGAGCCTGAACTCGGTCCGTGCGGCGGGCGGTCTGTCAGCGCGGCTCGTGGAGACGATCAACAAGCCGCTTGCGACTTTCGAGATCAACGAAGACGGCACGATCAAGACCACTCCGGTCTTTCCGAAGTGGAAGCAGGATGCGTGGGAGAGATACCTCGCGAACGGCGGCGACCTCTCGATGGAGGAGTGGAGCAGGAAGTACGACCAGCTGATGGAGAACGTCGGGAACGGCTCCGAATGGGACCTCCAGGTCGGTGAGCTGCTCGGGTACAGCGAGGAGAACGGCTTCGTCGCGCAGTACCGGGATCCGTCGATCGTCGACGACCGGGTCTGGGACTACGCGAACACCGACCCCGATGTGAGGCTGCTCGTCGAGAACAAGTCCGGGAGAATCGACTACGCGCAGCTCGAGAAGGACGAGGAAGCGCTCCGTGAGGGCTGGAATGTCCAGTACAACCTCCGCGACCCGATCTCGCCGGCTCAGCTCGGACGGCTCGAGGCGCTCGCCGGTAAGTACCCTGGTCAATTCACGTATCAATATCTCGGCGGAGGGGGATGAGAGTGGCAGCTTCGAAGTCTGGCCCGATCAGAGAGTCGGAGGAGTATCGAGACGCACAGTCCGACCCCCGGTTCATCTCCTGGTTGAAGATGCAGGAAGCGGCGATCGAGCTCGAATTCATCGTGTCCGATGTGCCGGAGTTGAAGCCGCACCTCTATACCCGAGAGGGGATCATCATCGCGGAACGAGCAGCGCTCGAACGGTTCTCGGGATGGAGGGAAGCGTTCGCCGGAGACAACCTCACGCTCGCGATGAGATTCGTCTACTTCATCGGAGAAACGTTCCGCCGCGCGACGGAGGGGCGCTGGGTCGCGGTCCCTCAGACTGCACCGAAGACGGGCGCGATTCAGGCGATCGACGCCGAATACAAGTCCGGCTTCTACACCCCGACCGACATGCTCCAGATGGCGCTGGCACAGCGGACCGGGGACAAGATCGTAAAGGTGTTCGACTACGCGGTCGAAGACCATCAGAAGTGGGTCGACTCTGGTCGTCCGTCGAGAGCGTGATTGGCCCGAGGCGACCTGCTCGCCCACGTACGGTGTCAGCTGGGCTTCCCGTACTCTTACCTGCCACTATCTAGCAATGTCCGACCCCCGCGCAACCTATCTCTCGGCTCCGGCTCACAGCCGTGATGAAGTGCTGGCAAAAGGCTGCCCAGTGCCCGCAGTCCCAGGCGTATACGGATGGTGGTTCGACGAACTGCCCTCGAACGAGATCGACACGGCCGGTTGCTATCAGCGGGACGGTCTGACGCTGCTCTACGCTGGGATTAGCCCGAGCAAACCGCCAACAACTGGAAAAGCTCCGAGCAGACAGTCGATCCGGACGCGGATCCGCTACCACTATCGGGGGAACGCATACGGCTCGACTCTCCGCCTCACTCTTGGATGTCTGCTCGGGATCCCGCTCCGCCGAGTCGGATCCGGGCATCGGCTCCACTTCCACGAGGGCGAGTCGAGGCTCAACGAGTGGATGGGGGCGCACGCCTTCGTCTCCTGGGTGACTCATCCCGAGCCGTGGACGCTCGAGGACGAGCTCATCGAGAGCTATGACCTCCCACTGAATCTGATGGGTAACCGGCGAAACGCATTCCATCCACAGCTCACCGCGGCGAGGTCCGCGGCAAAGCGAGCCGCGATCGAGCTCCCAGTCCTTCCGAACCAGGGCCGGATTCGTTCAGCTCTCCCGTCGCCATAACGAGCAGACCTGGAGTCTAGACGAGGAGAAAGCGTTGAGCAGCAAAGGATTTGGGAGGTGGTTGATCACGGGAGCGATCACCGCGATCGTGAACCACCCTCAGGTAGGAACTAGCCCCGGCAGTACGCTCCCTGTTGCCTCAGCGCCGGCTATGTGCATTTTTTGAGAGCAGAGCAGAGCAGGGCCGGTCGATTCTCGTCAGTGGCGGAGTTGGTGCCCTCCCGAGTGAGAAGTGCGTCCGAATGACAAGCGTCACGGCCTGACTCGGTCCGAGACGGACGGGAGGATCGGAGCGGTTTCGTATCACTCAGAGTGTGCCGCGAGGATTTCGCTGACTCTCTCGAACGCGATCACCTGTTGCTCAATCTGTCGAGCACGCTCGACGGGGTCTGCTGTGGGCAACGCCCCTGGACTCGGATCGATGGAGCGGGCGACTTCGAGGCGCCGAACGGAAGGCGGTGTCGACCTGTGTTTAAGCACGCGTTCCCACGCAGAACGGGCGTGGTCACCCTGTAGAAGAACGACTCTCAAGTTCGGCAGCATTGTGAGGAGGTCGCGAAGAACAGCTCCGCCGGCATCGAGGTCGGACGTGATCAGCCTGCGGTTGATGTACCAGGGGTAAGCGTGCCAGGGCGTGACGTCGAGAGCCGAGATCTCGACCTTCGCAAAGAGCTCGCACTGCCGCTCTGAGGTCGGGTCGGCGTTCTCAATCGAGACAAACGCCGACCCGCTCACATTCTGCGTCATCGCGCCGGGGTTGCCGAGAACGCTGAGTACACGCGAACCCACCCCGCCGTGGAGCGGCGCGAGATACGGCACCCAGCCGCGTCGGTCGGCTTCGCGGAGCGAGTCGACGAACTCGTTCACCGGCCGAACGTGTGCGTCTCGGAGTCGATCTCTTTGGTCCCGACGAAAATCCGGATCTGCCATTCTCCGTGTCACTCAGTGAGCCTAGACGTTCGTTCCGCGCCGTCGCGGCTCGCGCGGCCACCGGACTGGAGGTTGACGAATCCATCCCGCTCGGATCCGGATAGGTTCGGACCGTCTGAGAATGGATGCGGGTCGAGCTCAACGCTGGCTTCCCTCCCACATCTACTGGATTGGAGTCGACTCCGGTCCAGAGCGGGCAACTTCTTAGCAGGGAGGCCTTCCAGCGAGGGCTTACGCGAAAGGCCGGACTAGCGGTCTCGTGGCGCACACGCGATGGATTAGTCAGGGATGAGCACAGTTGTCGCATACTCCCACAAGCGAGGCAGATCGCGCAGCATGCTCCTACGTGTCGTCGTGTTTGCGCAGCCACTCGGGGCGCTTGGAAGTCCGCAGTGAGTCCGCAGTAGGTTCGCTCGCGCCAGGTGGCAACCAACGGAGTCAACCCGAATGTTGTTGCGGCACTATCAGTACAAAAGTTAATCATCAACCACCGTCACCAGCCAACTCTAGGTCGGACAGACTTAAAATCCGCACAGTGTCGGTTCGAGTCCGACTGGGGGCACCAGAGTCCATATGGATCCAGATTTCTGGACCAGGACAATGCTTTTCGGCTGGTAGCGTGGACCCCGGCGGTCTTCCACGGATTTGAGTGGACAACCGAGACAGCGGATTTCAGATCCGTGCGAGATGAAGGTTCTTCGTCGTCATATCTTCGCATTCGTGCAGCTCAGGGACGGTCGTCGAGTTGGGTGGTCGTCTCTGCGGGTTGATCGCTGTCACGAGGCTGTCGCAACTTGATCTAGCCTCGTCGATACGCGCGACATCTTGCGTCAGTCATAGGAACGGCTGTGGCCGCTCGTGTACTCCGATGGCCACGAATGATGCTGCGATGACCGAGGTCAGTGCCGGAATGCCAGTCCAAAATGCTGTCATCACCAAAGGTGTCACGCCATCCGTCTGCTGCGATTCGGCCCTCACGTAGACGGCGACTCCTGCAGCCAACCCAACCGACAATGCGGTAGTGCCCGGCACGAGGTCTCGTACGAACCAACGCCAGGATGGACCGGGCCGACGCTCTCGGTAGAAATCGTGAAAACCCAAAAGTCGTTGACAATGGCTGATCTCACCCCGGTTATAGAACGCACGAGCAGTGCGCGCTCTTTGATAGAGCGAGTGTTCGTAGTTTCGAAACACCTGCGAGATAAACAACCATCCCGCGATTACCACGAAGAACGCGGGGACATCACCTCCGAACACTTCGTACGCGAACGTGTTCAGCTCAAAAGGTTGCCCGCTCTCCACGTACTTGCCCAGGTAGAACCCACTCTGGCCAAACAGGGCGGCGGTAATAATCCATATCAGCCAGGGCCATACGAACGACCATGCGCCGTGCGTTTGACGAGCAACTATAGCGGCGACAGTCGCGCGGTGTAGCCGAACGATCGCCGTCGCGTGACTCTCGTGGGGATCGAAAGAGGCTTTGATCTCACGCAGGGTTTCTTCGCGGCGTCTGAGGGTCGCGGTCCTGGTGTTGGACAAGCCGAGTGCTACCAAAGCTGTTAATCCAACCAGCAGTGGCCCGAACGTCACGAGATTGCTGAACATGCGTTCCATACTTCCGGTTGCAATCCGCAACGGTCGAGTTGGTTCGGTTACAGCCCGGTGCAGCCTGCAACTTTGGACTGGAGTGCAGATAGTCGTATGCGACGACGGCTTGAATATTAGCTGGTCCTGGCGTTGCCCTCTGGCTTCGGGATGCTGGGCTTACACGCATCAGACGACTCGTGCGGCAGGCACACGGGTCACTCACGTCAAGGTTCGTTGACGGTGCAGTAACCGTGAAGGGAGCACTGCGTCCCGGTGTCTTGCACCTGTTCAGTGTTTTCGCCTTTGAGCGTGAACTATGCGTCAGTTGACCACGTGCAGATCTGCCCGGTTGCCGCGATCGAGGGACGCAACCGGGCACATCTTCTGCCTTGCATCGCTCCCATGAGCGCAGCGGAAGCGCGTCAGCTGTTCGAGGTTCGCCTGTCGCTGGATCCAACAGCTGTCGAGTTGGCTGCCGATCGGCGAACAGACAACGACATCGCCGACATGCGTGCGGCCGCGGGAAGGCTTCTGCCGGTCACACAGAAGTGGGGCGAGGACGCGTTGCGCGCGCACCGAGATTTTCACCGCACGCTGTACCTGGCGTCGCACAATGGCGTCCTGATCCGTCTGCTCGATGACCTGTGGGACAAATCCGACCGCTATCGCCGCATCGGGCTCGAGCTACCACCCGGTGCGGAACCGCGCACCGTCGACCACCAGGAACACTTCCGAATACTCGAACTCGTTGTGGCGCAGGACTCGCAGGGGGCTGCAGATCTCATGCGTAAGCACATCGTGAAGAGTCTGACGGCGGCCGCCATCGATGCACTGGAGGACCGAGAGCGCGAGCTGCGGCAGACCTCGGCGTAAATCGTTACCAGCACCTGATCGGCTCACGTGGTCATGTCTCGGGGGTTCTTCGCTGCCGGGTCAATGCGCCCAGTGATCGATGGATCGTGGTGTATTGCCGGCATGATTTCGACGCTTCCAAGCGCTCATGAGTTCCGCTACGACATGGGATGTAGTGACTCGAAAGGCTTTTGGAAGTGGACGTCGATTCCCGCGTTGGCAGATTTGCGAGCCAGAAACTCTTTCGTTGCGGAGAATTTGTCCAAGACCCGAGGTAGCAGTCCGGGCGCATTCCTCTGTTCGTCGAACTCGCTCCATTGGAATTCCCGCTGGTTTCGGTGTCAGCGCATTAGCAAAAAATGTTGCCGCACAGCGTATATAGACGTTTTCTGGTAATACCACATATCAAGACTCGTCGTATTGCCCCCGCGATCATGTGCGGAGGAGATCGCCAGGTTCAGACGGAGGATGGTCAGCCCGCGGCTTCAGTCCTGAGGGCTCGCTGCCAGGTGAGGGCGAGGGCGAGGTGTGGTCGCGGACGTCGAGGTGGGCGTGCATCGCGTAGTGGGTGACAAGTCCATCTTGGAACGTCCAAATTTCGGTGCCGGCTTGGTTGAGTTCGTGGTGGAAGCCCCGGTCCAGGTGAGTGCGATCGTGGTGGAAGTTACCTAGGGAATTGTCGATGGGATGTGCTCGGCGCGCGCGAGTTCCGGCGCCGGTATTCCGACGGTGTACACCCGAACTCGGATCGAAAGACTTTCGCCATGTGCGCGGAGTCCGCGTAACCCCAGTACGTGGCCAACGACGCTATCGACCGGCGCGGATCTCCGGTAGCGAGGTCGTCACTGCAGGCTCGCAAGCGTCTCTTTCGGACTACCGTGCCGAAGGTCGTGCCCGACCGTTCGAACGCGGCGTGCAAAGTGCGTACAGACACGTCGAGAGCACGCGCTGCATCGGCTGCCGATACGTGACCGACTGGCAGGTGGGCATCGATGTAGGACACGGCAGCAGCGCGACGCATTCCATCATCGGGTGCAAAGCCGTCCGATGGCGATCGGAGAGCTCCAGCGAGTGCGGCGCGAACGGTGCTGATATGCGCGGTCCCGAGCATCTGACGCTCGGTTCCGGAGCCGAGGTCCTCACGTGATTGCCAGGTCGACACCATGAGCGAACGCGCCACGTGTGCGCTCCCGTGCTCGCCGTCGAAGGTCGTCGCAGTCGGCGCTCGCGACGGGTCTCCGATCAGGTCCGTCACAGACTCGCGGGGTAGTCGGAACGACAACACTCTCCAGAGCTCCGAGGAATCGTCGGGTTCGACAAACTCCAAGGTGTAGGGACGAGTGGAGTCGACAACCGCGAATTCACCGCGCGAGACAATGCACCGACGACCGTCCTGTTCGGTCAGACAACGGCCGTCGATCTGCAGGTTGACGAACACCACATCCTCCGGACTCCGCGAGACCTCGAGCTCACCGTGAGTGACTTGCTGTGTGCACGATGCGATCTCCGCTGCCTGCAGTGCGCCGATACCCGACGAGCGGACCCAGCCGGGAAGACCCGAGCTGATCCGGCTTCGCCCGACGTGATCACGAGACCGTACGGGAATCAGCGGTGTGAAGGCCTGGCACAACACATCGGTCCAGTAGCCGACTTGGTCGGCAGGCCCGAGATCTGCCGTGGTCCAGAAACCAGTCATCCGCGCTCCGAGATCCGTCGTCGTGGTCGTCGAATCACACTCAACCCCACGCCCGGTCATCGCACGGGCGAACGGCGAATGACTGCAGAATTTTACCGAAAAGACTGCACGGAGGTTCAAGACTCTCTCCGAGGGTTGCAGCACGCTTGCACTGATGTGACCCGTCACACATCACCTCGCCCCACCAACAATCTTTCAGGGAGAACAGATGTCGTTGAGCTTCGAACTCAGTTCCGATCAGCTGGCCGTACGAACCCAGGCACGGCAAGTCGCCGACGAAGTCCTGTCTCAGGTGGCCGGTGCTACCGAAGCGCTCGCGAAGCCCGAGGAACGGTTCTACGCGTTGCTGCCGATTTACAAGCAACTGGTGGGGTTAGGATTTCTGAAAGCCCTGGTACCGAACGAATACGGAGGCGCATACTTCGACAACTTGACCTTCGCCCTGGCCGCCGAAGAACTAGCGCGTGTCGACATCAACGTGCCCTCGGCATTGCTGGCCACCGGACTCGGACTCAATCCGATCATCAATTTCGGCACCGAGCAGCAAAAGCAACGGTGGTTACCATCGTTCTGCGGGGACGAACCACGACTCGCCGCGATCGCCTACACCGAAGTCACGGGAGGCGCGAATTACGACTCCCCAGATCCCGATTTCGGCATTCGCACCTTCGCGAAGCGCGACGGCGACCACTGGGTGATCAACGGAGCGAAGCACTACACCACCAACGGGTCGGGATGGGATGGACTCGGATCCGACCTGATCAGCGTCGTGTGTCGGACAGATCCGAGTTTGCCGCCCAGTGAATCCCTCGCAGTCATCGTTGTCGAACGCGGCACCCCGGGCGTCTCGGTGACGGGGATGATCGACACCGTCGGACACCGCGCAACGAATTCACCGCGCATCGAGTTCACGGACGTACGCGTGCCCGTCGAGAACATGATCGGCAAGCCTGGAGACGGACTCGAGATCGTAGCGACGGCCTTCTCGTGGACATGCTCCACCATCGGCGCAGCATGTGTGGGTCGCATGCGCGCAGCATTCGACTACGCGTACCACTTCACCAAGACCGACCATCGGTCCGGCCCCGTTCCGGTCATCGACTACCAGAATGCCGGCTACATGCTGGCCGACATCAAGACACGGATCGAAGCAGTGCGCTACTACTCGTGGAAGGCCGCAGATCACTTCGATCGCACGGGTGGCAAGGACCGTGAAATGGCCAACGGAGTCAAGATCTTCGCTTCTGAGACGGCAGTTCAAGTGGTCTACGACGCAATGCGTCTGGTGGGTGTGGATGCGTACACCAACCTCACCCCGATAGCCGCGATCATGGAGGACGTCCTGTGCTTCCCGGTCTACGACGGCGGCAACATGGGCGTTCGACGGCGCAACTTGCACAAGCTGCTGAAGGACCCGACTTTCGACCCTCTGGCCGCCGCGGAGAACCGACTCACCACAACACCGGCGTCCCACTGATCGCGCCCCAATTCCACGGTCACCGAGCGTAATTCTTTCGCGCGGTGCATGAATCAACACAGCCCCTGCAATTCGAGTGTAAGGCAAACAGATGACAGCATCATCACCTATCTCAGTACCGACAACGGTCAAGAACTTCCTGAGCCGACCGGTGAATCACCTGATCGACGGAGCGGACACACCCTCGCGATCACACGAGCAATTCCTGACATTCAACCCGTCCGATGGTGCCGAACTCGCCCATGTCGCCCTCGGTGCCGAGGCCGAGGTCGATCGAGCCGTGGCTGCGGCCAGAAAGGCTCTCGACGGCCCGTGGGGCCGAATGAGCGGGTCCGATCGAAGCAAAATCATCTGGCGCGTAGGCGAACTCATCGAACAGAAGGCCGAGGACTTCGCGATCCTCGAAGCGCTCGACAGCGGCAAACCCGCAACCTACGCTCGCGCGGTCGACATCCCTCTCGCCATCGATTGGTTCCGCTACTTCGCCGGGTGGACAACCAAAATAGAAGGGACCACCATCCCGGTGTCAGCGGTAGCGACACCCGGGAACTATCTCGCATACACCGTCCGTGAGCCCATCGGTGTGGTCGCCGCAGTGATCGCGTGGAATTTTCCGCTCATGCTCGCTGCATGGAAACTTGCTCCAGCGCTGGCAGCCGGCAACACGGTGGTCTTGAAACCTGCAGAACAAACACCGCTCACCGCAACCCTTCTCGGTGAGATCATGCGAGAAGCCGGAATTCCGGACGGCGTTGTCAACATCGTCCACGGGTACGGCCACGATGTCGGCAATGCATTGGCCGCCCATCCCGGTGTCGACAAGATCTCGTTCACCGGATCCACCGAAGTGGGCAAGAGCATCATCAACGCCGCGCGGGGCAATCTCAAGAAGGTCACCCTCGAGCTGGGCGGAAAGTCACCCAACGTGATCTGCGCTGATGCCGACCTCGACGCGGCCATCGCGGGCGCAGCGAATGCGATCTTCTTCAATCAGGGTGAGGCATGCGAGGCGGGCTCGCGACTGTTCGTCGAGGAGTCAGTGTACGACCGCGTGGTCGAGGGCATCTCCACCGCGGCAGCTCAGCTGAACGTCGGCGACAGTCTCTCCCCCGACTCTCAGATCGGGCCCCTGGTTTCGCAGCGCCAACTGGACCGCGTACTGGGCTATCTGGGAAGCGGAGAGGCCGAGGGAGCGACGACGGTGACCGGCGGTAAACGCAAAGGATCAGTCGGGTACTTCGTCGAACCCACGGTGCTCACGGACGTCACACCATCGATGAAAGTCGTGACCGACGAGATATTCGGTCCCGTTGTCGCCGTCTCGTCGTTCTCCGACCACGACGAGCTCATGCGAGCCGCCAACGACACGGATTACGGACTCGCGGCAGCGGTGTGGACTTCGAATGTATCCAAGGCGCACAACATCGCCGCCGGGTTCAAAGCCGGCACGGTGTGGATCAACAGTTACCACGTTCTCGATCCTGCCCTCCCTTTCGGGGGCTACAAGCAATCGGGTTGGGGCCGCGAGCACGGTTCGTCGGTCTTCGAGGCGTACACCGAGACGAAGACCGTGATCCTCAACAGGGGCTGACCACGCAGTCGACCACGACAGCAACACAACGTCTTCGACTCGCAGCGCCGGGGCGGGCGGGCAGATCCGCTCGTCCGCCCAGTCTTCAGCACGGCGTTCTCGAGTCGGTCGAGGAGTCAGGGCGCTACCAAGCAGATCGGTCCGACCGCCGTTGCTGGATTGACCGTCACTGTTGCGATGGGTCCGCCGGCCGAGGTCTGGTACGCCAGGAGTGAGTGTTCACCCGGGTGGAGCATGTGACCCATCACGGCTCTAGCGGATTCGTTGCTAGGTCAGCTAGTGACCCGTCACAACACGTCCAACAAAAATCGGATCGGAGTATGTTTTAGGCAATTCCGCTGGTCCGTAGGGTTGTTTTCTGGACACAATACGTTTGACGATTGTTCAGAAATCAACCATGCACTCGATTTAGCTCCAGACGGGCGTCGAGGATCAGCCAGGAGTTCACCCATGACCACCCCCCTCCTCCCCAGCGTGCCCTCGGCACGCTCCATCGAATACACAGACCGCCCCCGCTCAGTCCGCAGTGCACCGACGGACAGGACGAGCCTCGTCCGACAGCGAGGGCTGGACTCCGTCCATCGGTCGACGCCCTGCGCGGACGGAGCCTTGACCTTGACAGCCGCGACGCCGTCGGGCTCTCCCGAATTGTGGTCCCGCTACGTCGAAGGAGCATGGGAGTCATATTCACGCCACGGTGTCACCGCGGCTCTCGACATGGACGAAGTGGCTTCCGGCGCAACGACGGCACTGTTTTATGTGGTGCGCGATAAGGCAGGACAGATACTCGGCGGCGTCAGAGCCCAAGGCCCGTACACGATGATCGAGCAATCCCATGTCCTGACCGAGTGGAAGGACTCACCTGGACTACCGCTGGTCATCGACCTGCTTCGGTCTCGGCTTCCCCACGGATTCGTGGAAATGAAAAGCGCGTGGGTCGATGCGGGGGCCGCAGGGCGGTCGGTCTCGAACGTCCTGGCTCGAACAGCGTTGCCGACGCTCGAATTGACCGACAGCCGGTACCTGTTCGCCAGCGCCGCCGATCACGTCCTGCGGCTGTGGGAGAGCTCCGGCGGGCGGATCGACCACGACATCCCCGCGGCGGCGTATCCGAGCGAGCAGTATCGGACCGTCATGATGTGGTGGGACCGAACTACCCTCGCGCAGGCCGCGAAGCCCGAGGTGTGGCGCTCGATGGTCGACGAGACCCGGTCACTGTGCGGGGACGATCGGCACGTCCTGTTCGTGGCTTAGCGGCTCGCTACATCACTGACGTCGACCAAATTCTTGTTGCCCATCCTGTGCGGTGCTCTACCAGCTGATCGTCAGGGTCCCCGCGTGGCAGGCGCGGTCCCGACCATCTGTCTTGGCTTGGTAGAGCGCGGCATCGGCAGCGCGGACGACTGCGTCGAGCACCTGATCGAGACCGCCCGATTCGGCCGACGCAAGGCTTGTGGCGGGCCACGCGCTGTCGCCAGGGGCGGCAGGTTGGACGTCCACGGTCACCGTTCCGATGCTCACGGTCACCGTGCAGTCGGACCGGACTCGGTCGAGGATTTTCTGCGTGAGCTCGTGATCCTCTCTGTGTGTGGCAAGGATCAGGAACTCTTCGCCTCCGGTTCGAGCGACGACCGCATCCGATAACGCACACACGTCGTAAACAGCACGAGAAAGCGCATCGGCGACCGCCGCGAGCATTCGGTCCCCGGCCGTATGACCGGCTGTATCGTTGACGGCCTTGAAGTAGTCCACATCGACCACGTGCGCAGACAACGGCTCCCTCCGCTCGCAGGCCTCGTGCACAAGAGAGTGGGCGTTCGAGAGCAATCCGCGTCGATTGACCAGACCGGTCAACGGGTCTGTGTCGGCCAGCCGTTGCAGCTTCTCGTTGACCGAGGACAGGGTTCGGCGCAGGCCCCCGATGAGCGCGACCGGTACCAGCACCGTGGTCGCGGCGGCACCGATCGCGACGGCGGTCACCGCCCACCCCGAAGATCCCACGCTGACCACCGACAGCACCGTGGCCATGACGACCGAGGCCGCCGACAGGCCCGCGGTTACGCGTGGCGGTGAGCTCGATGCCGCAATTGCCGGAACGATGGCCAGCATCGAGGTGACTGCGCGCGTCCCGGCCGGATCGGCGATCAGGTAAGCACTGATAGCCACTCCGGCCATACCGCCGAAGCCCAGGACGGCGAATTGGCGTTCACTCAACCGCCCCACCTTTGCAGCGAAGATCACCGTGACGGCGGTGAACGTCAGCACCGCGATGAGAATCGGAAGTGCGTTCGGCCGCAAAAACGTCGGAGACAACAGGGCAATGGCCAACAGCGGTACGGCACCGGTGGCGCTGGCGATGACAGCGGTAGTGCGGGTATCGAGCCGTGACCGCCAGGAATTCACGCGTCGACGAGACGACTGGTCGATCACGTTCATCGGTTGATTCCTCGAATCAATGTCGGGCGAGCCCAAAGAACAGTATCTGTTGATGCCTGCGCCCGCTGGTGCGGCAGCTCATACATTCTCAGCGTCGGTTGCCGGGTCGAGTCCGGCGCGCACCAACGCATCCAGGTCAATTCGCCGCCGACCGGACGGGAGCGGTTCACCGCGGCCGAATGCCCTCACAGCAGCGGTCACAGCGGCACCACCGAGCGCGACGTCTCCGCCGAGCTGCGGCCAGGTGGAGAGCGTGCGCCCGATCTCCGGCACCGACGCAATCATCCGCGGGCTCAGTTTGCTCGGCTCGAGCAACGTCGCTGCAATTGTGCTCTTCTGCTCGACGGTCAGGTCGGCCACATCCGCGGTCTTCAACTCGCCGAGCAGTCCGTGGAACACCGGTCGGTCGGGTTCGAGATCGAAGCGTTCGACATCGAGAACGCCTCCATCGCTGGTTTCCATCACCACGGGGATACCGCGGGCGCGGGCGTGATGGCGCACCAGCAGTTTGGTGTCGATCGAGTCGCATTCCTCCACAACGAGATCGAGCCCGTCCAGAAAGCTATCGAGCGTCTCTGCCGTCACACCGTCCGCGAAGACCTGCACATTCAGGTAGGGGTCGAGTTCGGCGATCCGTCGGGCCGCGACGACCGCCTTGTTCACGCCCAAGTCGAACACCGAGGTCGGTACACGGTTGAGATTGGATAGATCGAGCTCGTCGAAGTCCGCCAGACGCAACTCGCCGCACAATCCCTCCAGCGCGAGGGTGTGGGCGACGGCATGGCCGACGCTCAACCCGACAACTCCCACCCGGAGGTCTCTGAACCGAGCTTGTTCTTCGGAAGTGATCTTGTTTCTGTTGCGGTCCAGTCGTAGCCGATCGAAGCCGCGTGGACCGAGGACGCGCACCATTGTGCGCCGCCATGGGAAGTGCACCCACCGGGGCAATTCCTCGGAGTCGCCCGCCATCGCGGGAAGCAACCGGCGAAGCGAAGCCAGCTGGTCGAGTGTCGTGTCGACGACACCGACGTTGGGATCATCGAGAAGAGCGCGGACCACCGAGTCCTGTTCACGCTCGGATGGGTCGAACACGCTGTGCTCTGACATTGCTGATGCTCCGCATCTTTCGGATGACTGTCGACGACAAGCAACGCCGATCATGTCCGACAGCCGGGAGGGATATCAGACTGCTTCACGTTACTGAAGTCTCACCGACCGTGCGGCCGCGCACAGTGTTTCAGGATCAACACAGCCGCCTGAACCACCGCTGTGGCAAAGTCCGTATCCAGACAACGCCCCGCGTGCCTCGGCGCTCGGAACGACAGTCTGTGTGCACGTGTACTGGGATCGAGAACATGGGGTGAAAGTTGGGCGTCGACGGTGACTTCGATGAGCGTTTCAGCTCACTGATCTCGGTCTTTCAGCCGATCGTCGACTCGAGGAGCGGGCTGGTGGTTGCGCACGAGGCGCTCACCAGGTGGCCGGCCTTTCCGGACAACTCGCCGGACCAGATCTTCGATATCGCCCGCACCCTGGGGATGGCCGAGGAGTTGGACCGAAGATGCATAGCCTCGGCAGTTACTGCAGCGGCACGGTTCACCCCCGCCGACCACCCGCCACGTACGTTGTTCGTCAACATAGAAGCCGACGCAATTTCTTCCGAGAACTCGTCGGTCTCGGCCCGTCACCTCAGCGAACTGTTGCGCGGAGGCGGCTCGCAGGTTCGGCCCGTCGCGGAATTCGCTGAACGCTCCCTACTCACCGACCCGGCGCGATTACTCCGATCAGCCGACCGACTCCGACGCGACGGCATCATCATCGCTCTCGACGACGTCGGTGCCGACCCCGACTCGATGGTGGTTCTGCCCCTTCTCGCACCCGAGGTGATCAAACTCGACAGATCATTGCTCGACGACGACCTCTCCGGCGACAAGCTCGCCACCTTGCTCGCCGTTCTTGCCTACGCGAGCCGGTTCGATGTTGCACTCATCGCCGAAGGAATCGAAACCGCGAGACAGAAAGAGAAGGCGATCGCGTGGGGTGCCGCGTACGGACAAGGATTTCATCTCGGCCGGCCCGCCCCCCTCGCTGCATCCCCGACGTCGTCCTTTCCGGTACAGCCACGCCCTCCCGTGCAGAGACCGTTGACAGAGATCCTCGACGACCGCGCCACCGACACGACCTCGATCTCGCTCCTCACGTCCATCTCCGACCACCTGCTCGACTTCGCAATGACCACCACCGAGACTCTGACGATCGTCATCGCATTCCGCGAACCGGAACTGTGCACCGCCGACACCGCTCGCACACTGCAGCGTCTCGCTCGAAAACACCCGTACGTCAAAGCACTCGACGCACCTCGCGCACTGTTCACCGCCACCGATCGGGTGCGCCACGCCGACCTGGTTCAACCCTCGGAAAGAATCGGTGCCATCGCCGTCATCGGCCAACGTTTCTACTACGCCCTGATCGCCCGCCCGCTCGACCCCGACGCTTCGGCGTCGCCGTCCAACCAGTGGAGATACTTCTTCACCGTCGATCCAGCCGAGGTCTGCGACGCCGCGCACACGCTCATCGTTCACAGTAGAGAGCCCCACCCACCTCGCTAAGTATCAAATAGTGGATCAATCTTCACGTGAGGGGAATGGTCGACCCGACATCGCCGGATAGGCCTCGAGATGGCTACAAGTTCGAACAATTCGAAGTTCGACGTCTCCTAGACATGCATGCTCGACTCGACGCGCGAACGGGCCGCGCAAATACCCGACAAGCACGGAACGCGAGCGTCAATCGGCTAGCGTCGCACCGCTGCGAGTGAGGACCAGTCCGGTCCCTACGGCGCCGATGATGGTGATCGCCAGCGCGATCGAGGACCAGCCTTCGGTGTGCCAGTACACATCTTCGAGTGTGATGAGCAGTGCTGCTCCGTCGACGATCAGACCCAGGGCCACCCCGAGCGCCGCTCCCATCCACGACCGCGTCCGTGGCGATCGGTCCACAAGACCGAAGACGGCGACGGCGGCCAGCAACAGGATCACCCACAGGTGTTGGTGCAGATGCACTCCGCCGGCATTGATGTCGCCGACAGGCGCGTTCCTGTGTCCACGCGCGGTCCGAAGCTATGTGTCCGACAGCGACCGAGCAAGTCTCAGGCCATCGCTCAGAGGCCTGTCATGGCAGCGCAATCACCTCTCGCGGTATCGTCGGCCCTGTGTCGAGTCGCCGGCACTCGCATAGAACCACTCTTCGCATTCCGGGTGGTTCTTCGACGAAGGCCAGGGCGACCTCGCGCGGCCGGGGAGGAATTAGCATGGCAACACACCACGACACCGAGACCACGCACTCACCGTCCCCCTCGTTCTCGGACTCGATAGGACTGGTCGTCACCATGCAGTTCGCGCCCATCCGACGACTCGACGACGACGCCCTCGCCGGGGCCGAGCTACAGCTTAAAGGCCCCGCCGGTTCGGCACTCGATTCCGCGCAGGCGCTCCGTCGCGCCGCACACCTGATGCAGCAACGACCCGAATTCGACCTACACAAGACGATTCTGGCGAGCACCGCACCCGCACGCACCCTCGCCGAACATCTGCCGCTGCTGCTGACCCTCGATGCGCAATCACGGCGCGCCCTCGACGACACCGATCCAGAACGCACATCGACGACGCTCGAACGCGTCATCGTCACCATCGACGCCTCCGCAGTTCTCGCCGATCCTCACCGAGCCATGGCTGCGATAGCGTCCGCGCGGACCAGCGGAAAGCTCATCGCACTCGACGGTGTCGGAGACCACCCCCACGCTGCGACATTGCTGCCGTTGATCGAACCCGACATCATCATCACCGCACCCGATCTGCTCACCGAGACCGGACACGACGTCGGATCCACCACACACGCTCTCGTCGCCTACATCGAACGCTCGCACGCGGTGATCGTTGCCGAAGGTGTCGATACCGAAGCCACCCGCATGGCCGCGATCACCATCGGAGCCACATACGGAACGGGGCGACTGTTCCCAGCGGTCGAAGACCCCGCCGAACTACTCGACGAGCCCGTCGTTCCCATGCCCGCCGACCCGGTGTGGACGACACCGACGACCGGCTCGGACACCCCGTACGCCATCGCTTCGGCACACGCCACGGCCCGCCGGGGAACGAAAAAGCTGCTGATTCAGATGAGCAAATCCCTCGAAGCGCACGCCGCAGCGTCCGGATCATCGATGATCGCACTCGGCACTTTCCAACGCGCACAACACTTCACACCCACCACCTCCGCGCGGTGGCAACACCTGGCAGAAACCATCGGCTTCGCCGGGGTCTACGGGGTGGGCCTACCCGCCGTCATCGAAGGCAAAGTCCGACACGCCCCGCTCGACCTCGACGACCCATTGGTCCAGGAATGGACCGTCATCACCCTCGGTCCTCACCACGCAGCACTATTGTCGGCACGCGACCGCCACGACAACGGACCCGATCTGGACCGCACCTTCGACTTCGTACAGACCTTCGACCGAGCCACCGTCACTCAAGCCGCCCGAGCGATTCTGCAGCGCTACCCGCACTGACCGACGCGCATTGGCCGGCATTCTTCGACTGACTTCAGGGCGGTATGGGTTCGCGACACGGAGTCCCGTCGTCACGAGTCCGCACAGAGGCTCGGTGCGTCACGACACTCTCCGTCCAGCCACTACCGTGGCTGTCCGACACCTATCATTACTGTCCGGTGTCGGAGAATCGGCGGCAGTTCGGCGTCACGGGAGTGTCACAAGTCGGTCCGATCGAGCATGGACTCGTCCGGACGGCGATGCACGAAAAACGTTGCAAATAAACAAATATCAGGTCCATTGAAGTTCATGCGGATCCACTTCCAGGGACTTGAAATCCGCACACTGTCGGTTCGAGTCCGTCTGGGGGCACCGGAGTCCATTGAATCCAAATTTTCGGCCCAGGACAATGCTTTTCGGGTGGTGGCGTGGAACTCGGTGGACTACCACGGATTTGAGTGGACAACCGAGACAGCGGATTTCAGATCCGCGTATTATTGACACCCTCCATCGGCCAAACTTCGTATTCGTGCAGCTCAGGCCTAGTTTCCTGGCGGACCGTTTTCTTCGCGTGTGGCTCGGTGTCACGAGGCTGTCACAACTGGACCTGGCTGACCTGTTCAACATGCTCGACACCCGCGGCTTCTCATCTTCACTCATCGAAAATTTGCAACTGTTCCCGCCACGGTAAGCACGAACCCAGCGAGGATGATCCGTGACGCGAGCCGAGGCGCGCGGCGTTCCATGCCGATGTGATTGCGGTAGCTCATGATCGAGCGCCGGGACGGCTTGGCCATCGAGCGGATCGGGGCCCGCTCGATGGCTCAGCAGGCTCAGATGGTGCAGCGTGCACCTTCATCCGGCAGTTCGAGGTCGATCAGGTAGTCGGCGATCGCTTCGTCGACGCAGGAGTTGGCGGAGATGATCGTTCCGTGCTGGTTGGCTTCGACCGTGAGCAACCGCGCCCCGAGGGTGTCGGCCAGGCTGATGCCTCCTTCGTGAGGTGTCACGGGGTCCCCGGTGGCAGAGACCACGATCACCTCGGGAAGCCCGGCGATGTCGGTGGCGTAGGGGTATCCGAGTGTGGGCTCGGCCGGCCAGAACTCGCACCCGTCCTGCGCAGGGGGAGTGGATCCGGGGTCGAGGAACGGCACTGCCTGGTTGAGATCGTGGCCGAGCTGGGTCATCTCTTCTTCGGTGAACCGTTCTTCGTCGAGGCAGTTGATGGCGAAGAGCGCTTCGAAAGAGTTGGTGTACTCCCCATTGTCGGATCGGCCGTAGTACCCGTCGCGAATCGCGAGCAGAGCGTCGGGTCGTCCGGCTTCGAGCTCCGTCAGCCCCGCGATGATGGTGGGCCAGCTGGCTTCGGAGTAGAGGCCGGAGACGATTCCTTCGCTGGCGGCGAGGAAGCCGAACTCTCGTCCGTCGGCGGCCACCAGCGGTTTTTTGTCGAGAGGCTGGAGGAGCTCCTGGGCTGCAGCGGTCGCCAGCGCCGGGTCGGTTCCGAGCGGGCACGCGGCCTGAGTCACGCAGAAGTCGGCGAAACGCTGGAACGAGGCCTGCAGTCCTTCGCTGAGCTGAATCCTGCGATCCGCGGTGTCCATGAGCGGATCCACCGCGCCGTCGAGAACGAGAGCACGGACATTCTCGGGGAACATCTCGGCGTACACCGAGCCGAGTCGAGTGCCATAGCTGACTCCCGCAAAAGTCAGTTTGTCGTCGCCGAGTGCGGAGCGGAGCACATCCATGTCGCGAGCGACATCCCGTGTCCCGAGATGGGCGAGTACCTCTGTGCTTCCGGAGCCGTCGGCGCATTTGTCGACGACGGCGCGCGCGGATTCTTCGGTCCACTCGCCGAGAGCCGACAGGGGTGCGTCGGCGTCGCGCTCCTCATCGGAGTAGCAGTCGATTGCCGGTGTGCTGAGACCGACTCCGCGCGGATCGAAGCCGACGATGTCGAAGCGTTCGGGGATGGGACCTCCCGTCCACAGGGCATCGACGAGTGGAGCGAGCGTAGTCCCCGCCGCTCCGGGACCGCCCGGGTTCAGCAGGACGGAGCCGATCGGGTTGTCGCCGGTGGCGGAAATGCGCGCGACGGCGATTTCGATGGTCGTGCCGTCGAGGTCCTCGTAATTCATCGGCACCGTGAGCATCGCGCACTTCGCCTTCTCTGCCGCCTCGACGATCTCGGGAACGGGCGGCTGGGAGTCCACGACGCTGGCATCGCACGCCCCGAATGCGAGCTCCTGCTCCATGAACCGTTCGAGGCCGACCCTGTTCGCGCTGTCGTCATCATTCGGTGCTGCACCGGAGCATCCGGCGAGCAGGAGCGCCAACGCAGCAGCGGCAGCCGCCGCCATCACCGGCTTCGGCCGTCGCCGTCGTTCGTCGTCCTTCGATCGTAAATCTGTGGGAGTCGTGCGGGTCATGGTGGTGTTCCTTCGGTGGGGTTCAGCTGGCGAGTTCGTCGATCCAGCTCGATCGCATTCGTAGAGCTCGTTCGGTGCTCCCGATGACAGCGGCGAATCCGATGAGCAGGTTGACGTGGAGCGGCAGTCGGATGGGTGAGGTGAATGTTCCGATCGAGTCGGCGATGGGGGGAATGAGCGAGAGGGATGCGATGATCTGCGGCACCTCCACGCAGAGGCCGCCGATGACGAGCAGGATCGAGATGAGACCGATGACGCGACTGGGACAGGGGTGCCGGTGGTGCAGCCGAGCGCGGCGTCCCTCTGCGGATGCGGGATCGGGAGACAGCTGCTGTTCGGTGCCGTCCTCACGCACGTAATGGCAGCGCTTGAGCCCGAATCCGGTAGCCGCGGCCTCGATGTGCCCACCGGGGACGGGGAAGCGGGTCGGCATTTTTGCGTACGACTGCTGTGCGCCGTCGACGTAGAGGCGGGCGCGCACCTCACCGTCCTTCGCGTCGCCCATGTGGCGAACATCGACTGCGTAGACCGATGTCGTGCCGTCGTGTGCGGACAGCGATATGGATCGGAGCGATCTGCCGAACATCTGCCACCAGCGGTAGCGGGGGAGCGGCTCACCCGACCCGGCGCGAATGCGACGGTAGCGCCATTGCCTGATTCCCATCTGCGCGATCCTCGATCTCTACTAGTACAGCGTGATAGTAAACCTGAAGGTATCACGCTGTATTAGGGTTGGGGGGTGTCGGACAATGTGGAGACTCGCGAAAGCGAACCCAGCACCAGGGATCGGATTCTGATCGCAGCCGCGATAATGGTGTCCGAGGATCCGGGAGCCCGGCTCAGCGTCCGAGCGGTCGCCGCGCGAGCAGGGGTCAGTACCGGATCGCTGCGTCATTTCTTTCCCACGCAGCAAGCGTTGATGGACGAAGTCGCCGCGGGAATCACCGGGCTGGTGGCGAACAAAAATGTCATCGAAGACGCCACTGTGCCTGCCGAGGAGCGACTGTTGGCGTGTATGCAGCAGGTACTGTCGGCCACCGGGACCGGTGAGCAAGCCCGAGATACGTGGCGACGGACATTGGGCACCTACCTCAGCGCGGAGCTCAACGCCGATGCCATCGACACGTATCTCGCTTTCAGCGCGGCCGGACTCCGGCACATAGAACACTGGCTGGACGTCCTCGACAAAGAAGGTGCCCTGCCGCCGGGTGACAACACCCAGCGCGCCGCCTATCTCAACGTTGTACTGGACGGGCTCTCAGTAGCACGAGCCCTCCCGACCGACGCTGCTCGAATTCGCTCGGAAACAGACGTTCTGCACCAAGTCATTTCGATGCTTTTTCACACCGGTGCACCCATGCCGAAGGTCGACTCGAACTGACTTCGACGACGAGCTCGAGTTCGATTGCCCGGTGTCACATCCTGTCGAATCGCATCGACATCCACTGTGCTTCCGATCATTGCAGACTACGGCCGCCGAGGTGCTGGGCGAGAAATTCTTCCACCTCGCGGTAGTAGCGAATACTGTTCTCCGGGTTGACGAATCCGTGGCCCTCGTCGTCGAACACGAGGTAGTCGACGTCGACGCCACGCGAGGTCAGGCGCTCGACGACATTGTCCGATTCTGCCTTGACGACCCGAGGATCGTTGGCCCCCTGCGCAATCAGGAGGGGCGCTCGTATCGCATCGAGCTTGGAGATGGGCGATCGTGCGAGCATGTCGGCCAGCTGATCGGGATCAGCGGGGTCACCGACGAAGCGGTGCCAGCTGTTGATGATTCCCGGACCGATGAAGGCAGGTTGGGTCCGCATGAAGTTCGACAGGTCGGAGATGCCGACGCAGTCGATCACCGCGGCAAACGTGTCGGGCGTGAACGATGCGCCCACCAGCGCCGCATAGCCGCCGTAGGAACCACCCATGATCGCCACTCGCTCGCGATCGGCGTATCCCGCTTCGACCGCCCAGTTCACCGCATCGATCAGATCGTCGTGCATCGCGCCTGCGAATTCACCGACCCCGGCGTTCGTGTGCGCGGTGCCGTATCCGACGGACCCGCGGAAGTTGACCTGCAGCACTGCATATCCGCGGTTCGCCAGCATTTGCGCGATGGGATCGAAGGTCCACGAATCCCGGTACCAGGGGCCGCCGTGCACCACGAGAACCATCGGCAGACTGTCGGGTTCGACGCCCACCGGAAGCGTCAGATACGACGGCAGAGTCAGACCGTCACGCGCCTGGATGTTCACCGGCACCATCGGGGCCATGTCCTCGGGATCGAGATGTGGGTAGGGGCGAAACAGTCGGCGACTCGATCCGGTGGCGTGATCGTAGTAGTAGGTGACGGACGGATCGCGGTCGTGGACGAAGCTGACGATCCACTTCTGACCGGTGTCATCGGAGGACAGTGCTCCGATGTCACCGTCGAACAGTTGCTCCAGATTCTTCAGGATCTCTGCGAAACCCGGTTCCAGTGCGTGGATCACCTGGCGTTCGCCGAGGTAGCGAACACCGATGAGCTCGCCGGTTGCACAGTCGCAGATCAGCGGTGACGAGGTCTGCTCGACGGCTCGTCGCACACCGTCGAGTTCGAGCGTCGGGTGACTGTCGACGATCGTCTCCTCGCCGGTCTCCAGATCGAGGCGAATCAGATGGGCCAAGTCGCGCCCTCGATTGGAACCGAGCCACATGCCGGTACCGTCCGCGGTGATCTGCATCGGACTGATACCCATCGGGTAGTCGGTGCCGTCGAACGACGCCACCGTGCGCTCTGCACCGGACTCGTCCATCCGCGTGATGTCGATGGTGCCGTCCGTGGTCATCGCGACGACGAACACCTCGCCGTCGGCACCGAGCATCGGATACCGGCCGACGCCGGGGCTCTGCCTGATCATCGTCAGTTCACCTGTGGCGATCTCGATTTCGTACAGATCGAACTCGCCGAGGTTCCTGGCGTTGATCAGGACGGTGTACAGCCCGGCCCCGCCCCGCACGGGTTCGATGGACACCGCGCGGGAACCGGGGAACGGCGTGAGATCTACTGCTACGGCATCGGGGTCGTCCAGATCGACGCGGAACACGTGGGTGTTCTCGTCACCGCCCGTATCCTGCAGATACAGCAGCCAGCGGGGGTCGTCCGTCCACCTGAAATCGTGCACACTACGAGTCTCGTCCGCAGTGACGCAACGTGGTTCGCTGCCGGGCGCGAGGTCCTCGATCCACACGTTCAGACGGTTCTTCCACGGCGCGAGAAACGCCATCGCGTTGCCGTCCGGTGAAATACTGGCGCCGGAGCGAACGGGTGGGCCGAAGAAGTCCTCGACCGAGATCAGTGGAGGTGCAGTCATGATTCGTCCTTTCGTTCAGCTGTTACAAAGCGCAGCGGGCGTCGGCCGGTGGGGATTGGAGATCGACGAGGTAGCTGGCGACTATGTCGTTGACGCAGGGGCTCGTTGCGCCGAACGCCACGGTGTGTTGCTCGCCGTCGACGGGAAGAAGCGAGCCGCCCAAGGTGTTCGCCAAGTTGACGCCTCCCTCGTACGGTGTGGACGGGTCTCCGGTCACGGAGATGGTCAGAGTGTCGGGTAGTCCGTCGACGTCGGTGGCGTACGGGATGTCGAGAGTCGGCTCTGCAGGCCAGAATTCGCATGGGTCACGTGCGCCCTCCGGTCCGAGGCCTGCGTCGGTGAACGGTGCTATCTCCTGGATCTGCCGCTTGAGGTCCACTTCTTGCTCTGCGGTGTTGCGCTGCTCGTCCACGCAATTGATCGCGTACAGCGCCTCGGAGAAGTTCGGGACGGTGCCGTCGGCGTCGCGTCCACCGAAGATATCGTTGATCTTCAGGAGGGTATCGGCCTGTCCTGCTTGCAGTTCGGCAATACCCTCGGTGATGACCGGCCATGCCGAGGAGTCGTAGAGGCCCGCGATCACGGCACCGTAGGCGGCGTCGAAGTCCATGATGCGGCCATCGGGGGTGACGATCGGATTGTCGATCAGCGGTCTGATGATCTGTTGGAAATTTTCGACAGCCTGGCTCGGATCAGCGCCCAACGGGCAGTCCGGGGCGCTCGCGCACGCCGCCGCCATGTCGTCGAATGCCTTCTGGAAGTTGGTGTACTGGTAGATCCTGCGGTCTGCGGTGCCCTGCGCCGGGTCGATTCCGCCGTCGAGGACCATCGCGCGCACGTTCTCCGGGAACATCTCGGCGTAGACCGCGCCGAGTCGTGTTCCATAGCTCTGGCCGAGGTAGCTCAGGGTGTCGTCGCCGAGCACGGCCCGGAGAATGTCCATGTCGCGGGCTGCGTCGCGGGTACCGACGTGTTCGAGCACATCGTCGCCTCCTGATCGTTCGGCGCATCGGCTCACCAGCTGCCGTGCACCGTCCTCGGTGAGGGTTCTCGAGCCGGTGAGGACCGTGGTGTGGGCCTGCCCTGCCTCGTTTTCCTCATCGGTGAAGCAATCGATGGCCGGGGTGGATGCACCGACACCGCGGGGATCGAATCCGATCAGGTCGAATCGTTCGGTCAGCGCGCTCTGCGCCCATGAAGACGTCGCACCTGAGGCCGCCATGCTCATTCCGGCACCGCCCGGTCCGCCGGAGTTGAGCAGGAGCGAGCCCACTTTCTCTCCGCGTGCGGGAGCTTTCAGCAGCGCGATCTGCGCAGTGCGCCCATCGGGGTTCTCGTAGTCGAGTGGCACGTCCACGCGGGCGCATTCGAACCTGGGATCGCTGGCGAACAGTTGATTGTCGGTCGTGGTGGTGCCGTACCCTTCACACGGCTCGAATGCCACACTTTGGTCGTAGAACTGCTGCAAGTCGGCCGACGGCTCGGAGTCTGCGTCCGGTTCCGGCGGCGATTGGCTGCAGGCACCGACCAGCAGTATCGACGCCGACGCTGCAGCGAAGAGTTTCGCTCTCCTGTTGTCGAATAGGGGCATGATTGGTCGACTCCTGTCGAATTGCATTGTTTTGACGTTCTATTCGGAATCGGCGGCGTTGAGTGCCGCCACCTGTCGCAGCACCTCGCGCTGGGCGGGGTTGTACAGGTCTTCCACGGCAACGGCGAGTGCGCGAGTCACCCGTTGTCTGTCGCCGTCGGTGTCGGTGTCGGCGAACAAGTCCGGGAAACGAGCCGCCAGCTGACGAACATGCGGGGCCATCCGTTCCGCCAGATCCCTGGTGGTGGCGCTGCTGGCGTCGGCCGGTAGGTCGTCGAACTCTGGGTCTGTGGGCAGCTGGGGAGTGGACCGCAGTAGGTCGCCGTAGGCATCTAGGGCCGTCGGGCTCAGTACCGTGCTGGCAAAGGTGATGAACTGCCGGTCTGCCGTTGTCAGATCTGCTGCAGCAGAACCGAGTTCGGGAGGTAGATCGGTCGGAAGGGATTCGTGGAGAAGGATCGCGATCTCCATCCGTGCTCGCTGCAGGCGCTCGATCGTCGCGCCGAGTTCTGCATCCAGAGTGCGCAGTGCCTGTTCCGGATGGTCGCGCCCGTCACCCTGAGCAGCGATGTCGGCCAACGAGAATCCCAGTTCGGTGAGGCGTTTGATCTGCATCAGCCGTACGAGATGCGTGACGCCGTACTGCTTGTAGCCGTTCGAGGCGCGCTCGGGCTCATCGAGTAGTCCGACATTGTGGTAGTGCCGCACCGACTTCAGGGTGGTGCCGGCGAGGTCGGCGATCTGCCGAGTGCTCCAGCCCATGACGCTCTCCTCCTGTTCGGTCAGGTCGGAATCAGTGTCGACTGTGACCTAACGGCATAGTCAAGGGTCGACTGCGTCCGGCAGGTCCTAAGTTTGGTTCGAGTGAACCAACTGCGCTGTGGAGCGACGGAAGGCCCAGACAGTGACGAGCACTGCCACTGCGAGCAACGGGGTGCCCATTGCGATCCGGGCAAACGCGAGCCAACCGGTGGCGTCGGTGTCGTACAACCAGTCCTGAACGAAGTAACGGGCACCGAACAACACCGCGAATGTCGCCGTCGCGATGTAGTGGGCGCGGGCGACCGAGCGATTGGATCGCCAGGCGTACTCGTTGCCGTGCAGCGCATTCCACAGCAGCCCGGTCAATGGTCGTCGAGCGAGTATCGAGACCAGCATCAACGCCGCTCCGGCCAGGCTCAGCCAGATGCCGATGAGGAAGTAGCCGCCCGCCGACCCCGTCCAGGCGGCGATACCGCCCGCAACGACGACGCCCAGCAGTCCGCCACTGGCCTGCGCGATCGGCTCGCCTCGCTTGACCCGAAGGACAGTGATCGTCAGTGCGATGGCGATCGCGACGCCGACGGCGATCGGAAGGGCCACCAGAGCATTGGCGGTTACGAATGCCACGACTGGAATGGCGGTGTAGATCATTCCACTGGTTCCGCCGAAGCCGTCGAGCAGAAGCTCTGTGGCATTGACCTTTTCAGTGGCCTTGCCACCGGAAACTGTCTGCGTCGCGTTGTTGTCGTCCGATGTCGATTCCGGCGTGTTCATGGTGCCCTCCTCGTCGATGCTTCGATTCGCTCTGTGCATCCCCTACTGTCGTCTCGGCGACCGGCACACAACAGTGCACACAAACATCGGATCTGCTGACAACATCATGAGCGGGCCATGACAGATGTCATGTCCTGGCAGTGTGACCATCGGGTGGGTGGCCCGAGACCAACGTCGAGTTCGTCGCACATCGCGGTGCTGTCAGTTGGCTATGTGCAAGCTGGATCCACTTCTAGGGACTTGAAATCCGCACAGTGTCGGTTCGAGTCCGACTGGGGGCACCGTATTTTCTCTGGTCACAGCGCTATATCGCTTCGGTGAGTTAACCCGAACCGTTCACCGCGAATTGCTGTGCAGTCCAACGCAACACGAATGGCAGTCCAGTCATGGCACCGATGAAGTGATCGCCTGCCACGGGCTCGTAATGCACGTCGGCCCCCTTGCTGCGCCACTGCTCGATCAGGGCAGACACGCCGGCCTCGGGGATGAAGCGATCGCCGATCCACTTGCTCGCGGAACCATGGAAGAGCGCGACCGGCACCGTCGGCGCGTCGGCGCCCGGACGGTTCGCGGCGATCACCCGCCGCGCGATGTCGGAGTCGAACGGGTCGGGCTCGGACGCGAAATCCTCGATTCGCATGCGTGCCAACCCGCCCAAAGCCAGGGGGAGGACGGACATGTCCTTCACCCACGACGCCAACAGCAGCGCCTTTGGGCCGAACAACTCCACCATCTCGGGGTGCTCACGCGCGAGACCCATGCTCGCCGCGCCCAGCAGGCCGGCCGCGACGGTGCCGTTCATGGTGTCCAACAGCATCGAGAAGTCGGTGGGCGTTCCGCCGGCGACGGCACCCACCAACCTCACGTCCGGCGCGTACCTCGGCTGCAGTTGCGCCGTCCACGTGGTGGCGATCGCGCCGCCGCTGTAGCCGTAGGCCACCACTGGGCTGTCGGCGAGCTCCGGGGCGACGACCGTCATCCCGCGTAGCGAGTCCAGGACGGCATGCCCGGCCATCGTGCCTTCGGAGTACGACATCCGCGGGCCCTGGTGATCGGCGACGAGGACGGCATATCCGCGAGCGAGCCAGAGCGGCATCACCGGCGGGAGATCGGCACCGACACCGTGCACGAGCCGGTACGACGGCGTGCTCTTGGCTCCGAGGGAATCGATGGCCACGTTGTGGGCGACGACGGGCCGCGGTCCGCGCCCGGTCCACGGCCGCCTCGGGATCAGCAGCGAGGCGGTGACACCGGCGGGGAGACCCCGCGCGTCGGTCGATCGCACCATGAACTGATGCAGGGCGGTTCGCGGCCGGGGCACCAGACCGCGGGTCGTGCGCTGCCGGATCACCGCACCGGGTGCTAGGTCTTCGATGCCGGGAGGGGTGAGGAAGAAGGCGTCGTTGTCGATCGGGGTCGGAAGGATCGAGGCATGGGGATCGTCCGGAGGCTGCAGAGGCAGTCGTCGAGTCAATACGCGATCGAGCACACCGAACAGAGTCATGATCCCCCGACATTCTTCCCGAGCCGTATCCATCCCCGCGGTCACCGTACACCGCGAGGCGATCGGTGAACGCAATAATGGAGACGTCCCCGCGGTCCACCCCTCACTGTGGTTGAACCGAAATGCTTTTCGAAGAATTCATCATGCCCGCTCTGCGGCGTCCACCCCCCTCGGCGCATCACACCGAGAGCGGGCAGCTCAGGCCATTCGAGGAACGACTGTGCCGGGACTCTGGTCGACGAGGGTATCGAATTGACCGCCCCTCGATGCAGCAGCGAACTCCCTACCTGCTCATCAGTCCGTGCTCGTCGTCATTGCCTGCGGCGAAATGTACGAAGCCCGGTCAGGATTGCTGCCGCAGCAAACAAACAAGTAGCCACCGATGACCAGACCGAAAACTCACCGTCCTGAGTTCGAGTCACCGAGACAACGGCCCACAGCAACGCCAGCCCCGACCAGAAGAAGACCCACCTCGTCCCGCTCGGAAAGTTCACCGTCGACTCCTCGCATTCGGGACTGCCCCTACGTCGGTTGCCTCGTGGGGTCGAATGATTCGGCCCGCGTGTGCGGTCCGGTTGATTGTCTCGAACTCGACGGTAGGCCACCTCTGCGGTGAGCGGCACATCGGGCGCGCGGGTCGACCATCGCCGGGGCGAGGATGTTTTTCTGCAGCAGAGCGAAGTAGGACTCCATAGGGCGTTGTCACCACACGCCCCGACCCGGCCCATGGAACCTCGTAATCCGTTGCGCAAGAGAGCATGCACCGAATTCCTGGACCGGAATTGGCTACCGCGATCCGAGTGGGCGTTCGTCCTCACCGAGCGTCGTTGCGCCACAGCATTATTCAACGTGGACACCGCCGACGGGGCCTTCATTCGGAAGTGACTCGAGTAGCGGACGATCCTGTTGGGCCACATGTCCTCGATCGTGCGCAGGTACAGCTTGCCGTCGTCCGTGCGGTGTCCGGTGATGTCGGTCGGCCGCAGATCTCGCCCGCCGTCGCGAAGCGAATCGCGAGCGCCAGGCAAGCATCCCGCTTCGAGGCAAACGCGTGGGACCTGTGTGGGCGCTTCACCAGTTGGTCCCAATCGAAAGCTCACGTGACCTCGCCGGCGCATTCGTCGTCGATGCCGCCGACACCCGTACCGAAGCTGGTCACGATGGGCCGACGAGTCGGCCGGCTGTTCCGTTGTGTGACAGCGCGTATGCGAACTGACCACACCGCTGGGGTCTTGGGCCGATTCGAGTAATCGGTCTTACTTGTGGTGGGGCTTCGTGCAGAATCGGTATATGTCGATCGACCGATCGCAGGATCGTGAGCTCTCGCTCGTCGGTGTCGTGGATTGGGCGTTTTTCGCCTATTCGGGTGTGGCGGCAATCTGGTTGGCCTATGTCCTGCTGCGCGACGGCGTGGTCGGTGGCTGGCAACTACCGCTGCTCGTGGTCTTCTGGCTCTTCGTCACCTACCTCGTACTTCCTCGGCTGCATGGCATCCTCACCAGCGTCTACGTGCCGAACTATTTCATCGGACGCGCGCGCACCAGCGATGGGCTGCTGGGCGACCCCGTCAACCTCGGATTGCTGGGCGACGAAGCACAGATTCAAGAGGCTTTCGATGCCGCCGGGTGGACGCGCGCCGACGATCTCGGCCTCGGCACCTCGTGGCGACTGGTGCGTCGGATCGCGTCGAGGCGCAGTTACCCGCAGGCACCGGTGAGTCCGTTGTATCTCTTCGGTCGACAGCAGGATTTCGCCTATCAGCGCGAGGTGGCAGGCAGTCCTTCGAAGCGACACCACCTGCGACTGTGGCGATGCCCGCCGGGATGGTTGCTACCGGGTGGCTTCCCGGTGCACTGGCTGGGTGCCGCGACGTACGACCGACGAGTAGGACTGTCGCTCTTCACATTGCAGGTGACGCACAAGATCGAGGAGGACATCGACGTCGAACGCGACTTCGTCGTGGGTACCCTCACGGAGGCTGCGCCGGCGGTGACGGTGCGGACGCTCGAGCGCTTTGCTTCGGGCTATCACACCCGGAACGGGGGAGGCGATCGCATCCTCACCGACGGCGATCTGCCGATCCTCGATCTGAGCGCCGTCACGACATCGTCGATCCAGCACGATGCCCCGACAGACAGCCGGGACCGCCGTCCCGCGATGATCATGCTCGGATCGAGCTTGGCACTGCTCAGGGGAGCCTGCTACCTCACACTGGCACTGCTGCTGCTCACGGCTCCGGACCTGCTTGTCCGGCTGGGAAGCCGCGACGTGGTGGATCTGACGAACACGGTCACCGTAGGGACGGTGGTGGCCGTGCTTGTCTCGTTGACGGTGATCGATGTCTTCCTCGCCCTGCGGGTCATGTCCGGCTATCAGTGGGCCCGACTCGGCCTGATGTCCGCGTGTGCCCTGACGTCGTTGGTGGGTTTTGCGTCCACTCTGGGGAACCGGGCTCCGCTCGGTATCGGTGATCTTCCGGCCATCGGCGGGAGTATCCTTGTGCTGCTTGCGCTTTCGAGTCCACGTTCGCGGGAATGGTCGAGTCGGCGCAGCCGAAGTGATCGGATCGACTCGTGACCGACATTCGTTCGCGAGTCCTGATCGGGATCGGTCTGGTGGCCGCGTTTCTCTACGCCAACTTCCTGATCGATTGGGTGCTGCGTGACTTCCGTGGCCTGGGTGAGGTCGTCAGCGAATTGCAGGCCCCGGGGGAGCCGAACGCAGAGTTGTTGCGCGTCACCGACGTCGTGTGTGCCGTGCTTGTGGTCGCGCTACTGCCGCCGGTGAGGTCGGCGCTGCCCTCGGGGTGGTGGCGTGAGGTCGCTGTCTGGGCGACGGTGGTCTTTGCGCTCGGAGCAATCGCAGCCGCCGTGGTGTCGGCCCCGTGCGGCCCGAGCGTCACGTGTTCGTCACCGTCCGACCAGCTTCAGTTGCAGATTCACGATGGCGCAAGCCTGCTCTCCAACGTTGCACTGTTCACCGGTGTCGCTGCGGTCTGGTTCGCGACACGTACCACCGGTCCTCGATGGTTGAAAAGGTTCGCGTGGTGGACTTTCTGGATTGTCGGAGTGGTCGCCAGTCTCGTCTTCGGGTATTTCGACAGTGCCACCGAGCCGTCATCGGCTGTGGGTGTGTCCCAGCGCATTCACATCGTCGGCATCAGCGCCTGGATCGTCTGCCTCGGGGTGGTCGCGGAGCGGGGCCGACAGCAGGCGCTCACGTCGTGGGTGCCTCTTCCTCGATTTCACCATGACGAGCGAGGCTGACCGCTCCGGCGACAGCCAGGACAAAACCGATCGCAGCAACGATTCCCCATCCCGGCCGTGGTGCATCGCCCAGCAGAGTGAGACCGACGATCGCAGGCGCGATGGTCTCGCCCACGACGACGGGGGCCGTCGCCTGCGTCACGGTGCCACGCTGCAGTGCCACCGAGTAGGTCAGAAGCGCGGTCACTCCGCCCAGCACCAACGCCCAGGTGGCGGGGCTGGCGGGGATGGCCGCGAGGTCGTCGGGCAGCATCCGCGCTGCCACTGCCGTTGCCCCGAAAGCCAGGCCGGCCACGGCACCCATAGCCGTCGCGCCTGCGGCACCGTTGAGCCGCCCTGCGGGGATGGCAAGCACCACGAGCACGACGGTGGCGATGAGGACCCCCCAGGTCTCGGCCGCCGATACGGCGACCTCGGCGTCCTCGGCCGCCGAGGACCCGACGAGGACGAGGCCGATGACGACGACCGCGATACCCACCTTGTCTCGGCGCGAGAGGGGCATTTTCAGGAAGATCGCGCCCAGGACGGCGGTGATGGCGAGGAAGCTCGCCACGATGGACTGGACGACGAACAGCGGGAGGGAACGGACGGCGACGAGACCGAGCAGGAACCCGAGGCCGTCGAGGCCCACTCCGAGCAGATACTTCCACGATCTCAGGAGCCGGACGAGCAACCGCGGATCGAGTCCCTCGACCTGGGCTGTGCCGCGTGCCGCGGCTGCCTGCAGGATCGACCCGACTCCGTAGCAAATGGCGGCGACAACAGCAGTGGTGAGACCGAGGGTCATAGGGACAGTCTGCCGCATTCGCAATCAGGTTGTCGCCGTTCGGCTCTGGCGGTTTCATTTCGGCACCGCAGCTTAACGCGGTGCAATTATCGGAGTCCGCTTACATTGTTCGGCAAAACAGGCATTGTGAATCTTTTCGCTTTCCGCATCATGACGACGTCCACATTCGGATACGCTCGATTCGGCGGTCGCCCAACATGATCCGACGGCCGACGTGCAGGGGAACCTTGCCCGCGCGAGCATCTTCAAATGGCATGTCCGGAAAAGAATTGCCGCCCAGGGGGCGGCTCGTTCGCGGGAGGTATCCCTTTCATGACTGTGGAGCAAAAAGAGGAACGCGGTGCAATCCAGCCTCAGCGGCCATCCCCCGACCGTTGGCCCGACCTGTTTGCCGCGGCTGCTTTTCTTTTCGCGACCTTCGTCCTGGTGATCACGCTGGTACCGCCGTGGTATCGCTACTTCGCGGCGGACGACGACATCGTGTCGCTCTTGCTGGTGCCCGTGTACCCGGGACTCGTCTACGCCGCGCTGCTGTACGTGATGGGCGTGGCCCTACGGCGACGACTTCGACCTGCCCTCGTGCTCCTGATCGCGTGGTGGTTCGTCATCCCGAGCATCGGTCGGGTCTGGAACATCGTCGACGGCGAACACGTGGTGCCGAACATCCTCGGAGTGCTCGTCAGCCTCGCGCTGGTGGTACTGGCGTGGCGGGTACGGGAACAGTTCGTGGCTCGTCGCGTGCCGGGGAGCCTGCGCCGAGCCCTTGCGGTCTTCCTCGGCGGTGGCGTCGTGATGCTGCTGCTCGGCTCGGTATTGGTACGGGCGTTCGGCACTGCCGACGGCATCGGCAGTGCCGCAACATACGTCCTGTCGACGATGTTCGCCGATGTCGGGCGTTCCGGAACGGATCTCGTCTCGGGAGTCAGCGCGCCCATTTGGGTACGCGCCATCGTGGGGTTCGTCGGGGCGGTCGTGGTCATGGGTGCCGCAGGAATTTTCTTCGGTGCACCGCGCAAGATCACGACTCCCGAGGCGATCGACGAAGCCATCGTGCGCGGAATGCTGCGGGACCACGGTGACGAGGACTCGCTCGGCTACTTCGCGACGCGTCGCGACAAGGGTGTCGTATGGGACTCCGGCGACGCCGGAACGGCGCACGCCGGTATTTCCTACCGTGCGATCGGTTCGGTATGCCTGGCGAGCGGAAACCCGGTCGGCGCCAGAGAGTACTGGCCCGGAGCCATCGAGGCCTGGCGACGGTGGTCTCGTGAACAGGGCCTGTCCCTCGCGGTGATGGGGGCTGGCCACAGCGGAGCCGAGGCCTACGCCGAAGCAGGCCTGACGATGCTCGACATCGGCGACGAGGCGATCGTGGACATGGCGACGTTCTCGTTGAACGCCCCGGGGATGAAGGAGGTGCGGCGGTCGGTCGATCGACTGCAGCGGCGTGGGTACACCGCCACTGTTCTGCGGCACTCGGCGCTGAGCGCCGATGACTTCAAGGCGCTCGCGGACGCAGCAGAGCACTGGCGCGGAGACGGTGGCGACGAGCGTGGGTTCTCGATGGCACTGGGCCGACTTGCGGATCCGCTCGACGGCGACTGCGTCCTGGTGCGGGCGAACGACGAGACCGGACGGTTGCGAGGGTTCCTGAGCTTCGTCCCGTGGGGCAGGACCGGTCTGTCTCTGGACCTGATGCGTCGAGACCCCACGGCCGACAACGGACTCGTCGAGTTCCTCGTCGGCGCCCTCGCGGCGCAGGCCTCGCGCATCGGCGTCGGCCCGGTCTCGCTCAACTTCGCGATGTTCCGCGAAGCGTTCGAGCGTGGTGCTCAGGTCGGGGCAGGGCCGGTCGCTCGGGTCTGGCGGCAGGGCCTGCTGCTCGCGAGCAAGACATGGCAGCTCGAGTCGTTGTACCGATCGAATGCGAAGTACCTACCGGACTGGCAGCCGCGCTACATGGGCTACGAGTACGCCTCCGACCTGCCACGAGTGGGCACAGCCGCCGGTAGCGCAGAGGGCTTTCTGACGGTTCCCTCGATCAACCTGTTGCGCCGCCGAGGCCGCGGGGACGACGGTCTCGCCACTGGACACGAGGAGTACGCCGAGCAGGTCCGGACGCTGATTCCCCCGGCGCGGGACGTGGTCGCCGAGGCCCTGTCGATCGACCGTCTGCCGGATCAGATGCGGGTGCGACGGCTCAAGCTCGACCGACTCCGCGAGGAGGGTGTCGACCCCTATCCGGCCACAGCGCCACGGACTCACACGCTGGCGCAGGTCAGGGACGAGGCGGGCGAGCTGCCTGTCGACACCGAGACCGGCACGGTCGTCTCCGTCGTCGGACGGGTCGTACTCAAGCGCGACATGGGAAGCGTCGCGTTCGCCACCTTGCGGGACGGCAGCGGCGACCTGCAGGTCATGGTCGACGTGCAGCACCTGGGGGCGAGCGACCTGCACTTCTGGGAGCATTCCGTGGACCTTGGTGACCAGGTCGGGATCACGGGTGAGGTCGTGACCACCCACAAGGGAGAGCTGAGCGTGCGGGCGACCTCGGTCATGATGACCAGCAAGTCTCTGCGCCCACTTCCTGACAAGCACAAGGGCCTCATCGATCCCGAGGCCAGGATTCGCATGCGGTACGTGGACCTGATCGTTCGACCGGAAGCCCGAACGGTGGCCTACCAGCGCGCGACGGTGGTGCGCAGTATTCGGGACTCACTGCAGAGTCGGGGATTCACCGAGGTCGAGACGCCCATTCTGCAGACCGTGCACGGTGGGGCGAACGCACGTCCTTTCGAGACGCACATCAATGCCTACGACATGGATCTCTATCTGCGTATCGCCACGGAGCTTCACCTCAAGCGGCTGCTGGTCGGAGGGATGGAGAAGGTCTTCGAGGTGGGTCGGCAGTTCCGTAACGAAGGAGCGGACTTCAAGCACAACCCCGAGTTCACGTCCCTCGAGGTCTACGAGACCTACGGCGACTACAACACCATGCGCATGCTGACGCAACAGCTGATTCAGGAGGCTGCGATCGCCGTCCATGGTGAGCCGATCGCTCGGCGTGCGGACCGTGACGGCAAGATCGTCGAGTACGACCTCTCCGGCAACTGGCCGGTCAAGACGATGTGCCAGGCCGTGTCCGAGGCGCTCGGTGAGGAGATCACGGCCGATACCCCCAAAGCGGAGCTGCTTCGCCACGCCGAGAAGGTCGGTGCCGAGCTGGTCGAGGACCCGACGTGGGGAGCGGCGCTCGAAGGCATCTACGAGGAGCTCTGCGAGGGGCAGACTACGACGCCCGTGTTCTACACGGACTTCCCGAAGGAGAACGCTCCGCTCACCAGGCCGCACCGCGGCGACGGACGGCTCGCCGAGAAGTGGGACCTGGTGATCTTCGGTGCCGAGCAGGGCACCGCGTACTCCGAATTGGTGGACCCGGTCGACCAGCGCGAGCGTCTCGTCACCCAGTCGTTGCTGGCCGCGGCCGGGGACGCGGAGGCGATGCAGGTGGACGAGGATTTCCTGGAGGCGTTGGAGTACGGCATGCCGCCGACCGGCGGAATGGGACTCGGCGTCGACAGGCTCGTCATGAACCTGACCGGCCTCAGCATTCGTGACACGATCCTGTTCCCCATCGTTCGCCAGCAGCACTGACCCATGACGGGTACCGCGGAACAGGCGGACCGCAAGGTCAACGTGACCACGTTGACCGCGATGGTCGTCGGGTCGATGGTCGGTGGCGGGATCTTCACCCTCCCGGGTGGTTTCGGCTCCGCCACCGGTGTGGTCGGGTCCCTCATCGCATGGGCCATCGCCGGATCCGGAATGCTCATGCTCGGACTGGTGTTCCAGTCGCTCGCCCTGCGGAAACCGGACCTCGACAGCGGAATCTACGTCTACGCCCAAGAGGGTTTCGGGAACTATGCAGGCTTCAACGCCGCGTGGGGATACTGGGCCAGCAACATCGTCGGAAACGTGTTCTTCCTGACGTTCGCCATGGCGAGCATCGGAGCTTTCCTCCCTGGTCTCGGAGCCGGAAACACGGTGCTCGCGGTGATCTGCGCGTCAGTGATCATCTGGGTCGTTCACCTGCTCATCGTCCGGGGGATCCGTCAGGCAGCGATCATCAACAGGATCGTGACAGCGGCCAAGCTGCTGCCGATCGCCGTCTTCGTCGTGATCTGCGTGGTGGCCTTCGACCCCAGCGTGTTCGCCCAGAACTTCTGGGGCCGTGACACGGGGGAGAGCCTGTTCACGCAGGTCACCGACACCATGCTCCTGACCACCTTCGTCTTCCTCGGCATCGAGGGGGCGAGCGTGTATTCACGGATCGCCCAGAAGCGCGCCGATATCGGCCGTGCAACCCTGGTGGGCCTGCTCAGTACGCTCGCACTCTTCGGCTCGGTGACGACGGTGTCGTACGGCGTGCTTCCCCGCACGGACCTGGCCGACGCCGCGGCCCCGTCGATGGGCGTCGTACTCGAAGAGGTCGTCGGGCCCTGGGGCGGGACGCTGATCGATCTGGGGGTCGTGATCTCGGTGTTGGGTGCGTACCTCGCGTGGACACTACTCAACGCCGAGGTCATGTTCATGCCCGCGAGAACCGGGATCCTGCCCAAACGGCTCGCCCGAGAGAACGCCGGTGGAACACCGGTGGCAGCCCTGGTGCTCACGAACATCAGCGTGCAGATCTTCCTGCTGCTCGTTCTGGTCGTCGGTGACGCGTTGGACTTCATGCTCTCGCTGGACACGGCCCTGACTCTGATTCCCTACTTGCTGGCGGCGGCGTACGCGGTGAAGCTGACTCTCACTCGCGAGACCTACGGTCCGGGCGATGACACCGAGCGACACCGTCAAGTTGTCATCGGGATCCTGGCAGTCGTGTACTCCGTCTTCCTGCTGTACGCGGCAGGCGTGGAGTACGTGCTGCTCGGCTGCCTGGTGTACGCCCCGGGGACGCTGCTCTACGTCGTGGCTCGGCGCGAGCATTCGGGTCGGGTGTTCACCGGCCCGGAACGCATCGTGTGCGGGTTGCTCACGGGGGCAGCAATTCTCGCGCTCGTGCTGCTCGGTACGGGCGACATCACGGTCTGACGACAGGGAGAGTGCAATGTTCGACGAACACAGAGAATCGAGGAGCGACCATGGTCTCTGACAGCACAGTAGCGCTCGACGAAGCGGAGCTGACCGCTATCGATCGGTGGTGGCGGGCAGCGAACTACCTGTCGGTCGGACAGATATACCTCCTCGACAACCCGATGCTCGAGCGTGAGCTCGTTCCGGAGGATGTCAAGCCGCGCCTACTCGGTCACTGGGGGACCAGTCCCGGGCTGAATCTCGTGTACGCACATGTGAATCGGCTCATCCGCAACCGTGACGTCGATGCCATCTTCTTGGCCGGACCCGGGCACGGCGGGCCGGCTCTGGTGGCCAACGCGTACCTGGAAGGCACGTACAGCGAGGTCTACCCGCACATCGGGCAGGGTACCGACGGACTGCGAAAGCTCTTCCGGCAGTTCTCTTTTCCCGGCGGAATTCCCAGTCACGTGGCACCGGAGACGCCGGGCTCGATCCACGAGGGCGGTGAACTCGGGTACGTGCTCTCCCACGCCTACGGTGCGGCGATGGACAACCCCGACCTCGTTGTCGTCGCGGTGGTCGGTGACGGAGAGTTCGAGACCGGGCCGTTGGCCGCCTCGTGGCACAGCAACAAGTTCCTCGATCCGGTCCACGACGGGGCGGTGCTGCCGATCCTGCATCTGAACGGCTACAAGATCGCCAACCCGACCGTTCCGGCGCGCATTCACCGCGAGGAACTGGAGAGCCTGCTGCGGGGCTACGGCCACGAGGTGATCACCGTCGAGGGCGACGACCCGGCGCAGGTGCACCAGCAGATGGCCGAGGCCATGGACAGGGCTCACGATCTGATCACGGAAAATCAGCGCGCAGCGCGGGTGGACGGCGACCTCGAACGGCGTCCCGGTCCGATGATTCTGATGGTCACCCCCAAGGGGTGGACCGGTCCGAAGGTCGTCGACGGGCTGCCGGTGGAAGGTACGTGGCGGGCCCATCAGGTTCCACTGGCGGCGACTCGCGAGAACGACGAGCATCGCGCTCAGCTCGAGCAGTGGATGCGGTCGTACCGGGCCGAGGAGTTGTTCGGGACCGACGGGGTGTTGATCGAGTCGGTGCGGGCGCTCGCCCCGGTGGGGGACCGTCGGATGAGCGCCAACCCGCATGCCAACGGAGGCCTGCTGACCCGTCCCCTCCGGTTGCCGGATTTTCGTGACCGAGCCGTCGAGGTCAGCGAACCTGGAGGGTCGATCCACGAGCCGACGCGGGTCCTGGGTGAATACCTGATCGACGTGGTGCGGGACAACCCCACGAACTTCAGAATCTTCGGCCCGGACGAGACTGCATCGAACCGGCTCAACCCGGTGTACGAGGTCACCGACAAGGTCTTCGCCGGCACCATCGTGGACACCGACGAGCACCTGGCGCGATCGGGACGCGTGGTGGAGATACTGTCGGAGCACACCTGCCAAGGGTGGGTCGAGGGTTACACCCTGACCGGACGGCACGGGCTCTTCAGCTGCTACGAGGCGTTCATCCACCTCGTCGACTCGATGTTCAACCAGCACGCGAAGTGGCTCAAGACCACCCGCGACATCCCGTGGCGACCACGGGTGCCCAGCTTGAACTATCTGCTGAGCTCACACGTGTGGCGTCAGGACCACAACGGATTCTCGCACCAGGATCCCGGCTTCATCGACCATGTGGTCAACAAGCGAGCGGAAGTCGTGCGGGTCTACCTGCCGCCGGATGCCAACACGTTGCTGTCCACCATGCAGCACTGCCTGGAAAGTCGGCACTACGTCAACGTCGTCGTGTCGGGCAAGCAGCCGTCGTTCGATTGGCTCACCGGGGACGAGGCCGATCTGCACTGCGCTCGGGGAGCAGGGATCTGGGAGTGGGCCTCCAACGACGAGGGACATCCGGACGTGGTGATCGCTGCCGCAGGCGATGTCCCCACCCTCGAGGCGCTCGCCGCCGTCAGCATCCTGCGGGAGGGTCTGCCGGACCTGAAAGTGCGGTTCGTGAACGTGGTGGATCTGATGCGGCTGCAGGACGAGACCGAGCATCCGCACGGGATGCCGCAACGCGAGTACGACAGCCTCTTCGGGGTGGACGTGCCGGTGATCTTCGCCTATCACGGCTACCCATGGCTGATTCATCGTCTGACCTACCGCCGAGCCAACAACGCCCATCTACACGTGCGTGGCTACAAGGAGGAGGGAACGACCACCACGCCCTTCGACATGGTCATGATGAACGACATGGACAGGTTCCATCTGGTCATCGACGTCATCGACCGCACTCCACGACTCGGCTCGAGGGCGGCGTCGCTTCGGCAGGAGATGGTCGACACCCGAAGGCGTGCGCGACAGTGGACCCGAGAGCACGGTGACGACCTGCCGGCCGTGCGGGACTGGCAGTGGACCACGCGTGGTCAATCGCCCGAGAAGGGCAATTCACCGTCGGTCACGGCTGCTGCTTCCACGAGCGCCGACTTCTGACTCGGATGCCGTAGGGCCGGGACACAAAAAAACCGGTACCGTCCGAAATGCATTTGGGCGGTACCGGTTTCACGTGGTTCTCGGTCAGCCGGCCTTGGCGCGTAGGCGCTCGACTTCCGAGCGAGAGTGACGTACGGCCTCGGTGTCGGCTCCCTTGTCGTGGGCAAGGTCGTGGGCGAGGTCGAGAATCGCGCGCCGAAGGTGCTTGCGTGCTCGACGGGACTTGTGATGCGGCGCGGACTTGATGAAGGCCTTACGCGCCTTCTTCTCCAGAATGCCGTCGATCTCGGCGTCGGTTACGGTTCCCGCTTCGACCTCGGGGGCGAGGATGTCGCGGACGAACTGGTACTCCCGCGGCGCTGCCCGCCGGAACGCGATGGTCAGCACCGTGAAACCGAGCACGATGGAGGCGATCATGACGGGAATGGTCAGGATGCCACCCTGGCCGAGTCCGCCTGCGTCGTCCCAGGTGAAGTGCAGAAACATGCCCAACAACACGAAGGCCAGTCCGCGCCCGATCCGACGTGGCTGGGCCGCGGTGCCGATGAGGTAGATGACACCCGAGCAGACAAGGGCGCTGAAGAGCGGGTGCGAGGCGAAGCTGACCGCGATACGGGTGAACGACATCGACACGGCCTGACCGACCGGATCGGTACCGAATGCCCCAGCGGTGGAGTTGGCGGCATATTGGAAGTCCTCGAACACCGCGAACCCGAGTCCGATGAAAGCCCCGATGATCAGGCCGTCGTTCGCGGTTCTGATCAAGCGCGGGGCAAGGCCCATGAGTAGTACGAAACCGCAGAGTTTCGCAGCCTCCTCGGTGAACGGTGCCGCGGCACCCGCCGCCCAGTCTGCAACCCATTCCTGCCCGAACAACTTGGAATAGATGCCGAGCAACGCGTTGTTCGCGGGCAACGCGAATGCGAACGTAGCCGCAACACCACCCCACAGGAGCGCGGCGACGATCAGGCGGCCCGGCTGACGTTCCCACCGGTCGATGTGGCGGAACCAGGCGAACCACGCCAGACCACACAGACCGCAGAGGACCGCCGCTGCCACGAATCCGTCTGCGTAGAACCCGGCCGTCGGTTGGAAGAAGGACCACGTCTGGAAAGCGCCGAGTCCCATCAGGAGCACGTACACCCAGAACGAGAGGTTGTGAGGTTGTACGAATACGAAGCGCTCACCCCAACCCGAGACCTCGAGAGCCTCGGCTTGGCGTCGCCGGGCGTCGGGGCTCACGGCATGCGTCGCTGTGTTCGTTCCGGTCTCGCTCATGCGTTGTTCCCGTCTACGGTACGGATGCTCGCGATCATGGTTTGGATGCTGTCGTTGGCTGCCGTCATCTGAGAGGGAGGACCGTATGCGGCGATCTTGAGACCGGTGCCGTCGAGTACGAATGCTGCAACCACGCCGTCGCCGTTCACGCTGCTGTACGGCTGAGCGACCCCGGTCTCTCCGGTGAACGTCGTGAGGGTGGTGCGGTCCCCGTCGACCCGGAAGGTCGGGTCGTCGGTGCGGGAAGTGACTTTCTCGACCTGATCCAGAAGCTCGTCGGGTGTGCCGGCGAACGAGTCCGCCGAGATCTGGAAGGTCACGCCACTATCGGAGATGGTGGCGTCGCCGTGTCTGCGGCCGTCGTCGGTCACGCGGAAACCCTCTTCGACGGTCCAGCCGGTGGCCGGGGTGAAAATGATGTTCTCGGTGATCGCCAGTTGCTCTCCTGCGAGAACGGGGTCCTCCAAGCCGATTGCTGCATCGACACGCGGTATCACGAAGGTCATGATGACGAATACCGCGACAACGAAGAGTGCGGGTGGAAACGTCCTTCGATCGAGTCCGAGCACCCGATGCTCCGGCGGCACCCGGTGTTTGTGTGTCGCAGTGTGTATCAGTGTCACGGATACCCCTCGGCCCAGATCGTTGTTCGAGTTTTCACGGACCTTGTGGTCGATGAAGTCCAGAAAATGTGCGGTGAACAGGCCAGCGCTCCGTCGCCGAGTGCAGTGCCCGTGGATTCACCGCCGACGAACGGACGTGCAGCGGTGATGGTCTCGATGTACGGATTTTATTGTGCGACCGAACGCCAGGGCCGTACCCGGCATCGCCGGTACGGCTCAGGACGCGGGCGCGTTCCCGTTGTCCGCGCTTCCGGTGAACAGCTCAGTGAGAAGGACAAGAAGGTTCGGTTCGAGTTCGCTGGACGAGAACATACGAAGGACTCCTCTGTTCGCGTGAGTGTGATGCAACCATTCCCTGGTTGCATCCATGCTTTATTGATATCAAGGCAAGTGCTCATTTGCCATAGCACTGCTCGAAAAAAAACCGAAAGTACATTTGGATACAAGAAACCAGAACATCGCCTTCGTTGTCAGGCTGAAATTGCCCACCATATTCGGGATGGGTGAGTCCAGTCCTGTTCCGGGACTGCGTTATTGCCGTGACAATGCGTAATACAATTAGGCAATCGGGTGCGGGCTCGAATTTCGGCAAAAGCCCGAGGCACAATCACCGTTCTTTGTACGGTGAACGGTATGGCCCGGCCAAACGATACTCACTCGAACGCCGTACAGGGGAATGCAGCCAAGGCTCTCCTCGACGTCGGTAAGTTCTTCACTCGCTGGGATGAGAGTGAAGACGGTCGTACGGTCTTTCGCGAGGGTGGCCGAGCGGGCGACGTGTTCTACCGCGACCGATGGAGTCACGACAAAATTGTTCGATCCACGCACGGCGTCAACTGCACCGGTTCCTGTTCGTGGAAGGTCTACGTCAAAGACGGCATCATCACCTGGGAAACGCAGGAGACCGATTATCCGTCGGTCGGGCCGGACAGTCCCGAATACGAGCCTCGTGGGTGCCCTCGTGGTGCTGCATTCTCTTGGTACACATACTCACCCACTCGTGTTCGGCATCCCTATGCCCGTGGGGTACTGGTGGAGATGTACCGGGCCGCGAAGGCACGTCTGGGCGATCCGGTGCTGGCCTGGGCCGACGTGGTCGGTGATCCACTGCGTCGAAAGTCGTATCAGCAGGCGCGTGGCAAGGGCGGTCTGGTACGCGTTTCTTGGGACGAGGCGACAGAGATCGCCGCTGCCGCGCACGTTCACACCATCAAGACGTACGGTCCGGATCGCTGTGCCGGATTCTCGCCGATCCCGGCGATGTCGATGGTCTCGCATTGCGTGGGCACCCGCTTCGTTCAGCTCATCGGCGGCGTGATGACCTCGTTCTACGACTGGTACGCCGACCTGCCGGTAGCCAGCCCGCAGGTCTTCGGAGACCAGACCGACGTTCCCGAATCCGGCGATTGGTGGGACGCCACCTACTTGATGATGTGGGGATCGAACGTTCCCGTCACGCGTACTCCTGATGCGCATTGGATGGCCGAAGTGCGTTACCGCGGAACCAAAGTCGTCACCGTGAGTCCCGACTACGCCGACAACAGCAAGTTCGCCGACGAATGGCTTCCGGCTCAGGCGGGTACCGACGGCGCGCTCGCGATGGCGATGGGACACGTCATCCTCACCGAGTTCTTCGCCCGGAGATCGGTGTCGTTCTTCGACGACTACATCAAGACCTACAGTGACCTTCCGTTTCTCATCCATCTCGACGAGCACGACGGTGCCTACGTGCCCGGAAAGTTCGTCACCGCAGACGAACTCGCGGCATTGCCCGACGGCGCTGCTGCCGAGGACGATGTCTGGAAGACGGTCGTACTCGACGAGGGAACCGGCGAACCCGTGGTGCCCAACGGATCTCTGGGGTTTCGGTTCTCGGCATCGGGAGAAGGTCGCTGGAATCTCGATCTCGGATCGATCACGCCCGTGCTCACCCTGCACGGGCGGAGCAGCACCGAGAACGTGGAAATACTGCTTCCTGCATTCGATGCCCCCGATGGTTCGGGCAGGGTATTGCGGCGCGGAGTCCCGGCGATCCGGGTCGACGGGGCTCTGGTCACCACGGTCTTCGACCTCATGTTCGCGCAGTACGGCGTAGCCAGAGACGGAGTACCGGGAGAATGGCCCACCGGCTACGACGACGTCAGCACGCCGTACACACCCGCCTGGCAGGCCGAGATCACCGGTGTGCCGGCCGAAGCCGCTGTCCGTGTGGCTCGCGAGTTCGCCACCAATGCCATCGATTCCGGCGGGCGCTCGATGATCATCATGGGTGCAGGCATCTGTCAGTGGTTCCACGGCGACGCCACGTACCGCGCCATACTGTCCCTGCTCATCCTCACCGGGTGCATGGGCCGCAACGGCGGAGGCTGGGCGCATTACGTGGGTCAGGAGAAGTGCCGTCCCATCACCGGGTGGATCTCTCTCGCCAATGCACTCGACTGGTCGCGGCCGCCGCGGACCATGACCGGTACGTCGTACTGGTACATGCACACCGACCAATGGCGAAACGACGGTTATTCGACGGCGTCGTTGGCTTCGCCGTTGTCGAAGAGCTCGATCACCCACGAACACACTGCCGACGCCATCGCGCAATCGGCGCGGATGGGTTGGATGCCGTTCTACCCGCAGTTCGACCGTAATCCGCTCGATCTCGCAGACGAGGTGAATGCTGCCGTGGAGACCGGGGATGCGTCCACGGTCGGCGGGTATGTTGCCGAGAAGTTGCACGACGGCGGCCTCACCGCCGCGATCACCGACGTCGACGCGCCCGAGAACTGGCCGCGCACACTGATTCTCTGGCGCTCGAACCTGATGGGCTCGTCGGCCAAGGGAAACGAGTACTTTCTGCGAAACCTGTTGGGCACCCACCACAACGTGCTGGGCACCGAGAACCCGAACACGCCGCGGCCGAACGACGTGAAGTGGCATGAGGAAGCACCCGAGGGCAAGCTCGATCTGATGGTGTCGGCCGATTTTCGAATGACGTCGACGACGCTGCTGTCCGACATCGTGTTTCCGGCTGCGACCTGGTACGAGAAGCACGACCTGTCGTCGACCGACATGCACCCGTTCGTGCATGCCTTCTCACCCGCGATCGACCCGCCGTGGGAGGCGAAGTCGGATTTCGATCTGTTCCACCTACTGGCCGACAAGCTCTCGTCTCTCGCGAAGACGCACCTCGGGGTGCGCCACGATCTCGTCAGCGTTCCGATGCAGCACGACACCCCCGGTGAGACGGCACAGCCGCACGGCAGGGTGACGGACTGGCAGGGTTCGCCCGATCCGGGGACGCCAGGCAAGAATCTTCCGAACTTCGTTGTGGTCGAACGCGATTACACGGCCATCGCGGACAAACTGGCAGCCGTCGGACCACTGGCGGACACGTTGGGTTTCGCGGTCAAGAATGTGACCTACGACGTGGCCGAGCAGAGTGCCCGACTGGCTGCGAGCAACGGCGTGATGCCGTCGGGTCCTGCCGAAGGGCGTCCGGCCATCGACACGGACGTCAAGATGGCCGAGGCAATTCTCGCCTATTCCGGTACGACGAACGGCGCGTTGGCGAAGGACGGTTTCGAGAAGCTGCAGAAGCGCGTCGGAAAGCGTCTCGACGATCTGGCAGCGGGCGCGGAGGACAAGCGCATCACCTTCGCCGACACCCAGCGTGGCCCAGTTCCCGTGCTCACCTCGCCGGAGTGGTCGGGGTCCGAGACCGGGGGTCGGCGTTACTCACCCTTCACCGTGAACATCGAGCGGCTCAAGCCCTTTCACACACTGACGGGACGAATGCATTTCTACCTCGATCACGACTGGATGATCGACATGGGTGAATCGCTGCCGATCTACCGACCACCTCTGGACATGCACCGGTTGTTCGGCGAGCCGAGGCTCGGCCCCGATGGCGCGCAACAGATCACCGTTCGATACCTCACTCCGCACTCGAAGTGGTCGATCCATTCCGAGTACCAGGACAACCTCTTCATGCTGTCGCTGTCCCGAGGCGGGCCGACGGCGTGGCTCAGTCCCGAGGACGCTGCCGCGATCGACGTGAAAGACAACGATTGGATCGAGTGTGTGAACGCCAACGGCGTCGTGGTCTGCCGTGCTGTCGTCAGCCACCGAATGCCGACCGGCGTCACGTATGTCCACCATGCTCAGGAACGAACCATCGATGTTCCCAAGTCGGAAGCCACCGGCCGTCGCGGCGGCATCCACAACTCCGCCACTCGGCTGCTGGTGAAGCCGACGCATCTCATCGGCGGATATGCCCAATTGTCCTACGCCTTCAACTATCTCGGTCCCGCAGGTAATCAACGCGACATGGTGGCCACCATTCGTAAACGTAGCCAGGAGGTGACCTACTGATGCGAGTCATGGCCCAAGTGGGCATGGTGATGAATCTGGACAAGTGCATCGGATGCCACACCTGTTCGGTGACATGCAAGCAGGCGTGGACCAACCGGGCCGGCACCGAATACGTGTGGTTCAACAACGTCGAGACCCGCCCCGGGCAGGGGTACCCACGACGCTACGAGGACCAGGAGAAGTGGCGCGGCGGTTGGCATCTGAACGCGAAAGGCAAACTGCGCCTGCGCACCGGCGGTCGACTGCAGAAACTGCTCACTCTGTTCGCCAGTCCCGTTCAACCCACGATCGCCGACTACTACGAGCCCTGGACCTACGACTACCAGACGCTCATCGATGCACCACTCGGTGACGACTTCCCCGTGGCCCGGCCGAAATCTCTGTTGACCGGCAAGGATACGAAGGTCAGCTGGTCTGCGAACTGGGACGACAACTTGGGCGGCGCCACGGAGTACGGCGACCTCGACCCGATCGTCGCCAAGCTCCGCAGCGAATCCGAGGAGGCCGTCAAGTTCAGCTTCGAGCAGACCTTCATGTTCTACCTGCCGCGAATCTGTGAACACTGCCTCAACCCGTCGTGCATGGCCTCGTGCCCGTCGGGCGCGATCTACAAGCGCAGCGAGGACGGAATCGTCCTCGTCGACCAGGACCAGTGTCGTGGCTGGCGGCAGTGCATCACCGGATGTCCCTACAAGAAGATCTATTTCAACCACAAGTCGGGCAAAGCCGAGAAATGCACGCTGTGTTACCCGCGACTCGAGGTCGGCCAACCGACGATCTGCTCCGAGACGTGCGTCGGTCGGCTTCGATATCTCGGAATCTTCTTGTACGACGCGGACGCGGTGACCGACGCGGCGTCGACACCGGACGAGAAGGACCTGTACGAGGCACAACTCGATCTGCTCCTCGACCCCGAGGATCCGAGTGTGATCGCGGCGGCGCGCGCCGACGGCATTCCCGACGACTGGATCGACGCGGCCCGACGTTCCCCGGTGTACGCGCTGGCCAAGAAATACAAGGTCGCGCTTCCGTTGCATCCGGAATATCGCACGATGCCGATGGTGTGGTACGTCCCACCGCTGTCGCCGATCGTCGATCTGCTGGCCGAGCAGGGACACGACGCCGAAGGATACGGCACGTTGTTCGGGGCGATCGAGGCGTTGCGCATCCCCGTCGAGTATCTGGCCGAACTGTTCACCGCAGGCGACACCGATGTCATCGACACCGTTCTCAAACGACTCGCCGCCATGCGCGCCTACATGCGCGATATCACCCTCGGTCGTGAGCCGAACGCCGACATCCCCGCTTCCGTTGGAATGTCGGAAGAGGAGATGTACGAGATGTACCGGCTCATGGCGATCGCCAAATACGAAGAGCGCTATGTCATTCCGACCGCGCACCATGAACAGGCCGCGAAACTCGACGAGATGGCCTGCTCACTGGACTACGAGGAAGGCCCCGGAATGTTCGAGTCCGGTGCCTTCGGTGAGGCCAGCGGTCGTCCGGCCCCGGTGTCGGTGGAGACCTTCCACGCTCTCAAACACCGGCAGACCTCCGATACCGCGGCGGGAGCCGACAGTCTGGCCGGTCGAGTCAACTTGCTGAACTGGGACGGAAACGGCGTGCCGTCGGGAATGTTCCCCAAGAGTTCGGAGACGCCGTGAGGTGGTTGCGGGGTCGACGAGAAGTCGACCAGCGGGTGATCTACCAGGCCGCAGCCTGGTGCCTGACGTACCCGGATTCCCAGCTGTTGGCCCGAATCGGTTTGCTACGAGAGGCGCTCGGTGAGCATCCCGACCGTACTGTCGCTGCGCCCCTGGAGCGTTTCGTCGACCACCTGGCGGGCTCGGATATCGACAAGCTGCAGCGCGAGTACGTCGACGTGTTCGATCTTTCGAGCAAACGCACGTTGTATCTGTCGTACTGGACGGACGGAGACACCCGCCGCCGCGGCTCGGTGCTCGGCGAGTTCAAACAGCGTTATCGCGACAGCGGCTATCTGGTCGATCTCCATGGGGAGCTACCCGACCATCTTCCGGTCGTGCTCGAATTCTGTGCTCGCGACCAGCCGGCCACGGCGGTGGAGCTGTTGACGGTCTACCGCGCAGCGCTGGAACTCATTCGGTTGGGCCTGGTCGATCTCGGCACCCCGTACGCCGACGTGATGACCGCGATCTGTGCCTGCCTTCCGGGGGAATCGCCGACGGATCGCCAGTCCGCGCTTGCCCTCCGGGCGACGATACCCATCGAAACGGTGGGCCTGGAGGCTTTCGATCCGCGTCTGCTACCCATCGCCGAGACGAGGTGACGACGTGAATACGATTCTGTGGGGCGTACTTCCGTATCTGGTGCTGACGCTGCTCATCGGCGGCACTGTCTGGCGCTACCGGTACGACAAGTTCGGATGGACCACCCGATCGTCGGAGTTGTACGAATCGCGGTTGCTCCGTATCGGGTCACCGCTGTTCCACTTCGGCATCCTGGTCGTCATCATCGGCCACGCCATCGGTCTGCTCGTCCCGGAGTCGTGGACCGAGTTCTTCGGGATCTCCGAGAGTGTCTACCACCTGAATTCGGCATTCTTCGGGTTGATCGCCGGTGTGTGTACTCTCGTCGGTCTCGTCATTCTCGTGTACCGACGTCGACGCGTCGGACCGGTGTTCATGGCGACCACTCGTAACGACAAGGTGATGTACCTCGTCCTGACCGCTGCTCTGCTGCTGGGGTTCTACGTGACCCTCCTCGGTGCTGTGCCCGGTCAGGAAGGGGTGAACTATCGAGAGACGGTCTCGCCGTGGTTCAGGTCTCTGTTCTATCTGCAGCCGGATGTCGAGGCGATGAGCAACGCGCCCATGCGTTTCCACATCCATGTCCTCGTCGGGATGCTGCTGTTCGCCATGGTGCCGTTCACTCGGTTGGTGCACATGTTCACCGCGCCGGTGCATTACCTGTTTCGCCCGTACATCGTCTACCGCAGCCGCGACAGGCACTCGTCGCCAGGAAATCGCCAGTACCGGCCCGGTTGGGCACCGGTCGGAACGAAGGATCGTGATCGATGAGCACTCCTGTCGAGACCCCACTCGATCGACGCGCGCAATCACTGAACCTCGCTCTTGCGACACTCGCGTTCACGATCAGCTTCTGGGCGTGGAACCTGATCGGCCCGTTGGGTGTTCGATACGCGTCCGACATGGAACTATCCGCTACAGCGAAGTCGGTGTTGGTGGCGATACCGATTCTGGTCGGTTCACTGGGGCGCATCTTGACCGGTGCGCTCACCGACCGCCTGGGCGGCCGAATCATGTTTCCGATTCTGCTGCTGGCGTCCGTGCCGTTCGTCTTCCTCGTCGCTCTCGGCGGACACCTGGGCAACTACACGATTCTGCTCGTGGCCGGATTCTTCCTCGGAATCGCCGGCACCTCGTTCGCGGTCGGAATCCCGTTCGTCAACGGCTGGTACGACAAGTCTCGCAGGGGATTTGCGACAGGAGTCTTCGGAGCCGGTATGGGCGGCACCGCGTTGTCGGCGTTCTTCACACCGCGGTTCGTTGAGTGGTTCGGGTATGTGACCACCCATGTCGTCATTGCGGTTGCTTTGGTTGTCACCGCCGCAGTCTGCTGGATGTTCATGCGTGATTCTCCGCGGTGGTCTCCCAACCATGACGCGGTCGTACCCAAACTGGTCGGTGCGGCGAAATTGCCGATCACGTGGCAGATGGGTTTCCTGTATGCCGCCGCGTTCGGTGGGTTCGTCGCCTTCTCGACGTATTTGCCGACGTACCTGAAAGATGTGTACGACTTCGACCTTGCGGCGGCCGGTACCCGCACGGCCGGGTTCGCGATTGCTGCGGTTGTCGCCCGGCCCATCGGGGGTGTGCTGTCGGACCGCTTCGGTGCGCGCCTGATCACCGCGATTTCGTGTGGTGGTGCCGCGGTGATGGCGGTCTGGATGATCACTCAACCTCCCCTCGAGTTCCTCGCCGGACTGAACTTCGTGTTGACGGCCGTATTCATGGGCCTGGGTTCGGGGTCGGTGTTCAGCTGGGTGGCCAAGGAAGCGCCACAGGAGCGGGTCGGCTCGATCACCGGTATCGTCGGTGCCGCAGGCGGACTCGGTGGCTTCTTCCCTCCGCTGGTCATGGGTGCCACGTACGACTCGGTCGACCACAGCTACACGATCGGCCTCGTTCTGTTGGTGGTCACCGCATTCGTGGCCACGTTGTTCACGGTGTTCGGTGTGCGAGCGCGCAAAACCGAAGAACGCCTGTCGACATGAATTCGGCAGAGCGCACTGCTCGAGATGCAACCGACATGTGGGGTTCCATCGGCACCAGCCAACCGAGGAGACGAATGACAATGCATCGGAACAACGAGAGCTTCGGCGCCTCGGCTCATCCGGCCGTAATCCGATTCCACGTCGCGGTGGTGCAGCATGTCGCGTGAGAGCAAAGCCAGGGCGGGGGCACAGGCGGCCGTGGGTGGTGACCGAATTCTCGATGTGGCTCTTGCGGTTCCACGCGGCACGACTTTCGCGGGTGCCGTGGGAATGGGTCTCGGTGCCGGAATCGGCGGCGGCGGTAACTCGACGACCGCATGGGAGATGGGTGGGCTGATGGCGGGGCGTGCCAGCGCGGCTCGACGTCAGAAGATGCCTCCGTCGGTGGTACTCGCACTATCCGAGACGACGCTGTACGCACTGGGGCGCAAGCGATCCGGGCTGTTCGGATCATGGAAGAAATTGGGGCTGTTGACCCGGATCCCTCGTTCGCACCTGACCGTGGCGCACAAACGGCGCGGAACCGTTCTGCATGTGACGTTCACGGACACTACGTCCGGAGTGCCTCTCGAGGTCGAGACGACTCCAGTGGGAAACTTGGGTATCAACGACTTCCTGAAGGCGCTCGACAGCGGATCGCAAGACTGACTGCTTGGGTGCCGCGGGGCGGACGGGTTGAACTTTCCGGCGTTGATGTAGACGGTGCTGGTATCGACGCTGGCTGCGAACCGGGTGGCACGGTCGGTGTCCTCGGCCCATACTGCGGCGTTGAGTCCGTATGGTGTGCCGTTCGCAATTGCCAGGGCGTCGTCGTCACCACCGTCGTACGGGATGAGGGCCAGCACGGGCCCGAAGGCCTCCTGTTGTCCAATTGTGGATTGCGGATCGACGTCGGTGAACACGGTCGGATTTACATAGAAACCACCGGCGATCTCGTCGGGCAGATCCACGGCGTGCGAGTCGCCGCCGACCAGCACGCGACTTCCTTCCTCGATCGATGCCGCAATGATGGCATCGAGTCGATCACGCTGCTGCTTCGACACCAGGGGCCTCAGCTTCGTGGATGCCTGAAGCAGATCGGCCGGAACATACTGCGCGACCTCACGTTTCACGAGCTGCTCGACCTCCTCCAGGATGGAGCGGGGAACGACCATACGGCTCAGCGCTGCACAGACTTGCCCGTTGTTGCCGAAAGCGCTTCCCACGCTGTACCGCACGGCAGCCTCGAGATCGTGGTCGTCGAGGAGTACGTGGGTACCCTTACCCCCCAACTCCAAGGTGACCGGCGTGACGGCTGCGCCGGCAAGCTCGGCGACGCGTGCTCCTGCCGTGTCGGATCCGGTGAAGGTGACCGCATCGACGTCGGGGTGGCCGACGAGGCGCTCACCGACGATCGGGCCGGTTCCGGATACGAGGTTGAACACCCCTGCGGGCAGGCCGACGCCGTCGTCGAAGGTGGTGGGCGATCTGGCGTTGCATCTGGTCGGCGCGGGTGTGTCGATGGAGGACTTCGCGGCGGATCCGGGGACGTTCGACATCCCGGATTCGGTGATCGGGTTCCTGCGGGGCGATCTGGGCACCCCGGCCGGTGGGCCGCCTGAGCCGTTCCGCTCCACCGCGTTGGCGGGCCGCGAGGCCGGGCGCGGGGAAGCGCCCTTGACGACCCAGGACGAGGTGCTGCTCTCGGGCACCTCCGCGGAGCGGCGGGACCGGCTCAACCACCTGCTGTTCCCGGGGCCGGCGAAGGAGCTGGCGGAGCACCGGGAGAAGTACGGCGACACCTCGGGGTTGTCGGCGAACCAGTTCTTCTACGGGCTGCGTCAGGGCGACAAGCATCGGGTGAGGCTCGAGAAGGGTGTCGAGTTGCTGATCGGGCTCGAGGCGATCAGCGAGCCGGACGAGGCCGGCATGCGGACGGTGATGTGCATCCTCAATGGGCAGCTGCGCCCGGTGTCGGTGCGAGACAAAGGGATCTCAGCGGACGCGCCGACCGCCGAGAAGGCGGATCGAGGCGATCTATCGCACCTGGCAGCGCCGTTCGCCGGCGCGGTGACGTTGACCGCCGAGGTCGGCCAGTCGGTGTCGGCTGGGGATACCGTCGCGACGATCGAGGCGATGAAGATGGAGGCGGCAATCACTGCACCGCGCACGGGTGCCGTCACCCGCATTGCGCTGTCCGGTGTCGCGCAGGTCGAGGGCGGAGATTTGATCTGCGTCATCACCGTCGGCGACACCACCGACCGCGCCCGACAGGGCCCGCCTGCGGGGATCGGCATCGCGCGCGATCGCAGCGATTCGGTCGGACACGACGGTGCCCCGTCAACTCGAGATGTGGAGTCGACGGGGCAGCCGTCCGAGGGCATCCCTCGACGTGACGGATCAGGCGATGCTTCCGGCTCTTCGCCCGAACACAGATCCGGCGGCGAGTCCGGATCCACCGGGATAGTTACCACTGAACAGTCCTCCGAGCATCTCGCCGCACACGAGCAGACCGGGAATCACCGTTCCGTCCTCGGTACGGACGCGGCCCTCCGTATCGGCGGACAGTCCGCCAAATGTGAACGTGATGCCACAGGTCACCGGGTAGGCATAGAAGGGGCCGGTCTCGATGGGGGACGCCCAATTGCTTTTGGGCGGTTGCACGTCGGCCTTCCTGCCGTCTTTGATGGTCGGATCGAGCGTGATCGAACGGTCGATCGATGCGTTGAACTCGGCGATTGTCTTCGCGAAGGTCTCGCGGTCCACGCCCATCCGGTCGGCCAGTTCCTCGATGGTGGGAGCCTCGAACACCGAGATGCCCGGCATGTCGTATTCCTCGGTGCGTAGCAGCGGCCGGAGTTCGGCGTCGAAGACCTGGTACGCAATCGAATCCGGTTGAGCCAGAATTTCGCGGCCGTACTTGGCGTAGGTGTAGTTGCGGAAATCTGCACCCTCGTCGAGAAAACGTGATCCCCGGTTGTTCACGACAATTCCCAGTGGATACGACTGCCGCGTCAGCCGGTTGGTCAGCTCGCGGTTGCTCTCGTTATTCTCCGTCAGGGCGTCCCACGCAACACTGTGGCAGGTGTTCCAGTCTCCGCCCTTGCCTGCACCGATGGCGAGCGCCGCCTCCAGGGCGAGTCCGGTGTTGAACGGGGTGCCGCGAACCTTGGCATTGCCCCAGCCGGTGCCCAAGTACTTCTCACGCAGTTCCGGGCTGGACTCGAAACCGCCCGCTGCGAGCACGACCGTCTCGCCGCGCGCTTCACCCGTCTGCCCGTCGTCGGTGGAGAACCGCACGCCGACAACGACATCGGACTCGACTATCAACGACTCGACGCCGTGCCCGTAACGAATTTCGACTCCTTCTTCGAGCGCGACCCTGGTGTGGTCGGCGATCAATCCTTCACCGCCGCCGGTGTTCCCCACGTGCAGCCCGCCCCAGAACAGGTAGCTGCCGTCGGGACGCTCGTATGCCTGCCGCTCGTACATCAACCGGTACTTGAGTCCGCGTTGCTTGAGCCACCGGAGCGTGTTCTGGCTCTCCTGCACCAACACTCGCGTCAACTCGGGGTCGTTTCTGCCACCGGTGACCTTGACCAGATCTGCTGCATAGTCCTCGGCCGAGTAGGGCGGCACCTCGGTGGCGGCGTGGCGCTCGTCGGCATCGACGATGTCCGCGATGTCGGCCAGGCCGGCGTGAGCGATGCGCGTGGCACCCGCGGTGTAATAGCTGTTGCCGCCCGCTTCGTGTTCGTTCGCTTTCTCCAGAAGCACGACGCTTCGGCCGCGTTCGCGCGCTGCGTGGGCTGCGGTGAATCCTGCGTTTCCGCCACCGACGACGATGACGTCGGCGCGCAGGATCTGACCTGTGGACGTGCTGGTACTCAATGGAACTCCTGATATGTCGATGATGCGATCAGTACTCGATGAGAGCTCGTCCGATGACCTGCCCGGACGCGACGGCGGAGTACGCCGCCGCGGCATCCTCGAACGGGAAGCGCGCCGAAATGAGCTCGGAGGGGACGAGTGCCCCGTCCCGCACGGCCTCGAGGAGCGCGGGCATGTCCTCACCGGGCAGTGCCGCGTACGAGCCTACGAGGGTGATCTTGTTGCGTACGAACCGATTCAGATTCTCGATCTGTCCCGGTCCCGATGTGCCTGCGAGACCCGATACGACGACCTTGCCGCCGATGCCGACGATATCGAGGGCCTGCGAGATCGTGCGGGGTGTGCCGATCGTGTCGAAGACGATGTCGATCGGCGCGTCACCCGCGGCGGCGGCGACTCGAGCGGCGAATTCGGGATCGTCTGCGCGGACTGTTGCGGTGGCACCGAACCGTTCTGCAGCCACGAGGGCGTCGTCGCGCATGTCGGTGGCGGTGATGGATTGTGCTCCAGCATGTTTCGCCAGCGCGATCGTGCACAGCCCGACCCCGCCCGCGGCCAGTACGACGACGTTGGCACCCGTGTGCAGCCGCGCCGCCCGGTTGACCGCACCGTACGCGGTCAGTGCAGCGCAGCCGAGGACCGCGACATCGGTCAGCGGGATGTCGTCCGGCCAACCGGACGGCAGAGGGAACACCGCGCCCTCCGGCAACGCGACCAGTCCGACGAGTCCGCCGACCCCGGAGGCACGCAGAGGGTGTCCGTCGTGGTCGTAGTAGCGGTGCGTTCCGTCGTATCGCAACCCGCGGGCCTGCATCATCGATCGGAACGGCCCACAATTGTCCTCGGCGCCGGCTAAGCACGCGCCGCACCGACCGCACGGCACGAGAAAAGTGCAGGCGACGCGGTCACCGGGGCGAACGTGCGTGACGTCCGATCCGACGGCAACGACCGTGCCGGCCAGTTCGTGACCGAAGATGTTCGGTGCAGGCACGGTGCCGTGGCCCTCGAGCTTGTGTACGTCGCTGTGACACGCTCCGCATGCGGCAACGTCTATCAGCACTTCCCGTGAGGTGGGTTCGGTGACGTAGACGTCCTCGAAGCTCAGTCCGCCGTCCACGCCGCGGAAGACGGCCGCCTTGCTCACTCGCATGCTGTCGAGGCTCGGCGAGCCCGGGACCGGTTGTGTAGTGGTGGTCATGTTCGTCCTTTCCGGTGGTCGATCACGCGTCGGCGAATGGGTCGGCGGGCTCGTCCGCCGAGAAATCGATCACGACACTCTTGATCTCGCAGTACTCCCGCAGAACCGCCAGACCGTTCTCGCGACCGAGGCCGCTCGATTTGTATCCGCCGTACGGCAGGGTCCAGTGCACGGGGCGAAAGGTGTTGACCGACACCATCCCCGCTTGCAGCTGAGCTGCGACGCGGTGCGCCCTCGAGATGTCCTTGGTCCACAACCCGGCCACGAGCCCGTAGCTGGTGTCGTTGGCCAACGAGATCACCTCGTCCTCGGTCTCGAACGGGATGACCGTCAACACCGGCCCGAACACTTCCTCGCTGGCCAGTGTGGAGTTGTTGTCCAGACCGTCGAAGATGGTGGGTTGCACGAAGTATCCCCGGTCGTAGCCGCTCGGCCGGCCTCCGCCGGTGACGACCCGTCCTCCCTCTCGGCGGCCCGCATCCAGGTAGTGCTCGGTCTTCGCCAGCTGCTCGGCCGATGTGTGCGGACCGATATGCGTGCTCGGATCCAGCGGCATGCCCACGCGAATACGCTCGGTGCGCCGGACCAGGGCGTCGAGGAAGTCCGTATAGATGTCGCGGTGCAGGAACAGTCTCGAGCCCAGCGAACACGATTGACCGGTGGACCGAAATGCGCTGTGCGTGGCCACCGACACCGCTCGGTCGATATCGGAATCGGGAAACACGATGTGCGGCGACTTTCCACCGCACTCGAAGGAGACGCGTTTGAGTCCGTTCGAGGCCGCGCGCATGATGGCCTGCGCGGTGGGGTAGCTGCCGGTGAACGACACCTTGTCCACGCCCGGATGGGCGACGAGGTGGGCACCCGCATCGTGCCCGTAACCTGGGACGATGTTGAGGACGCCGTCGGGAAAGCCTGCCTCGGAGAACAGCTGTGCGAACTCCAGTGCCGACACCGATGTCAGTTCGGATGGCTTGAGCACCACGGTGTTACCCATCGCGAGCGCAGGCCCGAGCTTCCACGAGTACAGACTGATCGGGGAATTCCACGGCGTAATTGCGGCGACGACACCGACGGGCTCGACGCGCGTGTACGCATGGGCGTCGTGCTTGTACGGCACCACCGTGCCCTCGACCTTGTCCGCTGCACCGGCGTAGTAGCGGAGCCACTCGACCGACCGCTTGACTTCACCGACCGTGTCGCGCAGTGGTTTTCCGTTGTCCATGGTCTCGATTCGCCCGAGGCGCTCGGCGTCCCGTTCGAGCAGATCGGCCAGGATGAAGATCAGGCGTCCCCGTTGGGTTGCGGTGAGCCTGGACCACGGACCGTGCAGCGCGGCTCGGGCGGCATCGACCGCGCGGTCGACATCGGGCTCCGTCGCTCGCGGTACCCGCGCCCAGACGTCCTCGGTGGCAGGATCGACCGAATCGATGCTCAGGCCTGCGCTGGGGGCTGTCCATCGCCCGCCGACGAACAGGTGTGGGTAGTCGGCAATCGTTGTGGTCGAGGTCATTTTACGTCCTCCGCGACTTTGTTCGTGGCGGCATCGGGGGAGAGGTCGACATTCTTCGTCTCCGGGCCCCACAGAGCTCCGACCAGAAGCAGCAGTCCACCGATCACGTACAGCACGACTGTCGTGTGGTCGGGATCCATGAACGTCGCGAGACCACGCTCGTAGAAAGCGTAGAAGGCAGGAATGATGATGGCGAAGCTGTAGCCGATGCCGTATCCGGTCGCTCGCAGTTCGGTGCGGAATCGCTCCGAGATGTACGCGGCCGTGCACCCGAAGCAGCAGATCGAGGTCAGAACCAGCCCGGTGGTCAGGGCTGCGAGTCCGATGAACGAGGTTGCCACACCCGAGACGATGGCGAGATAGAACATCGGCGCGACGACCGCCCCGATGCCACCGCACCACGCGAGGAAGATTCGGCGTCCGATGCGCTGGCTCAAGGCACCTGCCAAGGGATACGCGGCGATGAGGAACAGCTGGGCGACGACGATGATCGCGGTACCGCGTTGCGGTGATATGCCGTCGAGGCTGCGCAGGGTGATCGGGAACGACGCGGACGTTGCGTTGGACAGAATCCAGACTCCGGACATCAGGACGAGGACCTGACGCAGGCTTTTCGCCGACGATCCGCGCAGCAGTTGCTTGGCGGGGCTTTCCTTCTTCACTGCCGGGGTCCGAGCATCGGCGGTGAGGAATGCCGGGGATTCCTGGACCGTACGTCCGTAGTAGACAGCGAACGCGAATGTGACGACCGCACCGATGACAACGGGGATACGCCATGCCCACACCTCGTAGACGGACGTGCCGTCACCGCTGCCTGCGCCACCGGTCGCGGTCAGCAACACGTAGGTGAACAGGGAGACGATGCAGAACGCGATCGGGAATCCCATCGTGATCAATCCGCCGTACAGGCCACGCTTGGCGATCGGGCTGCTCTCCATCGCCAGTGGTACGGCCCCGGTGTACTGACCTCCGAGGAAGATGCCGGTGACGAATCTCAGCACGATCAGCGTGCCGATCGAGGCGAGGCCGATCGTCGCGTATCCGGGAACGAACGCGAGCAGCAAGGTACCGACGGCGCTGCCGTACATCGCGATCAGAGTCGCTTTGCGTCGGCCGGCGGTATCGGCGATGTTGCCGAAGATGAAGGCACCCAACGGCCGTCCGAGAAGCGTCGCGGCGAACACAAGGCCGTTGATCAATGCGATCGTGCCCGCGGACACATCCTGGGCCATGAAGAAGTGGAGTGCTGGTGCCAGCGCGATGACGGGCAGATAGATGTCGTAGCAGTCGATCGCGAAGCCGATTGCGGCACCACGCGTCGCGCGCCGGCCGCGGCCTTCCGCCGAGCCGGCCCGGTCGTCAATTGCAGGGTTCATGGTCAAGCCTTCCGAGGTAAATGTGGTGCTCGATCGGGGCTACGAAGCCACCCGTCGAGCAGAGAGGCGAAGTTGTGGATTTCTTCCATGGGGTAATGGCCGATGCCGTCGAGAAGTGTGAAGGTGCCGCCGGGGATGTTCTCGGCTGTCCACCGTGCCGATTCGGGGTCCATCCAGAAGTCGTCGGCACCGACGACGACGCGACAGGGACAGGTGATGTCGGTGAGTCGACTGCGGAGATCGTGTCGAGCCCAACCGATGAGGTCACTGTTGGACACGAGCGGATCCTCGCGCCGATGCATGCGTGCGATGATGTCCGTGCGGTCCGCGGGCACGGCCACCCCACATGCGGCGATCGTTCCGTAGTAGGTGCGGTCGGATCGACTGGGAGACACGGAATCTTCGAGGGCGCGGGTCAGTCCGGCGGCATTCTGACCGTCGTTCTTCGCGTCGGCGGCCATCGCGACGACGCCCGACAGCCGTGACGGGATACGGCTTGCGATGTCGAGGGTGATCTTTCCGCCGATGGAACAGCCGACCACGAAGGGCATGTCGAGGGCGAGGCGATCGATGATCTCGATGCACCACTGCGAGTAGGTCTCGAGGTCGGTGACAGGCCCCGTGTCGAGCATTTCCGATCGTCCGTGACCGGGGAGGTCGACCACTACGGCCTTGTACCCCAGCTCCGCGAGTTCACCGACGACCGTGCGCCATTGGACACCACTCTGTCCTGCGGAATGGATGCACAGAACCGGATGGCCGTCGCCGTAGGTTTCGACGAAGGCGAGTCGGCCGTGCAGTGTCAGATACCGTGCGGTGCCGACGATCGGTGCCGAGTCGATCTGGGTGCCGGGCTCGGACGTGGACAGGGTCGTCATGGGCGGAGTCCTTTCGAGGTCATCTCACGGGCCGCTTCGACGATGAGTTGCATTGTCTTCGTCATCTGAAGGTAGGCGAAACCGTTTCCACTGGTGGAGAATTCGCCACGATGGGTCCGGACGACGAAGTCGTTGCGTGCACCGGTCAGCAGATTGCTCCACGCGTACTCGGAGCCGTGCAACGTGAAGGTCGGCCCGGTGGGCGTTCTCCGCGTCACTTCCAGGATCCGTCCGCGATAGATCCGCAGCTGGAGCTCGGTGTTCTCGTTCGCGAGTCCGATGGATCCATCGAACAGTGCTGTGCTGGAGGCGAATCGGTCGTCCGATGCGAGGCCCTCGGCCAGTTCGCGTCCCCAGTCGATGCCGATGGGGTGCGAGACGAGTTCCGAGCTCGCAGGTTCGGTGCTGCGCGCCCGCACCAGTGCGGCGCTCGTACCCCACTGCAGCACTCGGTTGTTCTCGTCCAGTAGCTCGATGTGACGGTTGATCACGCCGCGATCGCCGGCACTGGTTCGCCGGACCGAGGTGACGGTCGTGGAGTAGTGCATCTTCACATCGGGCACGACGGCGAGGGAGTATCGCCATTTCGTGTCGAGGAGTCCGATGATCGTGTCGGCGAACATGCCGCTGTCGTGGAGGGTCCCGAAGTACCTGGCCAGGCCGTACGGGCCCTGGGCGACGAGGGTTCCGTATTCGGTCGATGCCGCGTACTCGGGGTCGTGGTGCATGGGATGCATGTCGCCGGAGACCTCACCGAAGGCGCGGAGGTCGTCCGCGCCTGCGGTCCAGGCGTCGCTGCGGAAGCTCATGCCGAGGTGGAAGTCCTCCAGGTGCAGCGATGCGGTACCGGGAGGTCGACCGGATGTCGAGGTAGTCACGTCGTTGTTTCCGTTTCGTCGATGGCCCGGGAGTGATCGGGGCCCGTCGGGAAGGTCGAATCGAACAGCCAGTCGTCCGTGTCCAACGGAGTGACTGTGGTGAACGTTCGTTCGTTGAGAACGTTAGCTGGATCACGTCAATTCCGTCAAGACGCAGAATATCCAGGAAGAACCGCCAGTTGGAGCCGGACTTCCGCCGATGCTTGACATGGGTATCGCGGCACGGCATCATTTCGACATGAACGAACGTTCTTCACATCCCAAGCGTCAGAAGCAAGCGCTGGCCTCACGAGAGATCGTGTTCGCGAGTGCGTTGCAAGCGTTCGCCGAGCTCGGCTTCCACGGTGCGTCCATGCGGGACATCGCCACGAGATCGGGGATGAGCTTGTCCAATCTCTACAACCACTCCGCGTCGAAGTCGGATCTGCTGGTCGAGCTGCTCAAGACAGCGAACTACAACCATCTGACCGAAACGGAGTGGGCGGTCTCCGCAGCAGGTGAGTCGCCGACGGACAAGTTGGAGATGGCAACCCGCGCATACGTCAATTACATCGTCGACCATCCGTTGGAAGCTCTTGTGGCACACACGGAGTTGCGCTATCTCGACGAGGACGATCGCAAGCGACTCGTCATCGCTCGTGACCGGCTCCAGTCGATATTCGAGAACATAGTCCATGAGGGAATTCGACTCGGGGAGTTCAGAACCCCGTATCCCGACGACGTGTCGCGGAACCTGCTCACGATGTGCGCAGGCATCGCGGAGTGGTACCGCCCGGACGGGCCGATGTCACGTGACCAGATATCCGAACAATTCGCCCGGTACGCAGCCCGACTGGTCGAACAGGACTGAAGAAGCGCGCAGGCTACTGCGCACACATTGAGGAGTTTCACGATGACCGACTTCACCGTCTACGACCTGTTGGTCCGATCCGCAGAACAGTGGCCGGATTCGCCGGCTGTGATCGATGATTCGGAACTCGGCGGAGGGGTGGTGATCACGTACTCGGGTTTGCTGGCCGCCGCAGACACCATGGCAGGCGGACTTGCCGGCCTGGGAATCGGTCGCGGTGATGCCGTTGCGCTGTTTCTCCCGAACTGTCATCACTGGCCGACCATCTTCTTCGCGGCAGCCAAGCTCGGCGCGTTGGTCGTGCCGTTGAACACCCGCTACCGCGCGAACGAGATCTACCATTTGCTTCGCACCAGCAAGTCTCGTGTTCTGATCACGGCTCCGACTTTCGAGGGAATCGACTTCGGGACCCGGCTCGACGAAGTGTGGACTCTTCACTCGGCAAGCCCCGGCGATCTCGCACTCCAGTGGTTCGTCACGATCGGCGGAGGCGTCGTCGGTCCGTTGCCGGGTAACGTCCGATCTGTCGGTCTCGAATCCTTGACGGCCCTTACGGATTCGGTGGAATCCGCGGCTCGTTCCTCCGATCCGTTGATCGTGTTCGGCACGTCCGGCACCACCTCCGCACCGAAACTCGCGGTACACACCCACTCGACTGTCGCATTGCACGCACCGGCGGTCGCCGAGCGCGAGAATCTGGGTCCCGATACGGTCCAGCTCAACGTGCTGGCTCTCAACGGGACCTTCGGATTCGTTCCGTTCGTGGCAGGTATCGCCGCCGGGAGCACTGCCGTACTGCTGCCCGCGTTCGACCAGAAGCGAGTAGTCGGCGCGATCGCCGAACACGGCGTTTCCTATCTTGTCAGTGCAGAAGGTCCGCTGCGAGATCTGCTGGCAGAAGCGACGTTCCGTGCCCTCGAACCGAGAACTCTCACCTGCATTGTCACTGCCGGAACGGCGATTTCGGATATCGTCGAAGAGTCAGCGACGCTCGGGATCACCGCGTCCAACGTCTACGGTTCCTCCGAACTGTTTGCCTTCGCGGGAAAGTGTTCGCCCGCTGACGACGAGACATCCCGTACGAGACCTGGTGGCACACTGGTGGACGAGTCGATGCAGGTTCGCACGGTATCGGTGGAGGATTCGTCGGTGGTGCTCGGATCGGGAGAGTGGGGTGAACTGCAGTTCACCGGCGACACCTTGTTCGTGGAGTACCTGGCCAACCCGGATGCAACCGCGAAGGCCTGGACATCCGACGGGTGGTTCAGAACCGGCGACCTCGGATCGGTCCATGCCGACGGAAAGTCATTCGAATACCGTTCGCGCTTGGGTGATTCCATGCGGCTGAAGGGCTATCTGGTCAATCCGGCCGATATCGAATCGACCCTCACGCGGTATCCCGCCACCGCCATAGCTCAGGTCGTCAGTGTTCGCGATCATCGGTCGGGTGACGATCTCGCCGTCGCGTTCGTGCGGCTCCACGAGGGTATGGAGGCCACCGAGGGCGAGCTGCTGGCGCATTGCAAGGCCAACCTCGCAAGTTTCAAGATACCGAACAAGATTCGCATCATCGACAACTTCCCGACGACTGCAAGCGCCAATGGCGACAAGATTCGTAAGGACAAGCTACGCGCGCAAGCGGCGTGGCTTCTGGATATCCCCGCACCCGTCAACTGACTAGGACTCACATCTCATGAGTACGACTCCTCATCCGATCCGTTCCGACATTGCCTGGGCAACACCGAACAAGGTGGTAGTTCACGGCTACGATCTCCCGAACGACATTCTGGGGACCGTCAATCTCGGCGACATCGCGTATCTCTCCCTGTTCAAGACTCTGCCCGATGCACGAGAATCGATTGTGTTCAACGCGTTGGTCGTTGCACTGGTGGAGCACGGTCTCACGCCGAGCGCTCTCGTCTCGCGGTTGACAGCCCTCGGTGCGCCGGAGTCGTTACAGGGAGCGGTCGCTGCCGGGCTGCTCGGACTGGGCGATACGTTCGTCGGCACGATCGAAGGTTCGGCAAAGATTTGTCAATCCCTGCCGGACGACGGCTGGCAGCACGACGAGAATCTTCTGCAACGGCACGCACAGACCATCGTGGACGATGCGAGAGCAAGCAGGATGAGCATCCCCGGTCTCGGCCACCCCGTTCACAAGCCGAACGATCCTCGTGCTGAGCGCCTGTTCGAGATCGCCCGCGAACAGGGGTTCGACGATGCGAACGAGCGACTCTACCGGGCCATTCGGGCACGGGCCGAGGACGCCACAGGAAAGGTGTTGCCCATCAACGCAACCGGAGCGATCGGCTCGATCGCGGGCACGCTCGGCGTCCCGTGGAACATCGCACGCGGCCTCGGTGTCATGGCACGTGCCATCGGACTGGTGGGGCACATCCTCGAGGATCGAGAACAACCCCTCGCCAAACCCGTGTGGAATTGGGCCGAAGCGAGGTCGACCGATCACCGACAGTGAGCACGCGCAACGAGGAGTCGTCCCGACACTCACGGACCCGGCATGGACGGTGGACGATGTCGGCTTCGTCGGATTGATCGGCCCGTTCTACTCCAGGGTGACCGCGGACGGCGCGGAGATTGCCGTGCACTGCCAGGACAAGCACCGCAACCGCATCGGAGTGGTACACGGAGGACTGCTGATGACATTCGCCGACAGAGCTCTCGTGGTCGGGGCCCAGAGCTTGGGTGGCGTGGTCGTCGGTGTCACAGTCCAATTGGACATGCAATTCATCACGACCGCCCGGGTGGGAGACGTCGTCGTTGCCCGACCGGTACTGGCACCGGGCACCAGATCGCTGCAATTCTTGCGGACGGATCTCACCGTCGGCTCGACTGTCGTCGCCCGCGCCTCGGGCATCTTCACACTGGCACGTCAGCAGCCTTGACGGTGGGGCGAAAACCCTTGCTGTGAAGACGATTCGGGATGCCGGGTTCGGCTTCCGCGTAGTTCCCTCCTCGATGTCGAACGCCAACCGTCGATGTCGAGCCATGACGGCTACTGGTCGCAGTACGAGTGTCACCATGAGCACGGGGAAGCGTCCCAGTCCCAGTCCGTGGATTACGGGGCTGCTCGTGTCGCCCGGGTCGGCGCACCGCATCTCGGCACTTCTGTGCCCTCGGGTCGAGGACGCCAGCTAGGCTCGTTCGGTGACGGACTCAACGTGGGACGGGTATGTCCGTGTGCGCGGCGCTACCGAGCACAACCTGGCCGCTGTCGATGTCGACATACCCCGCAATGCCTTCGTCGCGTTCACAGGGGTGTCGGGGTCCGGGAAGTCGTCACTGGCTTTCAGCACCTTGTACGCCGAAGCGCAGCGACGCTACTTCGAGTCGGTTGCCCCCTACGCGCGTCGACTGCTTCAGCAAGCGGGCGCTCCCCATGTCGCCTCCATCACCGGCCTTCCGCCGGCCGTTGCGCTGCAGCAACGTCGGGGTTCGCCCAGCTCACGCTCGAGCGTCGGCACCATCACCACGATGTCCAACCTCCTGCGCATGCTCTACTCCCGGGCCGGTACCTATCCCGACGGTGCGCCGCTGCTGTCGGCGGAGGCGTTTTCACCCAACACCGTCGCCGGGGCCTGTCCGCGATGCGGCGGGTTGGGCGAATTCCATGACGTGACAACGGAACTGCTCGTTCCCGACCCATCGCTGAGTATTCGTGAGGGGGCGATCGCGGCGTGGCCGGGTGCCTGGCAGGGCGCAAACCTGCGCAGCATCGTCAGCGGCATGGGTATCGACATCGACGCGCCGTGGCGCACGCTGAAGAAGAAGGACCGAGACTGGCTTCTCTTCACCGAGGAGCACCCCAAGGTGTGGATCGAACCGGAAGAGGGCCGCGTCGATCACAGTTACGAGGGTAAGTTCTGGAGCGCCCGAAGCCACGTCATGCATGTTCTGTCGGACTCGAACAGCGAGCGGATGCGGGACCGCGCGCTGCAGTTCACCGAGACCGTCCGCTGCCCGAAGTGTTCCGGCAGCGGACTGCGCGCCGACGCGCTGGACGTCACGATCGCCGGCCACTCGATAGCCGAGATCAATGCGCTCTCGCTGACAGAACTTGCCGCAGTACTGCGCCCCATTGCCGAACAGCCGGGGGAGACCACGGAGGTGGCGGTACGCATCACCGCCGACCTGCTGGCCAGAATCGACGTGTTGCTCGAGTTGGGCTTGGGGTATTTGGCGCTCGGGCGTAGCTCGACGACGCTGTCACCCGGCGAGACCCAACGGTTGCGGATCGCCACTCAGCTCCGCTCCGGACTTTTCGGGGTGGTCTACGTGCTGGACGAACCCTCCGCGGGACTGCATCCCGCGGATGCCGAGCCACTCCTCGACGTCCTGGACCAGCTGAAGGCGTCGGGCAATTCCTTGTTCGTCGTCGAACACGACATGGACGTGGTCCGCCGCGCCGACTGGGTGGTCGATATCGGCCCCGCAGCGGGTGAGGGCGGCGGACGGGTTCTGTACAGCGGCCCCGTCGCCGGCTTGGAGGAGATCGAGGAGTCGGTCACCAGTCGGCACCTCTTCGGGCGAGCGGAATCCGAGCAGCGAGAGGCGCGCCCCACCCAGGGCTGGCTCACGCTGACCGGAGTCACTCGGCACAATCTGCGGGAGCTGACGGCGGAGTTCCCACACGCGGTGCTCACGGCGGTGACGGGCGTATCGGGCTCCGGTAAGTCGACGCTCGTCAGCCAGGTCCTGTTCGAGGTGGCGCGCCACCGACTCGAGACCGCGGCAGACGAGGACGAGGACGCGCAGATCGAGGTCGACGTGGCCGAGGTCTCCGGATTCGAGACGTTCACCCGCCTGGTCCGAGTGGATCAACGCCCCATCGGCCGAACTCCCCGGTCGACACTGGCCACCTACGTCGGAATGTTCGACATCGTCCGCAAACTGTTTGCCGCCACCGATGAGGCCAAGGCCCGCGGATGGGCGCCAGGACGGTTCTCGTTCAACGTCGCCGATGGACGATGCCCCACGTGCCAGGGCGACGGTTTCGTCGAGGTGGAGCTGCTGTTCCTTCCGGGCACCTACGGGCCTTGCCCCACCTGTCACGGTGACCGGTACACCCCGGACACTCTCGAAATCACATGGCGCGACAAGACAATTGCCCAGGTACTGCACATGTCGGTGGACGAGGCTGCCATGTTCTTCGCCGACATCCAGGGAGCATCCCGCAGTCTGGAGACCTTGCGCGACATCGGGCTCGGCTACCTTCGGCTCGGTCAACCCGCCACCGAGCTGAGCGGTGGAGAAGCGCAGCGCATCAAAATTGCCACCGAATTGCAGCGCACCCGCCGCGGCACCGCCCTCTACCTATTGGACGAACCGACCGCAGGGCTGCATCCCTCCGACGTCGCCCTGCTCATGCGCCAACTGCACCTGCTCGTCGACGCGGGCAACACCGTGGTGATGGTGGAACACGACTTGGATGCCATAGCGTCCGCAGACTGGGTCATCGATCTCGGTCCCGGCGGCGGCGACCACGGGGGCACCGTGGTCGCCACCGGCACTCCCGCCGAAGTTGCGGCGTCTCAGGACAGCATCACGGGACCGTATCTGGCCCGACGGCTCCAATCCTGAACGGCCGCTTCGTCTTACTCCAGTGCTGCTGCTGGCCTTCGGCCTCGGAGCACTGAACACCTCGATAGGCCGACGAGGGGAAGTGGTGATGCCGCGGTCCTACATGACCGGGACGCTGGTGAAGATCCGACTGGGCGTAACACGCCCAGCACCATTCGGACACCGAGCACAATCGAAATGCCGGTGTCCCCGGTGTCCACGTTCGATGAGCGACGGTCGCACCGCGCGGAGGGCGTCAGAGGCGAGCATCTTCACCTCTGACGCCCCGTCGGCCACCGGCGGAATCATTGCCGGTGCCCGGCTTTTCTATTCAGCGAACTGGTCCTCCAGCGCTTGTACCAGCTGGTCGTGAATCGGTGATTCGTCATTGATGAACGCGATCCGCTGCGCCAGCGTCAATCCCGGGTCGGTGAACGGGTCTACTGGCATGCAATCGGCCGACTCGGACTTCGGACTGCCATCCGGGTTGACGAAGTCAGCGCAGCTCGGCAAAGAGCCGGGATCGAAGGACGCGGGTGATGCGGCCGCAGGGGCGGCAAAGCCTCCCAGCACGGCACCGGCGGAAAACACCCCTCCCGCAATCCCGGCCATGATCCGATTTCGTCGTGAAATGTGCGACAGTGCCATTACTGTTCTCCTTCGGCTTTTCGGTCGCGCTCTCTGCGCGACATCAACGACCCTGCCTGTCGAATGTCACGGCTATGTCCCTGGCGTGGAACAATCCGTTCCAGTTTCCCGGCCACGTCCGCACAACCCTCGTAGTACTCAGGAACTGCATGAGTTCGGTTCGTACCCAACGTATTCGGGACTGTCTTTGCCCCGATACCGCGCCGGAGCCGGCACGCCGTCTTCGTATCCGATGGGGTTGACCGCAGTCGCGGCAACGGACTGCTACAGGCCGACGGGTTCCGATTGGGACTCGTGTTCGCGACTTGTGTGGGCAGTGTCCCTGGTGCTCCTGGAACCGACCGGTACGCGGAAGGTCGCCGATCCCGTGCAGTCGAATCGACCGTCGATATCAACGGATTGTGGAGCAGTGCAGAGGGTTCCGATAGAAGTCACCGTTTCACGCAACGGGAGAAGATGACCCCCGTGTTCGATCGGATTTCGGTAGCCCCGTCAACGTCAGCAGACGCGTGAGGAGTTCATCCCGCCACGCACACGACGACCAGGCGTGGTCGGCACCTGAGATCGCAGTGAAGGTCGCGTGAGGCAGAAATTCTGCGTAGCGGCGTCCGTACTCGAGTGGCACGATCTGGTCATCGGTGCCATGGATGATGTCGACGGGACCGCTGTATCCGGCAGCTGCGTCGTACACGTCGAGACCGTCGCGGACATCGTCGATGAAGGCTTGCCCGAGCCACATGCCGCCGAAGTCGAGGCCGCCGTTCTGTGCGACAGTATCCAGCGGTTGGCCCTGGATCTCGTGTTCGACGGTGATGTCGTCGACGACGACGCCAGCAGGCGACCATAGTGTGAGGGTGGCCACCAGGTCGGGGTGGCGTGCGGCTGCTATGGCCGACTCCACTGCGCCGAGGCTGTGAGCCACGATGTGGACCGGTGCAGATCGATCGGTGCCGAGGGCTTCGATCATGCTCGACACCTGTTCGACCTCGTCGCGCAGGGTGATGTCCTCGAACTCGCCGTCGCTGACCCCGTGGCCGAGTCGGTCGTACGCGCGTACGAACGCTCCCGCTTTCGCCAGCTGCCGAGAGGTCTGCACGAACAGGCGCTGTGGTCCGACGCTGGAGTCGCCGAAGCCGTGCACGATCAGAATGGACGGCGCTGTTTCGTCGGCGTTCATGGGTCGATACTCGCTGCCACGAATCACCTGGCCGTGATGAGAGAGCGTAATCGGGGCCATCTCAGGGTTCTGGAGGCTCATCTCAATTGCTCCTGTCGGCGAAGCCTGCCGGTAGATCGGCGGGCGCGGTGTCGATCACGGTCTCGTCGTCGATGCCGACGAACTCGAACAAGGTGATGTGCGCGAACTCGGGCACGACGTATATCGGATATGTGGGGCCTTCATCACGGAATCGGCGCATTTCGTCGAGGTGGTCGTTCTGAAACAGGACGGTTTTCGACCCGTCCAGTTCGACCCAATGGGGGAAGAAGATGGTGCCGTGCAGAACGCGGTCCTCGGGTACGACGTTGACGACGACGCTCGTGCCGGTGGGTTCGTTCCACGAGATCTTGTAGACCCCGCGGCCCAGTCCGACGAGGTCGACTTCTTGTCCCTTGACCCACCGGCCTCCGACCATTCCCGAGTGGATGCGGTAGTCGATGGTGGTGGCGTTCTTGACGTACATCTCGTATTGCCACCCGTTGGCGTAGGTGTAGATGAACCGATGGCCGACTATCGAATTCAGGGCCTGTTCGGGGGCGGGCTCGGTGATGCTGGTGTGAATGTCCATGGCAATATCTTCACCCAGAAGTACGTTTGTTGCAAACCTAAAATTTGGCTGAGTAGTCTGGCTCGATGGACGATTCCGACAGCGCACCCGGTCTCGCCGATATCGCACGTCGCCTGAGTGCGGAGATAGGTCCCTTCCGGCGCGTGCTGCTCAACACCTCCCGCTCGCGCGCGGGGCTCGCGGCTCTGCCCGACGCGCAGATCGAGATTCTGAGACGGCTCTTCCCGGACAAGTGGGAGGGGCCCACAGTGCTGGGGCGTCAGCTGGGGTTGGCTCGACCCACGATCAGCAACCTCGTCCGAACCATGGAATCGGACGGTCTCGTCGCTCGCCGCCCCGACGACTCGGATGCGCGAAGCATGCGCGTCGGCCTCACAGATCTTGCTCGCGAACAACTTCGCATCTACGACGTCGCGGCGGAGGGGCTTCTTGTGCAGATACTCGCCGACCTGACGCCGGCCGAGCAACGCACCCTCCGTGACGCCACTGCGCTGCTCGGCCGAATCCGCGCGGCGCTCGAACGCGGCGACGACCTGCAGCGGCGACAGAGTACGTGAGGGCTCGGCGCGCAATTCACTTCGATCCTTCACTTCGCGTGCACGTCTGAATCGGTCGTTCTGTTCTCCTGTCCGCCGAACGTAAATCGACAACGATTCAAGTAATTCGGCCACATCTGCACTGGGTGTCATATAACGTCGATTCATGTCCCGCAAATCGGACATACCGCCGCGAACGTGCTCGGCCATTCGTCGAATCGTTCTGCGCTCGTGCCGTTTTCATCCGACGATCAAGGAAGTTCGATCATGGGAAAGCTCGACGGGAAAGTAGCCTTCATCACCGGTGCCGCACGTGGACAGGGGCGTAGTCACGCGCTTCGTCTCGCGCAAGAAGGTGCCGACATCATCGCAGTCGACATATGCGCACAGATCGATACGGTCGCGTATCCGATGGCCACCTCGGAGGACCTCGCGCAGACAGTGAAGGAAATCGAGGCTCTCGATCGGCGCATCGTCGCCAAGGAAGCCGACGTCCGCGATTACGACGCGCTGAAAACGGCGGTGGACTCCGCGGTGGCCGAACTCGGTCCGATCGACATCATTCTGGCGAACGCCGGGATAGCACCGCAGGGTGCCGAGAACCCGAACCAAGTGAAGACTTTTCGCGATGTTGTGGAGGTCAATCTGTTCGGTGTGTGGAACACCGTTCAGATCGGGGTTCCGAGCATGATCGACAAGGGTCAGGGCGGGTCGGTCGTGTTGACCAGTTCGACGCAGGGCCTTTCCGGTGCGGGCGGCAACGGGTCCGGTGCCGGTGACGGCTACGCGGCCAGTAAGCACGCGGTCGTGGGTCTGATGCGCACGTTCACGAATTGGCTTGCCCAGTACTCCATACGCGTCAACACCGTGCACCCGACCGGAGTGAACACGCCGATGGTCGTCAACGATGTCATGCAGAAGTTCCTCACCGAAAACCCCGATGCCGCAGCCATGCTCGGCAATTTGCTTCCGGTACCGATGATCGAAGCGATCGATATCAGCAACGCGATCGCATGGCTCGTGTCCGACGATGCCAGGTACGTCACCGGCGTCACCTTGCCCGTCGACGCCGGCTTTCTGGCGAAGTAGGAGACGGACATGGGAAAGTTGGAAGGTAAGGTCGCGTTCATCACCGGTGCCGCTCGCAGTCAGGGGCGAAGTCACGCGATACGCCTCGCTCAGGAGGGTGCGGACATCATTGCCGTCGACCTGTGTGGACCGGTCGACACCATCGAAATGTATCCACCGGCAAACGACGCAGATCTGGCCGAAACGGTGAAGCAGGTCGAGGCGCTCGACCGACGGATCGTGGCCACCAAGGCCGATGTTCGCGACTCGGCCGCGCTGAGGAAGGCCGTCGACGACGGCGTCGCCGAACTGGGCCGCCTCGACATCGTCCTGGGCAACGCAGGAGTGTTCGAGATCGCGCCTGCCCTCGACATCACCGACGACGCGTGGCAGAACATGATCGACGTCAACCTCACCGGCGTCTGGAACACCTGCAAAGTTGCACTGCCGCATCTGATCGCAGGCGGCCGCGGTGGTTCCATCGTGTTGACGAGTTCGACGGCCGGACTGAAAGGTACACCGAACACGGTGCACTACACCGCGACCAAGCATGGTGTCGTCGGCATAATGCGCACTCTGGCAAACGAATTCGGCCAACACAGTATTCGCGTGAACACGGTTCACCCGACCGGCGTGGACACCGTCATGATCCAGAATCCCAAGACATGGGGGTTGTTCGCGCCCGATGATCCGAACCCGTCCCGAGAGAAGTCGGCACCGATCTTCCAGAGCACCAACACATTGCCGGTTCCGTGGATCGAGGCAATCGACATCTCGAACGCCATAGCGTTCTTGGTCTCGGACGATGCTCGATACATCACGGGTGCAACGCTTCCGGTCGATGCGGGGTACACCGTCAAATGACCGGCACTGCGTCGATCGGTGAGGTGCGCCGCCGGATTGCGACGCACCTCGTCGGTCGAGATCGTGAACTCGATCTCCTGTTGGCAGCGGTCGCGGCCGGGCGCGACCTGCTCCTCGAGGGTCCGCCCGGCACCAGCAAAAGCACTCTGCTCGGCGCGATCACGTCCGAGTGGGCCATTCCACTGTTCTTCGTCGAGGGCAACGCCGATCTGACACCGGCTCGAATTGTCGGGCACCACAACCCGGCTCGGGTTCTTCGCGAGGATTACAGCGAGGACAACTTCGTACCGGGACCGCTGATCGAGGCGATGCGCACCGGCGGTTTCCTCTACATCGAAGAGTTCAACCGCGCACCCGAGGACACCCTGAACACGCTTCTCACCGCGATGGCGGAACGACGTATCGTGATCCCGCGCGTGGGAACCGTCCACGCATTACCGACGTTCCGCCTCGTGGCATCGATGAATCCCTACGACAACGTCGGCACGACGCGGCTCTCGACGAGCGTCCACGACCGCCTCTGTCGCCTCGCCATCGGCTACCAGGATGCCGAAGCCGAACGCGGCATCGTGGGCCTACGCAGCGAATCCGACTCCGTACGAATCGTTGCCGACGCGGTGGCCATCACCCGGATGACGCGTGAGCACGAGGACATCGTCCAGGGCAGCAGTGTGCGCGGGGCAATCGATCTCACCCTCGTCGCACAGCAACTGGCTGAGTTGCGGGGAGCGCACGTTCCCCTCTCCACCGACATCGATCCACCCAGAGATCTACCCGAGGACTACCAGCAGGTGATGCTCGACGCGATGTACGTGGCCCTCTCCGGGCGAATTCACGTCGACGAGACATCCGACGTATCAGCAGAATCGATTTTGCACACCATCTGGCAGGACCACTTCGTGTTGCACCCCGCCGCGGCGGCACCTGGTTGAAGAGCCGTCGAGGTCGAATCGCCGATCACACGACCGGGGACCCGTCGGTCGTCGGGGACTCTGAAGCCGTTGCGACGCAGGCCGAAACAGCTGACGGAGTCACCGTCGGTGTTCCGTCCGGGCGGCGGGAGCGGTGCGGTGCTGATCGCCGAGGGGCGCAGCAAGCCGGGTAAGGCTGTCGGTGAGAACAACCCGTCGGCACCCGGGTTCACCGAGGAATCGGCCGAAGTGATTCCGCTGAACGACGCGACCGAGAACGAGTCGACTGCCGACGCCGCGACTCGGGCCCGCGCCCGGAAGATCGCGGCGCGTTTGGCAGTTCGTCGTCCACGGCTCGATGCACGCGCACGACGTGGTGTCGGCGAGCTGACGTCTCTGCGCTACCGAGGTGGCAGTGACGAGATCGATCTCGACCGCACTCTGGACGTGTTGGCGGCAAACCCGATACCCGAAGAGGATGACATCGTCGTCCGAGAACGCCGTCACACCAAACGTTCCATCGTGCTGGTGGTCGACATCTCCGGGTCGATGAAAGGTGAACGGGTACGGACTGCGGCCGCGACCGTCGGCGCTCTGACGGGTGAGATGAATCGAGACAACCTGGCTGTCGTTGCGTTCTGGTCCGACGCGGCCGTACTGACTCGATTCGGCGACTCACGGACCCCGCTGGGAATTCTCGACACCGTTCTCCGCATCCCTGCGCGGGGGCTGACCAATGTGCAGTTCGCGCTCGAGACCGCGGCGGGGCTCCTGCGCACGGTATCCGCCCCCGATGCGCGGGTTCTTCTGCTCTCGGACTGCGTCCACAATGCCGGTCCCGATCCGCGACCGACCGCGGCGAGAATTCCGCGCCTCGATGTATTGCTGGATACGTCCGGGGAGAAGGACGTCGACCTCGGACGGGATCTCGCTCGCATAGGTCACGGACGTATACGGACCATCAAGACCTACCGCGACGTCGGACCGGCGCTGAGTGCACTGTTCGGTGGGTGAGGTGTGGAAGTGGGCCCGATCGAGTCGCGCGGCCGATCGGTCGTGATTGCGGACCGTTACTGTCCGCGATGACGTGCACGATGACATCATGACAATCACCGCGCCTTCCATCCCGTTCGTCGTCGACATCCCGCAGTCGGAGCTCGACGACCTGTCCCGTCGTGTTCGCGACGCACGTCTACCCGAACCCCTCGGTGCAGATGACTGGACCACCGGAGTGCCTGTGTCCGTGCTCCGTTCGATGGCCACCACCTGGGTCGACGACTTCAGCTGGCGAGAGGTGGAGAAGCAGCTTGCGTCGTTTCCGCAGTACATGATGGAGATCGACGGTCAGCGCATCCACTACCTGCATGTGCGGTCCTCGCGAGCCGACTCCACTCCTGTTCTGCTGTGTCACGGGTGGCCGGGGTCGTACCTCGAGTTCCTCGACCTCATTCCACTGCTGACCGAGCCTGAGGACGCCGGATCTCAGGCATTCGACGTGATCGTGCCATCCGTGCCAGGATTCGCCTTCTCCACGCCGCTGTCCGACGACGGGTGGAGTACCGATCGCGTCGCCCAGGCGTTCGTGGAGTTGATGAGCTTCCTCGGATACGGCTCCTATGTCGTGCAGGGCGGTGATTACGGTGCCGGAGTCGCACCGGCGATGGGTCGTCTCGATCCCGACCACTGCGCGGCCATTCATGTCAACGGGTCGATCGGTGCGCCCTTCCAGGAACCAGACGAGGCGGAACAGAAGCGTTGCACCGAAACCGAATTGGACCGCTACCGGCGTGTTGGCGAGTTCATGGAGTCCGAGTTCGGGTACATCTCCATCCAGTCGACGCGTCCGCAACTGATCGGTGCTGCTCTGACGGACAGTCCCATCGGTCAGTTGTCATGGATGCTGGACAAATTCCGCGCGTGGACCTACCCGTTCGACGAGGAACCGGACGGTGCTCTCGGCCGCAACCGGATTCTCGCCCACGTCACCCTGTATTGGTTGACGCGGAGCGCCGGTAGCGCCGCCTACACCGTGTACGCCGCGGATGGAGGGGCCTGGGGCGATCAGCAGGCAAAGCCGTCGCAACCGGTGGGTGCCATCATGTTTGCGCACGACATCGGCATCAGGCACCTTGCGGAACAGGAGTTCGACATCGTGCACTGGACCGAGGTCCCCGATCACGGTGGTCACTTCGCGGCGATGGAGGAGCCGGTGCGCCTCGCGGCGGATCTGCGCCAGTTTCTGTCCACGTTATCGTCGGCCGGTTGACCGACCGCTGGGGGTGGGGACACTCGCCGGGGCGGCCGACGAACGCCGTCCGGTTGGCACCAGAATCGTCACCCCGGCACCGATGATTGCCGGCAAGGCGAACGCCAACAGCTGAGTGCTGGTTCCCGCGCCGGCGGCAACGAACAGTCCGCCGTACGTGGGACCGACGATCGCGCCGAGTCGTCCCACCGCGAGTGCGACGCCCAGTCCTGTGGTTCGGCACGACACGGGGTAGTAACTTCCGATGAAGGTGTTCAGCAGGATCTGCGTCCCGGTCGTTCCCATTCCTGCGATCAGCACCAGAACGTACACGATTCCGATCGGGGGAGTGGTCGCGATCAGTGCCAACGACACTGCTGCACTGAGGAATCCGAGGGTAGTCACAGGTTCGATTCCGAACCGGTCCGCCAGGTAAGCGCCACCCAGTGCACCCACTGCACCGCCCACGTTGAGCACCAGCAGGAACGACAGTGCTGCGCCGAGCGGGTATCCGGCCGATCGCATCACCGCAGGCAACCAGGTCGCGACGCCGAACAACACGAGGAGACACAACAGGGTCATCACCCAGAAGGACAACGTCACTCGCGCACGGTTCGCGGTGAACAGCGCACCGATTCCGCGATCAGTCGATGTCGGATCACCGCCGGGATTGTCCTCTACCTCCTCGAGACCGTACCGAGTCGAGATCGTCTGTGCCGCATCGCTCCTGCCCCGTGAGTTGAGGAAAGCGGGCGATTCGGGGAGGTATCCGAGCATCATCGGCAGAATCAACAACGCCGGGATCATTCCAGCCGCGAACATCGCCCGGAAGCCGAATGCCGGGACGAGCCACAGCGACAGGATCCCCGCCGCGATACCGCCGACGCTGGTCCCCACGAATCCCAGTGCGACCGTTCTCGCTCTGGTGTCGAGGCGGGAAAACTCGATCAGCATCGACGCCGCGGTCGGCATCAGAACGCCTGCCCCGACGCCCACGACAAATCGCGCTGCTCCGAACATCTCGGGCGAGGGCGCAAGTGCACAGCATCCCATTGCGGCCGAGAACAAAGCGACCGCGGCGATCAAGGCACGTCGTCTACCCCAGCGATCTGCGATGCTGCCAGCGGCCAGTGCCCCGACCAACATGCCGACTCCCACCACCGAGCCGAGGACACCGACGGTCGCCGGATCCAGATCCCACGGCTCGTACGCCAGCAGCGACGGCACCACCGTTCCGTACATCAGAAGGTCGTACCCCTCCAACGTCAAGGCCGCCAGGCACAGCGCAACGACGGGAGAAAAAGTGTTACGTGACATGATATTCCGCTCGCGAGAGGGTCAGATGAAGTGTTCGGACAACCAGGCACCGATGTCGGCGGCGGCCAGAGAAGCGCCGGTGGGCGCGCCGTCGCGAATGGGGCCACCGAAGTGGGTGCCCTCGATCGCCACGCGGGACTTGTCCACTGAGCCCAGGGCCTCGACCATCCTCGACGCGTCCTCCGGAAAACACGCCTGATCGCCGGTCAATTCGACGAACAACGACGGGACCGTGACCGACGGTGCGCACCGAACGAAGTCGGCATTGGAGCTCGGACCGGACCATGTCGACAGCCAGGCATCCGGCGTCGACAAGCGAGCGAAACCGACGAGTCCGTAATTCGTCAGATCCGGCCGTCGGCCGAACAACGAACCGTAGGGGCGGGCGTTGGGGCTCAGCGACTGGTCCATGAACCTCAGGTCCGCGTCGGTTCGATAGACGGTCAGTAATCTCGGTGCCAACGCATCTCGACGATCGGCAGGATTGCCGCTTGTCTCGAAACGCCGTCGGGCAGCGGATGCTTCGGCGACCCGTGACCGCGCGATCGCGTCGAGCCGAGCGACTCGCTCGAGCTGAGCGGCGCGATACCTCTGAACGAAATCGGTGGAATAGGTGGAGCTTTCAGGTGCGTCGACAAATCCGTTCGCCGTGTCGAAGGGATCGAGTGCCGGGTCGACGGACATGGGGTCCGATTCGTCGACGACGGACGGATCGATCAGTCGCAGCAGCAGCGCACCCTGTCCGGGGTGCGGAGCCATGAATATCGCACCGTCCGGCACTGGCATCTCCGCGGATGCGAGGTCGATCGGTCGACCTGCAGGCGTTGCCGCCAGCCGATCCCCGGGCGCGAGACCGGCTTGCTCGTGGTAGAACGCGAACAGGGTGCCACCACCCGAGTGTCCGAGCGTCACAACGTGATCGAATGAGCGTGAGCGTAGGAACACCTGCCCGGCGGCGGCGTCGAGCAATGCCTGCTCGTGCACCAGGGAGATGTCGTTGTTCACCGATCGCGTGCCCTGAGTCCACACTGCGTATCCGCGGGCGAGCAACTCGGGCACGAGAACGTGATGCGTCAGGTCCTGTCTCGGGTGCATCAGGGCAACGACCGTCTCGGCACCAGGGACCGTGCGCAACACACCGCTGACCTTGGCACCGTCCGCGGTGGTGAGCTCGTGCGCCGAGGTCACCGTGTTCGACGGAGCCTCGGCGGCATCGATGTACCGGCCTGCGCCGAGTCGGGTCCGAGTCATGACTGCTCGACGCGCAGGGCGTCTTTGTCCCACTGTGTGATTCGAGACTGCGACAGCCCGGAGACGCTGCTGTACCAGACGGCGTGCCTGCATCCGGTGGCCCGACGATCGATGACGATGTCCCCGTCCGAGACTATGCGGAAGTACGGGCCGACGTGGTCGACGCGTACGGCTGGGTCGCCGTCTGCCACCGATGCGATAGTGGTGTTCTCGGGAATGTCGAGTACGTACAACGTGGTCACGAAACCCCCACCTCGTTCTCGGCCGACCAGTCGGCCGCACGTTCGACGATCAGTTCGGCCTTGCGGGTCAACAGGTTCGCCATGCTCGGGTCGGGTCCGCGAACGACGTCGATCAGGGCGTCGATCGTGAGGTTCGCGTCGAGGTCTTCCTGCGGCGTGACCGGACGCATCGCGCGGGTGAGCTCGATCATGTAGCCGTTGGGATCGTGCGTGTAGATCGACTCGATCGTCTCGTGTTGGATCTGCATCTCCACGGGCCAGTCGCTGCCGTCCAGCCGCCGCCGGTACTCCATCAGGTCTTCTTCGCTGTCGACGTGGATTGCCAGGTGACGCGAGCGGATGAAGAAGATCGGTACGTCCTCGGCGAAGCGTGAATAGGAATCACCCTGTGGTCCACCGTCGAACGGTTCGAGGCCGAAGTAGTAGAAGAACGCGAGTCGGTCGTCGTTGCCGATGTCGAAGAAGAAGTGAATGAAGTCGGGATGCTTCTCCGGGCCCCACCCTGCGGCGCAGATGGAGTGCACGACGGGGAAGCCGAGCACGTCGCGATAGAACTCGACCGTTGCCGCCGGATCGAACGTGGGGTAGGCGACGTGGTCGACGCCCCGGACCTTGTGTGGCAAGTCGGACATGAAGATTTCCTCTCTACGAAAGTGGCGATCTAGGAGGTGACGACGGCGTCTGCCCGGAGCAGTGAGCCGGCGTCCGGGAGATCGACGGGTAGGTCCAGCGCACGGAGCAGGCTGTAGGCACCTGCCGTCGCGGCCGACAGAACTGGGATGCCGAATTCGTCCTCGGCAGCCTGGACGAGCGGTAGGGACGGCATCTGTACGCACGCGGAAATCACCAGGGCGTCGGCACCTGTGAGATCCAGGGACCGCGCCGCGTCCATGACTCGTTCGCCTGGGATGCAGCCGACTTCGGCGTTGTCGGAGACCTCGAGTGCACGCCAGTCGAGGACGCGAATGCCCTCGGCCTCGATGTACTCGACCACCTTCTCCGCGAGCGGTCGCATGTACGGCGTCACCAGAACGATGTTCTTCGCGTCCAGGGCACGCAGGCCTTCCACGAGAGCGCCCGCGCTCGACCTGACGGCTGCATCGGATCCACCCGTGGCGAGTTGTTCCGCGATCAGCCCCTCGACCCGTTGGTGTTCCCCGGGTCCCGCGACCATGAGGGCGACGAGGCACGCGTAGAGAATTGCGTCGATTCCGGCATCGCCCAACTCGAGGATGCATCGTTCGCGCTGGGCGTTCATGGCCCGCAATTGCTCCGGCGACACGGCCTGCATGCGCATGCGCGAGGAGTGGAACGAGAACCGGGCATCTCGATGTCGCGCCAACAGGGCGGGCATCTCCGTTTCCACGGTGACGTTGGAGCTCGGTACGACCAAGCCCACACGATGAATACTCATGAACTGCCTTTCGGTAATTGACGCTGATGACGAGTATTCGACGTTTGCGATGATTCGTCAAGCGGCCCGGAGCTGGGGAATCGAATCCGGGTGTCCGGTCGGGCAGTATCGAGGGAAGTGGCAGCACTCACATTCATGCTTGACATGTCGTCGGTCACGTCGAATACTCGACGCAGACGTAAGCAGTGTTCGAGGGTGTTTCGCTCTCACACGCCAGAACGTCTTCGACTCGGACCTAAGGAGCACACCGGCATGACCTATGTGATCGGAGTGGACGTCGGCGGAACGTTCACGGACGCAGTACTCGACGACAGTTCCGGCACCGTGGTCGCTGCAAAAGCGCCCTCGACTCCACCCGACTATTCCCAGGGGGTCATCGACGTTCTCGAAGCGTTGGCCGAACAACTCGGATGCCCGGTGCAGGAAATGCTCGCGAACACCCACCACATCGCGCACGGCACCACGTCCTCGCTCAATGCTCTGGTGATGGGCAACGTTCCGCCGGTCGGATTCCTGACCACCAAGGGGCATCGGGATTCGATCTACATCATGAACGTGGAGGGCCGTTACCTCGGTGGCTCTCCCGAGCAACTGCAGAACGTGTTGGGACAGAGCAAGTCCCACGGTCTCGTCCCCAAGCGACACGCACTCGAGGTCACCGAACGCCTCGACCGTGACGGCACGGTCGTCGTCGCGCTGGACGAGGAGTCCGCGCGCGTCGCCATCCGAAGCCTCGTCGACGACGGCGTCTCCGGCATCGCGGTCTCGCTGCTCTGGTCGTTCCGTAACCCTGTGCACGAGCAGCGCATTCGTGAGCTGGTCCACGAGATCGACCCCGACATGTTCGTCTCGCTGTCCTCCGAGGTGAGCCCGCGCATCCGTGAGTTCGCGCGTAACGCGACGACGATCATGAGTACCCAGATCGGCCCGGGATTGCGCGACTACCTCGGCTCGTTGGAAAAGAAGCTTCGCGCCCTCGACCTCGCCGGCCCACTCCTGGTGATGCAGAGCAACGGCGGTGCCGTTGCCGCAGCCGAGGCCCCGAAGAACGCGATCAGCACAGTCGGGTCCGTGTTGACCGGCGGCGTGGTCGGTGCGGTATCACTCGGAAAACAGCTCGGTCACAAGAACATCATCGCCACCGACGTCGGCGGCACCACCTTCCTCGTCGGCCTCGTCGTGGACGGTGAGCCGGTGCGTGCGTCGAGCACCATCATCAATCACCACCCGATCAACGTGCCCACCCTGCAGGTGCACGCCATCGGCTCCGGTGGCGGTGCCATCGCGTGGGTGGATGCCGGCGGCAACCTCCAGATCGGGCCGCACAGCGCCCAGGCGGTACCCGGACCTGCCTGTTACGGACAGGGTGGCACCGAACCCACCAATGCCGACGCCAATCTTGTCCTCGGGATCCTCCCCGAACGCGGATTGCTCGGTGGTCGCAAACCACTCGACAAAGAGCTGGCGCGCGAGGCCATTCGACGCCGCATCGCGGAACCGCTCGGTCTGTCGATCGAGGACGCAGCCGCCGCGATCTATGCCGTCCAGAACGCACAGACCGGCGACCTTCTGCGCAAGACCGTCGTCGAAGCCGGGCACGATCCGCGCAACTTCGTTCTCTACGCATTCGGTGGAGCCGGCCCATCGCATTGCGCTGCCTATGCCGCCGAAGTCGGCGTCAAGGAAGTCATCGTTCCGCTCGGGCAGGTGGCATCGGCGTTCTCGGCCTACGGTCTTGCGTCGTCGAACATCGTCCTCGCGGCCGAGCTGTCCGACCCGGCGGCGATGCCGCTCGATCCTGCTCGCGCAGAAGCTAATTTCGACGGCCTCGAGAAGCGAGTCCGTGAAGCCCTCGGTCGACAAGGACTCAATTTCACGTCTGTCCAGGTCGAACGTGAAATCGACATGCGGTACACGATGCAGTTGGCAGAGGTTGCCACCACCATTCCCGAAGGCTCGCTCGACTCGTCGAGCGTCGCACACGCGTCCGACCTCTTCGAGCAGCGCTACGCAGACTTGTACGGGAAGGACAGCGGTTTCCGTGAAGCAGGTATTCAGGCGATCACCTACCGCGTGCGTGCAACCGGCGTCCTGCCGTTCTCACCGACGCTCCCCGAGCTGAAGTCGGCCGACTCCGCGGACGCCTCGGTCGCTCGCATCGGCACCCGAAAAGTCAACTTGGACGGCCGAATCGGCTACGTCGACACCGACATCTACGACTACAGTAAGCTCGCCGCCGGGCACGTGCTCGCCGGCCCCGCCATCGTCGAAGTCCCGACGACCACAGTCGTCGTCCCGCACGGCACCACCGGAACTGTCGACCGCCTCGGCAACCTCAACATCGTCGCCGGCTGAGACCACAGGAGAACCGAACCATGACATCCGCAATTCCCGGGTCCGAGATCTTCTCGTCCCGCCCCGTCGACCCCGACGCCCTCGCCCGCACCCTGCCACCGACGCTGCCGGTGCACACCGTCACCCAGCAGCAGATCGACGAGCTCGACCCGCTGACCTACGAGGTCATCCGACACCGACTCTGGTCGGTCACCGACGAGATGGGCGAGGCACTCAAACGAATGTCGGGCTCACCCATCGTCACCGACGCGAACGATTTCGACTTCGCGATCAGTGACGAACTGGGACAGGAGGTTCAGGTGGGCCTCTACAACACCATGCTCGTCGGAGCCGTCGACCTGGCGATCTACTGGACCTTGCAACACCGTGCCACCAACCCCGGAATCGCGCCGGGTGACATGTTCCTGTGCAACGACCCATGGGTCGGCGGGGGACTGCATCAGAGTGACGTCATCGTCTACCAACCCATCTTCCACGAGGGCAAGCTGTTCGCCTGGACCAGTGCGATCTGCCACGAACCCGACCTCGGTGGTTCCGGCCTGGGATCGTTCGATCCGTCGGCGAAAGACGTGTTCTCCGAATCGCTTCCGACTCCACCGGTCAAGGTGGTCCGCGATTACGAGCTACAACGCGACATCGCGGATCTCTGGGTTCGACGCTCCCGCGTTCCCATGCTGGTCGGGCTCGACCTGCGCGCCAAGATCGGCGCGAACACCGTCGGCCGCAACCGCATGCTTGCGGTCATCGAGCAGTACGGTGCCGACACCGTCAAAGCCGTCATGAAGCGCATGATGACCGACGCCGAAGGACGACTGCGCAGCAAGCTCTCCTCGCTCCCCGACGGGACCTGGAAGGCCACCGGCTACCAGGACCAGTCGCACACCGGTGACCGCGAGGTTCACAAGATCACCGTCGCGATGAGCAAGACCGACGACCATCTCACGTTCGACTTCACCGGCACCGACAAGCAGACGGGTGTCATCAACTGCACGTACGCAGGTATGCGCGGCGGCGTCATGCTCGCGTTGCTTCCGATCCTCGCCGGTGACATTCCCTGGTCTGCAGGCGGATTGATGCGATGCTTCGATCTGGTCTCCGAAGAAGGCACCATCAACAACGCGAGCTTCCCGGCTGCGGTCAGCCGTGGTCCCATCGGACCTGCTTGGCTGACCGGAACACTCATCGCCGAATGCCTGTCGCAGATGCTCGACAGATCGGTCGACCTCGGCAAGAGCGTGCAGGCTGCGTGCTGCGGTACCTGGGACACCGCCGTGATCGCAGGCCTCGACGAACGCGGGGAACAACCCGTTCCGTTCCTCAACATCATGATGGAACCGATGGCAGGCGGTTACGGCGCACGCCCGACGGCAGACGGCATGGACACCGGCGGACTCTTCTGTATTCCGATGGGGCGCATCCCCGATACGGAAATGACCGAGTTCCTCTACCCGCTGCTGACTCTGTGGCGTCGTGAAGAGCCCGACTCCGGTGGACCCGGTCGTCAACGCGGAGGCGTCAGTGCATCGCTCGCTGTCACGCCGTACGGCACCTCACTCCCGATGGGCCTCGTCCTCGCCTCGGCGGGTAAAGCCGTGGCGCAGAACAACGGCCTCGCCGGCGGATACCCCGGCAACACCGGACTCGAAATCCTGGCGCGCAGTACCGACGTCATCGAGCAGTTCGCAGCCGGCAAGATTCCCGGAGCCCTCGACGAGCTCGGCGGCGGAAAGGAATTCGGCGCGTGCTACGCCGAAAGCTATGTCGCTCCCGGTGAGGTGCTGTACATGCATTGGCAGGGAGGCGGCGGCTACGGAGATCCGCTGCACCGCGATCCGGCGGCTGTGGTCGTTGACCTACGCGAGGGCAAGGTCACCGCGGAGGGGGCGAACGTCGTCTACGGCGTGGTGATCGACGCGGGAACGGTCGACGAGGCAGCAACTGCACGACGACGTCGAGACATGATCGACGAACGGCGCACGCGTTCCACTGAGCACTCCGATGCTCCCATCATGGATCTCTCGCTGGCCAGACGTCTCGACGACAACCTGTCCGAGGTGACCGTCGGAGACGTTCGGGTCATCGCCTGTGCACAGTGCGGTCGTTTGCTCGGTGACGAGAAGACCAGCGGCGTATTGGATCTGGCTCGCTACGAGGGACCGTCCTCGGCGGCGGGGCCCCAGGTGACGTCGGATCCGTCCATCTACGTCGACACGCCCATCGTGTTCCGTCAGCTGTGCTGCCCGGGATGCTGGACGGCCGTGTACTCGGGAATCGTCCCGGCCGATCACCCCGATCATTCGTTGGAGATCTCTCGATTGCTTCCAGCGGTGGCCGAACGATGACGGTGACCACCGAGGCGACCCACTCGGACTGGGACGGCCGGCTGGTGGGATACCCGGAGGATCGCGCGCAGCACTACCGCCGGAGTGGTTCGTGGAGTCCACTGCCCACAGGTCGCCGGTTCCACGACATCGCTCTTCGGTATCCCGACCGGCTCGCGATCATCAGCGCCGAGGGTTCGATGACGTTCGCCGAACTCGACCGTCGTACCGACGCCGTCGCTGCCGGATTGATTCGACTGGGACTGGCGCGCCTGGACCCTGTGTTGTTCCAGATGACGAACCGGCTCGGGACGGTTCTGGCCTGGTACGGCTGCATCAAGGCCGGACTGGTTCCGGTCGCCACGCTGGCCGCGCACCGAATGCACGAGATCGCGCACATCGGTGCGGCGGTGGGCGCGGTCGCGCATGTGGTCGAGGCCGGCCTGCCGTCGTTCGATCTGGTCTCGTTCGCCCACGAACACGCCGCGGGCAGCGAGACCGTTCGCCACGTGGTGACGGTCGGGGCGGTGGAGACCGACGAACTGCGGCTGGAAGACCTCGGGCGCGGCATCGATCCCACCGAGGCCCGAGCTCTCGTCGAGGCCATCGAGGCGGAGACGGATCCCGAGGATGTGGTTGCATTCCAATTGTCCGGAGGAACAACGGGAGTGCCCAAGGTCATCCCACGGATCCATGCCGAGTACTGGAACAACGCACTCATGTACGCCCAACGGCTCGAGTGGACCGCGGACAGCCGCGTCGCCCATCTGATCCCCATCGTGCACAACGCAGGGATTGCCTGCGGTCTGCACGCCTCGCATTCGGTGGGCGCGTGCCTGGTACTCGCGACCGCCGACGTCGGATCGGCGTTCGACCTGATGGAGCGCGCGGAGGCCACCGAGGTGTTGATCGGCCACGGTCACTACCAGGCCGTGTCGAGCCCCGAGTTCGATCGCGTGCGTGAGCGTCTGCGGCACGTGATCCTGTCCGGTGCCAAAGTCTCACCGGCACTGATGGACCGCGTCGACGACGGCGGAGATCATTGGGCGGGTCAACTGTTCGGGATGTCCGAGGGGCTGCTCACCGTCACCCCTGTCGCCGCCCCTCGCGACGCTCGAATCACCACAGTCGGTACTCCTGTCTGCGCCGAGGACGAGGTGCGCATTCTCGATCCCGGCACGGAGATCGAGCTACCCGACGGGGAAGTCGGCGAATTGTGTTGCCGTGGCCCGTACACGATCACCGGGTATTTCGGTGCCCCCGAGCACAATCGGACTGCCTTCACCTCCGACGGCTTCTACCGAACCGGCGATCTGGCGTCGATCTCCGTCGTCGACGGCGAGCGGTACGTCACGATCGAGGGTCGCATCAAAGACCTCATCAACCGCGGCGGCGAGAAGATCAACGCCGAGGAAGTGGAGCTTCTTCTGCTCGACCATCCGGCCATCGTGGGCGCGGCCGTCGTCGCAATGCCCGACCCTCGACTCGGCGAGAAGACGTGCGCGTATCTCGTCACCGACGGGGCCCCGTTGACGATGGCCGACGTGCAGGACCATCTCACGGGACTCGGTGTGGCCAAGTTCAAATGGCCGGAGCGCCTCGAATGGCTCGACGCGCTTCCCCGAACCAACGTCAACAAGATCGACAAGAAGCGTTTGCGGCTGGACATCGCCGCGAAGCTCGAGAGGCAACAATGAAACTCGACCGCGTCGCAGTCATCGGCGGGGGCCCCGGTGGCCTCTACGCCGCGCGGCTGCTGAAACTGTCCAATCCCAACGCGGAGATCACCGTCTACGAACAGAGTTCACCGGACACTACGTTCGGGTTCGGAGTCGGCCTCGCCTCACGGACGCAGCGAAATCTACGTCAGGCCGACGCTGCATCACTCGATGCAATTGTGGCCCAGTCGTATTCACACGAGATGTCGATGCAGGTGGGGGAGTCGATCGCCCGCTTGGCCCACGGTGATCTGCTCGCTGTGGCCCGTACCTCGCTGCTGTCCGTCCTGCAGGAGCAAGCGCGTGACGCCGGTGTCCGGCTCGAATTCGGCGAACGCCGTGAACCGGGCGATCTCGATGTCGACCTCGTCATCGCCTCGGACGGAATCAACAGCGCAACGCGAACGGCAGACCCGGGTTTCGGCACCGACATCACCACCGGGACCGGCCTCTACCTCTGGTGCGGAACGGATTTCGCACTGGCAAGCGCCATCTTCGTACCCGTCACCACCGAGCACGGCACTTTCGTCGCGCACGCGTATCCCTATGCGCCGGATCGCAGTACGTTCCTGATCGAGACGGATCTCGACACGTGGCATCGCGCGGGCTTCGACGTCACGACAGCAGCCACCGACCCGACCGACAGTGATGAGGCATCGTTGCGCTACCTCGAGTCTGCCTTTGCCGACACCCTCCAGGAACACAGGCTCATCGGCAACAGGACCCGGTGGATGCAGTTCCGAACCGTCAAGTGCCGCAAATGGTCCGTGGACAACGTCGTTCTTCTCGGGGACGCCGCACACACAGCCCACTACTCGATCGGATCGGGAACGAAGTTGGCCATGGAGGACGCCATCGCGCTCGACGCTGCACTGGCGTCGGCTGCGACCGTCGGCGAAGCCCTCACCGAGTACGAACGGGTGCGTCGCCCCGCGGTCGAACACCTTCAGCAGATTGCCGTGCGAAGTGAACAGTGGTGGGAGTCCTTCCCACAACGGATGAATCTGCCCGTGGAGCAACTGATGGTGGCGTACATGACGCGCGCCGGAAAGGTCGGTCTAGAGCGGTTTCTCGAATCTGCCCCCGAGGTGGCGTGGAAGGGAATCGCGAGCTACGCGAAGGTCCCTGCGGACTCGGAGGTTCCCGTCGATGTGTCTCGGTGGATCCTCTCGCGCCCCATCGAGCACGGTGGCCGGTCGTTTCCCGACCGATTCGCCCCGTCCGATCTTCGCGAAGACCCGACGACGACGGTGGTCTCCGTGGACGTCGAATCTGCGTGGAACGAGAAGGCGACGGCCATCGTCGACGAGTCCAGGGCAAGCTCCACGGTGTGGCTGACCGGGTCCGGCGAGCGTGATCACGTCCTGACCCGACTCGATGTCGCGGAGCGAATGATGCGCAGCACCGGTGCACTCGTCGTCGTCGACGTGCCGGAGGAGTGGATGCCCGACGCGGTGGCAGGTCTGGTCGGTGCGCGTACCCACCTCGTGTCTGTCGGTCGTTGACGGGAGCGACGGTTATTCTTCGGTCATGACACGCGAGGACTCACAGCGGGGCGCGGCGAGGAATCCGCGTCGGGAGCTGGTCGAGAAGCAGATTCTCGACCAGGCCACGCGGTTGTTCGCGGAGAAGGGGTTTGCCAGTACGACCCTCCAGGACATCGCCGACGCAACGGGCCTCACCCGGCCGGCGCTCTACCATTACGTCGCGAACAAGGACGAGTTGCTGTCGCGTCTGATCAGTGAGAGCACCGAGACGCCTGCCGCAGTTCTGCACCAGATCAACCAGCGATCCGATCTCGGTCCCACCGAGAAGCTTCGCAAGATGGCCACCGCGATCGCCCTGAACCAAGCTGAAACCGCCGACCGTTTCAAGCTCATCATCAGGTCGGAAGCCGATCTCCCCGAGGAGATTTCGCGGACCTACCAGCAGAGCCGTCGGCACGTGCTCAAGGAGTTCGTGACGGTCGTCGAAAGCGGTGTCAAGGCAGGAGAGTTCAGGCCTGTCGACCCGCGTACTGCGGCACTCGGCATCATCGGAATGCTCAATTGGGTCGCCTGGTGGCATCAGAGCGGTGATCCCGACGCCGATCGGAGCGTGGCCGTCCAACTCGCCGACATGGCACTGCGCACCGTTGCTCAGGAGAGCGGCAAGCCCGTCGTACCCGAGGGACCCGAACGGGCCATCTCCATGCTCCGGGAAGACCTCGACTACCTCGAACGCATCCTGGCTCGGGATCGAACCTAGGCAAACGCGAAAGAGCGGCTCCGTAGTGCGACTGTTCGCCGCTCGTAACGAATCAGCTGGTCATTCACCTCGCAGAGCCCGATCGACGATCGCTCCGACAGCGGCAGCACCGACGGACGTCATGATCGTCCCGGCGTGATCGAGCCCCGGCATCGGGGTGATGGACGTCAGGTCGAGTGCGTCGATGCCCTGAGGCGAGTACATCGGGGCGGATTCTGCACCAACGCTCCACTGCGCGTGCAGGAATCGAATCGGCATCGTCAGTTCCCGGAACCGCGAAGCGCCGAAGAACACGTCTGTGGCGTCGGCGACGACCGCAGCGGACGACAGTCGAATCGATCCGTCGGCCAGATCGTGTTCGGCATACGTCCGTAGCAGCGGGTCGCTGCGGTCGAGCAGCGGCAACGAGGTCGACACCAAGAACTCGATGTAATCCTCGATGTCGTCCCACCGCTGCTGAGTTCGAGCAATCTTGTCCGCGAAAGCGGCCGCGACGTTGTCCTGTGTGAGACCGGCGGGCGGTGCCACCGGAACGCCCCCGTCGACGAGAACGAGGCTTTTCACTCTGGATGGATACCTGGCCGCGAATTCGACCGCCACGAAGCCGCCCATCGACATTCCGCACACGTGCACGGCGCCCAGTTGCAGAGCATCCAAGACGGCGTCCAGATCGTCTGCGTGCTGGGTCAACGACGACGGTCCCGTGACGTCCACGCTGTCGCCCCTGCCGCGGAGATCCGGTGCGACGAGAGTCAGGTGCGGCGACTCTGCGCGTAGCCAGCCCCACAGCATGCGCTGGCTCGAGACCCCGTGCACCACGAGAACGGGCTCGCTGGTCCCGGTGTGTGTTTCGACGACGATGTCTCCGCCGGATACCGGTACTCGATCGATGGTCATGCCTGCAGACAGTAGGTGAAGCCTTCCGAGGGCGGGATGGATTTTCTCTACACTGTGCGAGCGAAAATACGGATGGATGATCCGTATGGGAGAGGATCATTCGGCACTGTGGCTCTTCGGCCTCGAGCGAACGAGTACCTACGAGCGTCAGGCGGGCGATCACACAGCGGTGGCTGCGAACGTCAGGAACACGACGAACAGCCCCGCACCGCCCAGAGCGGCACCGATCACGGCCTCGCGCCCGTTCGACGCTGTGCCGTCGACGGCGCGGCCGAGACCGATCCAGCCACTGATGACGGCGATCACTCCGGTCGGGACAGCAACGAAGTCTCCGATGAACGGAACGAACGCGCTGGTGACAGCAACGATGCCCGCGATCAACGCCAGGCTTCCGGCTCCGTCTCGAAACATCGACTGTGGAGCAGACTTTCTCACTACTGCACTTCCCGTCGGATGCATCACGGCAGCGGTTCAGACTTCCCGAGCGCACGCACCCGGCAACGACGATTTCATCATAGACACTCGGTGCCGTGCGCGGTCGATGAGCAGGGACTGCCTGCGTGCAGAGGTGGGCGCAACCCTGCAGCCGTGCGGCAGCGTCAGCACGAGAACGTGAGGCTTCGGACTCTCCTGCACTACCTCAGCGGCGTAGATCTTTTCGCATGATCACCCGTGGGATTCCGCCCGATACCGACGTCGTCTCTGCCGCGAATTCGAAGCCCGCCGACTCGAACAGTCCGCGGGTGCCGACGTAGGCCATCGTCAGGTCGACCTTCGCACCCTTGTTGTCCACCGGATAGCCCTCGATCGCGGGAGCACCGTGATCGGCGGCGAACCGAACGGCACCGGCCAACAACGCATGCGCGATACCGCGTTTGCGGTGGCCCGCCTTGACGCGGAAGCACCAGGCCGTCCAGACCGGCAGCTCGTCGACGTGCGGAATCTTGTTGGATCGCGCGAACGGCAACTCTGAGCGTGGTGCCACCGCAGCCCAGCCGACCACCTCGTCCCCGTCGTAGGCCAGCACGCCCGGCGCGACCTTTCGACGGGTCAGCGTCGCGACGTACGCGGCGCGGTCCGGGCCTACCAGTGACCGGTTGGTTGCGGAATCGATCCGGTGGCTCAGACACCAACAGACCGACGACGTCGGGTTCTTCGGGCCGAGAATCGCGCGCAGATCCGCGAACGACGTTGCAGTCCGCACCGAGAAGCTCACCCGCCGACCATACCCAGCAGCGATGCCGTACTACTGGGTCGGCAGGCGGTGTGTTTCGAGACGGTACGGTCGAGGCGTGAAAACTTCGATCCTCGGCACCGGTACCTTGTGAGCATCTCTTCCAGCGACCGTGCATTCCTGGCCCGGGCTGTGGATTTGGCGGCAGAGGCGGCGCGCACGGGCAACGATCCATTCGGCTCGGTTCTGGTGTCGGACAGCGGCGAGCTGTTGGCCGAGGACAGGAACAGGGTCGGTGACCTGAACGATCCCACTCGGCACCCCGAGATCGCACTGTCTCGGTGGGCTGCGACCAACCTGGACGCCGATCAGCGTCGATCCTCCACGGTCTACACCTCCGGCGAACACTGCGTGATGTGCTCGGCGAGCCACGGGATAGTAGGACTCGGCCGCATCGTCTATGCCACGTCGACGGCTCAATTACTCACGTGGCTCGAAGAATTCGGTGCTGCGCCACTCGCAATCACACCATTGCCCATCGAACGGATCGTCCCGGGCATCGTGGTGGACGGGCCGGTGGCCGAGTTCTGCGACACCGTTCGCGAACTTCACCGGCAACGCCACGCGTCTGCGTAGTCACGCACTCGAGAAAGACAAGGGAGAAGACCGTGCCGGACGGCATCGAGGCCGGAGCAGTGCGCCGAACCAGAGCGAGGGCGGCTGCGCTCGCGGTCACAGGCGGCGTCAGCGTCGTACTCGCATGGCTCGAGTTCGTCCTCATCCGTCAGCAGCTCGCTGTGGGGTTGTGGATAATCGCCGCGGCAGTCGTGGCAGTCTGTCTCGTCGCTTCCGATGCCAGAAAGCACGTAGCCGTAGGAACGTCGCTCGGGTCGGTCACCGTCGTGACCCAGGCGGCATGGCTGGTGACGGGATTTCACACCCTGTGGGTCATAGCCTTGACCGCGGCCGTTGCGCTCGGTTTCTTTCTGCTCGCGTCGGCGTGGGCGGGCCGTTCGGCGGCCTCCACTCGTAGGGTTGCCACCGCCCTCCCGGCCGGCCTCGCTGCAACGATTGCATTGGTGGGCTCCGCCGCGGTCGTCGGGATGGCGGCCGATCCGGCACCGCTGGTCCGATCGCTGCATGCGTTGGGGCAGAGCAATTCCTTCGAGCCCGACGCGCAGACAGCGACGACGGTCGTCGACGGTGCACGACTCACCAGCGACGTCGAATACGGCTCGACGCTTCCGAATTCGTTTCTCGACATCTATATTGCCGACGACGATCCATCGGTCGGTCGGCCCACGTACGTCACTGTTCATGGCGGTGGCTGGATCGTCGGTGACAAAACGGATGGTGCTCCCAGCGCAGATTCCGGCGGTGCATCGTGGGCGGGCCCCATGCTCGACGCCGGCTACAACGTGGTGTCGGTGAACTACGCGTTCGCGCCGAGCTACCGATTCCCCACGCAGACAATCCAACTGGGCCAGGCCATGCAGTTTCTGGAAGCGAACGCCGACGGGTACGGACTCGACATGAGTCGCGTCGTGCTCGCCGGAACCAGCGCGGGTGGCCACATCGTGGGCAACTACGCCACCGTGCAGACCAATTCCGACTACGCGCGAGCACTGGGTATGGAACCCACCATGGACCGAAGTGCCTTGAAGGCGATCGTGTTCGAGAGTGCTGCCCTCGATGTCGGTAGAGCGGGCGCACCGCAATCACCGAGCCCGTCGAACGGTTTCTTCTTCGACATCGCCGCCCGAAATTACCTCGACACCACCGACGCAGCAGTGCTGGCGCAGGCGAACGTCATCGACAACATCACAGCCGACTTTCCGCCCAGTTTCATCTCCGACGGCAACACCGGTACCTTCCCCGACCAGGCAGCCGAACTGAGCGCCGGACTGGACAGAGTGGGCGTCGCCAATCGCCTGAACCTGTACAGCAAGAACGAGGCAAGACTGGACCATTCGTTCATGTCGGTGGATTCGGAGTGGACCGACGAATACAGCCGCCTCAAGATCGAATTCCTCCGCGGCATCGTCTGATCCACCGCACCTCAGCTCGGTCCGAAACGCTCCGTTCGGATGTTCGCTGCCGAGTGCCCCCGCTCCACCAGCATGTCGGCCACAGTGTCGACGAAGCTCGTGGGGCCACAGATGTAGCACCGCGGCTCGAACTCCGCCGGCCATCCGTGGGCGTCGAGGTCCTCGATCGTGATGCGGCCGAGTGGCCGTGCATTGCCGGCAGGGGCACGCCGCGTGTGGATCATGGTGACGTCCACGCCGGCCGGAGGGCGAGCCCACTCGTCGGCGAAATAGACCTCCGCGGGTTCGCGCACCGAGTACAGCACCCGGAACGGCACCCGTCCGCCCGTTGCGGACGCCTGGGCGCGCACCATCGCGCGGAGCGGGACGATTCCGGAACCGCCACCCACCAACAGGATCGGCGGAGACGGGGTCTCGGAGGGCTGGGACGGTCGCCAGACGAACCATCGACCCACCGGTCCGCGGATCTCGATGCGATCACCGACCTCGACGGCCTCGACCAGGTAGGGAGACACCTCACCGTCGGCGACGTTCTGCACCGTGATCTCGATGCGCGACGTGCCGTCGGGTGCCGACGCCAAGGAGTAGCTTCGCTGCGCGCTGTAGCCGTCCTCGGCGGTGAGCTTGACGTCCACATGCTGTCCGGCGAGATGGCCGGGCCATCCGTCGACGTCGAGAACGAGGGTGGACGCGGTGGGTGTCTCACGCCGCACGGTCGCCGCCGTGGCAACGAGCCAGGGTTTCGCCCCGGCTGCCGATGTCACGTCAGTCGCCCTGGTACCGCTGCTCGCGCCACGGATCTCCGTAGTCGTGATACCCACCGCGTTCCCAGAAGCCTTGCTCGTTCTCCACGGTGAGCTCGATGCTCGAGATCCACTTCGCCGATTTCCAGAAATACAGATGTGGAACGAGAAGCCGTGCGGGACCACCGTGTTCGCGAGTCAGGGGAGCGCCGTCGAACTCGGTGACCAGCCAGGCCTTCCCATCCCTGAGATCTTCGAGGGGAAGATTGGTGGTGTAGCCGTCGAAGCCGTGCACCACGACGTAGCCGGCATCGGTATCGAGACCGTCCAGCAGAACGTCCAGGCTCACGCCCTTCCACGTGGTGTCGAGCTTCGACCACTTGGTGACGCAGTGGATGTCGACGGTCGGAGTCTCGTGCGGGAGAGCCGCGAATTCGTCCCAGGTCCAGCTGCGAGTGTCGCCGCGTTCGGTGGTGACCGAGAACGACCACGTGTCGGTCGCGACGACGGGCGCGGGCCCGATCGCGAGGACGGGAAAATCCTTGGTCAGATACTGACCGGGGGGAGTACGCCCGTCGTCGCCGCGTCGCCGACCCACGAAGCCCTTCGAGATCAATGCCATGGTGGCCAATTGTGCGCTCGTGGTCGGGAGCCTGACAAGTCGGACGGCACGGCGATGTCGGAACGGACCGTCGTCGATCGCGACACGATTCGACTGCGGAGGGAAAGTACGAATTCGACCGCCTGCCAGTACAGAATTCCGACGATGATCGACAGGGCGAATGCGAGCCAGGGATGGTCGTCGCGAAGCGGCAGGTAGACCTGAAAATGGGTCAGGTAGATGTGGAGGGAGGCGCTCGCCAACACCCCTGCCACTCGGCTCAGCATCGCTGGGAACGGAATCGACGACAACCACACCAACATGCACAGTCCGACAGCGACGATGACTTCTCGTTGCGTGTCGCCGAAGAAGAACCCGGGCACAGTACCGACGATGGCAGCCGTCACCCACAGTCGCTGCGGGATCGTCTTCGCCTGCGCCGCAGCCCAACCCAATGCGAACAACCAGAAGACCACCGACGCGGTGAGGATCCGGTTGGGGCTGTCGTCGATGTCGATCAGCCCGTAGCGGGTGACGAGTCCGAGGCCCACGAGTCCCATCGGGAACCAGAACGAGTGACCACGCTCGAGACGGTCGAGCAATGGAATGGTCAGTGCCGCAGCAGCGGCCAGAACGATGTACACGATCGCCTCGACGAACCAGTACCGCCATTCCGCAGACCACCCGTCGGGGCCGAGGATCCCGTTGAGCAGAAATGCGCTGGTGATTCGATAGTCCCCGGTGAGGGCGATGACGCATCCGATCCACACCATGCTGGGGACGGCTATCCGAGCGACGCTTCGGAGCACGCGTCGAGTCCGTTCGATGCGATCCACGGCCCCGAGGTGAAAGCGGGCGAAGTTGTAGCCGGCTATCCCGAGTAGCACGTGGGCCCCGCCGAGCACCGCGAACAGGTGAATGTGTGAGCCGACGATCAGAACGATCGCGAGGGCGCGCAGCAGAACGTTCGTCTCCATTCGGTGCCAGCCACGCCGTGAGCGCTGACTCCGATCGAACTCGCGCACCGGTGTGGTGTGCCAGTTCTCGGGCAGGTGGCCGAGCATGGCCTCCAGCCGTATCGACACACGTACGTAGGACAGGGAGTCGCCGCCCAAACTCACGAATGTACTGTCGTCCTCCACCTGTGAGCAGTGCAGAATCTCGGTGAACAGTGCCTTCACGTCAGCGGTGGCCGGGACGGCGTCCGACGGGTCGAGTTCGGGCCGGGCAGCGATCTCCGCAACCGCTCGCAGATCCGGTTTGCCGGTGGGCGTTCGCGGTAGTCGGTCGACGAGACACACCCGTACCGCTGCCGCGGGTAGTCCACTGCTCTGCGCGGCAGTGCGGCGGACTGCGTCGATGTCACCGCCGTCCACGACGATGACCAACTCGTCGATTCCACCGGTGCAGCACGCCGTCAGCCCGTGCTGCGCGAGCGTGGACTCGACGTGCTGCAGGTCGATGCGCAGGCCGAACACCTTCGCGAATCGACTTCGGCGGCCCACCACCTCGTAGAATCCGTCGTCCGTGAGTCGCGCGAGGTCGCCGGTGCGTAGTTCGCCCGCGAGGATGTCACCGAGGCGAAGGTCATCGGGGCTCTCGGCGTACCCGAGCATGACGTTCGGCCCGGAGTAGACGAGTTCGCCTGTACCGCTGGGGGAGTCGTCGACTGTCTCCAGGCGGAAGGTCCCTCCGGGAATGGGACGGCCGATGGTGTGTGGGTGGGTGGCGGCGAGATCGGATGGCAGATAGGCCATTCGGGCAGTTGCCTCGGTCTGCCCGTACATGACGAACAAGTCCCATCCCCGACGTCGGCCCAGCTCGGCGTACTTTCGGACGCGATCCGGCGGCATCTTGCCACCGGCCTGCGTGATGTAGCGCAGCTCGGGCAGATCCAGCTGATCGAATCCCATCCGGTCGAGCAGATCGAAGGTGTAGGGCACGCCGGCGAACGTCGTTCCGCGCTGGGCCCGCACGAGATTCCAGAAGGCGGGATCGGTGACGGAGGAATCGGTCAGAATCAACGCGGCACCGCGGAGAAGATGGCTGTGGACGACCGACAGTCCGTAGCAGTAGTGCATGGGCAGCGTCGTCACTGCTCGGTCGGTGGCGCGGATACCGAGGTACTCGGCGATCGACTCGGCGTTGGACTGCACGTTTCGGTGCGAGAGTCGGACGAGTTTGGGCGATCCGGTCGAACCGGACGTGCTGAGAAGCAACGCGAGGTCGGGGTGCAGGTCATGCTCGGGTCGTCGGCCGGCCTTCTCGACGACGCTGCGGCCGTCGACGGTGCGCACCACCACATCGGGCCGGTATGCGTCGATCAGGCCGTCGAGGTGGCCAGAATTTTCGTTCGGAGCCATCAGCACCGGATGCCCGGCCCTCAGCGCTGCCAGATACGTGACGATCACGTCGACGTCGTTGGAACCGGAGATCAGCACGAGACAACGCGTCGTCCCGAGTTCCGACGCCCGATGCTCGACGCGTTCATCGAGGTCACGATAGGTGAGCGCCTCGTCGGCCGTGATCAGAGCAGGTTCGTCACCGAAGCGGCCGAGGTCGCGCGCGAAGCGCACACCGGGGCGGTCGACGTAGGTCATCTCGCTGAGCACCGACGGAGTCTATATAAGGAATGCCGAACCTAACTAGGTTACCGCCGCCCGGCAGTGGATTCACGGACTGCGATGCCAGGTTGCGAACACGATCAGCAGACCGCCGACCAACGCGGTGGACACACTCTGAGCGATGAGCTCATCCGGTTCCGGCCTGGTGATGGACACTTCCAGGAATCGCACGACCAGCACCAGTAGCAGCGTTCCTGCGGTCTGCCTCTTCAACTGACCGAACGAGTTGGTTGTCAGCGAAGGCGGCAGGTCGAGGTCGTGTACGAACAATTCCCACAATCCGAATCCGACGATGAGAAGCACGGTCGCGATGAGGATCGAGTCGATACTTTCGAACAATTTGACCAGTGCTTTGTCGGAGGAGAGGCCCTCGACGATGAGCAGGCGGACGAAGTCCACACCCTTTGCCAACGCCCACATGTAGGTGACGGCCGACAGCAGGAGGGCAGTCGAGGCGCCGACGATGCTCATGAAACGGACTTTTTCGACGGCAAGTCGGCGACCCGTTGGCTGCCCGTTCACAGGTGGTTGTGAATGCTGCTCGGAGTTGTCCTTCGGTGACGACATGTTCGGGTCCCTCCTGCGCTGTCTACGAGACCTTCAGCGAGTCTTCAACGCGTCGGCGAGCATGTGCATTGCTGCGGTGGTGGACAGTGCACGCACGCTTGCTCGGTCGCCGGGGAGATGAAGCGTGTGGGTGACGGTAGGTCGGCCCGTGACGGCGTTACCGAAGCACACGGTCCCGACCGGCTTGGTCTCGGTTCCGCCACCCGGGCCCGCAACGCCACTGGTCGATACCGCGATGTCGACGCTGAGCCGCTTCAGTGCGCCTTCGGCCATCAGCGCCGCCACCGGCTCGCTGACGGCTCCGTGCCGATCGATCACCTCGGCTGGGACGTCGAGCAGGCCGGTCTTCGCCTCGTTGGCGTAGGACACCACCGCGCCGATGACGTACGCCGACGATCCTGCGCGGTCGGTCAGGCGTGCGGCGATCATCCCTCCGGTGCACGATTCTGCCGTCGCGATTCGATGCCCGGACAAGCGGTTCGCGACGATGTCGTCGATGGTGGAGCCGTCGGTCGAAAAGACCTGTGCACCATGGATTTTGTCGATGAGATTTTCGAGTTCCGTGTATGCGGTTCTCGCTGATTCGGCGTAGCGGGTCACCATTTCGAGCTCGCCCCGACTCAGGCAGGTGGTGATCTCGAGTTCGCCGAATCCCGTGATCTCGCGCTCTGCCGTTCGCAGCGTCGCGGCGAGGTCGGCCTCGGACAGTCGATAACCGCGGATGGTGTCCTGTCGCATCTGCGTGCGGCGGGCCAGAACCTCGGCGACGGGTGCGCTGTCGAGGGCCTCCGGCCACATCGCCTGCAGTTCGCGAGGTGGGCCGGGCAGGATGAGGACGGCGGGCAGCGACCTGGAGTCGTCGGCCGGTATCGCGACCCCGGGTGCGGTTCCGGTCGGTGAAATGGACTGCGCACCTTGCGGAACCATCGCCTGCTTGCGGATACCGGCCCGTAGCGGTTCGGAGTCGGCTGCAGAACTCATGCGGCTTCGCCACCGTTGCACGATCGCGTGGATGCGATCTTCGAGCTCGGCGTCCAGGATCAATTCGCGGCCGTACAGCGCGGCGACGGTCGGAACAGTGAGGTCGTCGGCGGTCGGACCCAAACCTCCGGTGGTGACGATCAAGTCCACGCGTTGGTCGGCCAGAAACCGAACCTGCGCAGACAGATCGTCCGGTCGATCACCGCACACGGTGATGTGGGCGACGTCGACGCCCATCTCGAGAAGTCGCTGAGCCACCCATGGGCCGTTCCGGTCGGTGACCCGACCGGCCAGAACCTCGGTTCCCGTGACCACCACACCTGCTCGCACAGTCATGCTTAGACCTTACTGACTGGGGTGCGCCGGTGACTTTCTCGGTTGGACCGGGTCCAAGAGGTGACATCGACCGCTACCGAGGAGACAACCATGACCACCACCCACACCAGCGCGCCGGGGAAGATCGCTCCGCGGATCGGCCTCGTTCTACAGATCCTCGTGATCGTCTTCCTACTGTTCGACGCGATCGGCCACATTCTGAATCTGCAGGTGGTGAAGGACGCATCGGTCGACCTCGGCCTGCGCGACGACATGGCTCCGATCACCGGCATCGTCATGCTGGTCATCCTGGTTCTCTATGCCGTTCCCGCGACGTCGATCCTGGGTGCCATCGTGCTCACCGGCTATCTCGGTGGAGCCGTGCTCACCAACTGGCGTGTCGAGAAGCCTCTGCTGAGCACCGTGTTCTTCGCGATCTACGTGGGCATCGCAGCGTGGGGTGCGCTGTACCTACGGGACGAGCGGGTGCGCAGCATCATTCCATTGCGCCGAACGTAGGGGGCAACGTTCGAGCGGTCCGCGCCGCTACTCGACTGCTCAGGTGACCGGGGTTATCCCTGTTCTCCGCAAACGCGCGCGCGTTTGCCACGAATTCGGGTGTTCCCGGAAACAACCTGCACCCGGAGCGAATGAGACCAAGCGATGTCAGGCCACGGTGAAGCGCACGGTATTACCGGCGGGGTCGAGCAGGGTGGTGTTGAGTGGAGAGTCCGTGGTCACCGTCAGTCCCGCTCTACCGGAACCGATGTCGATCGCGAGCTGTTCGGTCCACTCGCCACCCTCAGGCGGTGCGGCTCCGGTGAGTGCGGAGTTCAGGTGGACCATCCACGTGCCGCCGGTCGGCTTGGCACCGCTGTACGGGTCGACCCATGGGGCGTCGAAATTGTTCATGTTCACGAACACGGTGAGCGGGCATCCGTCGGTGAAGAACGTTCTCCAGGTCAACGTGATCACCGCGATACCCGGTCGGTCGTGAGGCGTGTACACGTCGCCGCCCACCTCACCCGCGCACGGCAGTGACAGTTCTCTGCCCAAGGAAAGGTTGTACGGGAACGGCGTGAACTCCTGGTGGTGTGCTGATGCCACACCCGGTGCTCCGACGAGAACTGTTGCGAGCGCGGCGAAGACAACAGACATTCTGACGGTCCAGGGTCGAGTCACGAACAGGACGATACGGGAATTGCGTCGAGAACTCAGTGTCGTCGGTCGTCGACGTGTGCGAAGTTGATTCGCCTCGGTGCGTTGGGGTCGCGCGGTGGTGGCTTCTGCCGTGCGGCAGCAGCGGCGAACCAACCGCCTTCAGGAATCTCGATCTCGGGAATCTGTCGATTGTCCATGTCGATCTGCGCTGCGGTTTCGGGATCGGGTTCGTCCCACAAAGTGGTCACATCTGCAGCAGCAGCGGCGAATGCGCTGGCATCGACCGTGTATCGCGTTTCGTCGATTCCGAAGTACGGCCATGCGAAGTGGACGTTCATCGGGCCTGGGGCAGGCAAGGCAGTGAGTACGAGACCGATCCGCCCGTGAATGCCGCTTCCGTTCCCGCCGTTCGCCTGCAGGCCTGTGGGTCGGCCGGGGAGATTGGTGGATACAGTGCCCTGCGCATCCTCGAAGCCGATCAGCATGGGCGGGGTACGGCCGGACTCGGGCTTTCCGTAGCCGTACATACCGAGGAAGCGATCCGTGGTCGGGACCGCGGCTTCGACCGACAACGTCACGCAACGGCTGTAAATGTGTGCGCCGGTGAGCCAGACCGCGATGGTGTCGGTGTGTGCGAGTACGAGTCGCAAGGGCACCATGGCCGGAATCTCGTTGACAGGTACGCCCAGAAAGCGCAACGGTGCTGGGTTCGAGCCGGATTGATTGCTCACGCCAGCCACCTTGCACCAACGCTCGCAGGTGCGCAAGGAAAGGGATTCGGTGCTGGTGCCTCGGATGACCGAGACGTCCCGAGTCGAAAGCTAGGCTCTGCGAATGCGAACCGATATGCGACGCGGTGGGGTCTGGATGGACGTCGCGGTGGTCGTAGCGATCGTGTCCGTCGGAACCGTGGTTGCCGGAGTCCTCGAAGATCACCGGCCCTCCGTCGAGCCCATACCCGGCTGCGAGGTCGTTCTTCCTGCCGAGGAAGGCTTTTCTTTCTCGATCGGTTCTTACGGGGGTCGGTACGACAACCCCGACTATCCGTGGCTTACGGCCGCGAAGGCGTCGGCAATGTCAACTGCGTTGATCGAATCCTTGCCCGCCGATGTGGAATTGGAGTTCGCTCCGCCGTCGAATTCTTTGGTGTTCCAACCGATACAGATCTATCCCGAGGGCGTCGAGATTGCGGAGGGCGTCACGGTCGAGGACATCAGCGGTGACAGTTCGGCCTCCGGCGTCGTCGGTCGCGGGGATGTGCTGGCGCCCCTCGGAGTTTCGGTCGAAGAGTGGGACGGGGAGATTCCGCCGTGCGTCGAAGAGCGCGTCGACGAACGAACGACCCTGCCCGACGGCACTGTTGTCGACACGTTGGATGCGGTGTCGGACTTCAACGGAGGGGCGACGCGTCGCCGCACTGCGGTCGCGTATTTCGCGGACACTCTCGTACACGCGAGAACGTCGAACGACGGAAGTGACGTGATGCTCCCGCTGGAGGTGGACGAGCTTCGCGGCATCGTCGCGAACCCCGAATTGCGCGTCACCGCACAGGTTCCCGACGGAACACCGCCACCGCCTCGTGACTGTGGTTCGTACCGAGAGTATCCGACGCTCCTGCTGTCCGAGGACACGGTCGAACGCATCGGAGCGTCACTGGCCGACCAGTGGGCAGTCGTCTTTCCGGATACGCAATCCGACCGGCCCATCGGCGATCTGGTGCTCGGGTCGTCCGGAAGTGGAAGTGCGTGCACCACAGTGAACGCATCGACACCGACCGGATCCACGGAATTGACAATCGAGATATCGACCGGGGACACCACTGGGTGGCGCAGTACCGACGCGCAGGACAGCTCCGGTGTGAACCGATCGACTCTGCCCGACGGCACTGTCGTGACCAGTCGGTCCGACGAAGCTCCGCGAGGTGGGGAGCCGAACGAGTGGTTGAGTGTGCTCCGGCCGTCGAACACGCTCGTGCAGTTCAGCTTCGGGGACGGAATCGACGTCGATTCACTCGTCGAGCTCGCGTCGGCTCCAGGCTTGGATCTGTGAGTCGGGAGTTATCGCTGACGGCCACTGATCGTGAAGAGACTGTCGTCCATAGGGGCGTCGACAGCAAGGATCGACATGTCGAGATCAGGTTCGCCATCGCCGGCCGGGCCGACGTGGACGCAGATGCCGGTCTGGACGTCCAGTCGCACGGTGACCGGTGGTCCCGGGACCCAGCGGCGTGTCTCGGAGTCGTAGTGCCCGCTCAACAGTGCACAGCATTCACAGCGGGCGTCGTATCGGTCCGTCGTGACGACAGTCGCCTGCCAGGCCGCTCGGCCGTGATGCTCGACGGCCCTCACCTCGGATAATTCCGTGACTGTCTCGGTGGACGAATGATCGTGTGCGGAGCGGGTCACTTCGACGGGGTTGAGCATCGCGATCCACTGGTAGTTCTCGTAGAACGGGTCGTCATAGTCCACGAGCCATGAGTCGGTCATGGACGGTAGCCCTGAGACCAGGCCGTCGGAATCGAATGTCGGTGTCGTGTCCGACGGCCACCGCCCCTCCGACTGGCGAGGTGCACCGTTCGAGTACTGCACCCCCGTACCCGCGAGTGGAATTCCAGCGCCCACTCTTTCGACGACCTTGCCGTTGGCGTCCTCCACACGCATGTTTCCGGGACGACGGATCCATGCGTGCACAGCGAGTGTGTGGCCAGGAGGTACGAGTTCGAACTCGACGGTCTTCCATCGCCACGGTGACGATTGCGCCAACCGGCGGAACTTGTCGACGGACGGGTTCGTGATCATCTACCGATCATGCCGTCGACTCGCGGTTCAGTTCTGCTCGTTCCCATTCTCGGGAGGGTGGGGCACGTTCTCGTCGTCCACGTGCGCGCCCTCGATCGCGTCGGTTTCGGCCGTGTGTTCGCGCGGCCCGTCGTTGCTGCCGTGGGACGGGACTGCATCGCTTGCATCGGTCGGCATCGTCATGAAGTCTCCACAAAGTCGGGGCGAGGGGTCGCCGAAGGTTGGACAATGTGGGTGTGCCCCGCTGCGCGCAGAACTACACCCCGGGAGGGCAAGGACTGTATGAAATCGACAGGCGCACGTGGCTCGGTGTGGTCGACGGTTGCGGTGATCGTCGGGATCGTCGCCGGCGGCACGGTTGTGGCCGGCCTGTTGCACGAACCGCAGCCTGACCCAGTCGTCATTCCAGGTTGCGAGGAGGTCGTTCAGCCAGAGGATTTGGTGCGAGTGAACTACGCATTTGTCAGCGAGGGTGACGCCGACGTTTCCGAGGTGCCGTGGAGGTTCGAGGCCAAAGCACGAGCGATGACCGAGGCCCTGATCGCGGCACTACCCACCGGAGCGACCGTCGAACCCGAACCGTTCGCACCGACCTTCGGCTTCGACGCGGTCGCGGTACGGCAGTCGTTGGACGGCGAGGCCGACGCGCTCGGAACCGTCACCGCCGGCGATAGGACCGGCACGCTGACAGTCACCGTCGGGTTGTCCGATCAGCCCGCTGGTCCGTGCTTCGCGGGCGTCGTCGACGAGCGCTCGACGCAAGCCGACGGAACAGTGCTCGACATTCAGGACAGCAAGGACACGAGTCGCGTCATCGCGCGCGCGACCGACGGCACCCGTATCGATGTGAATGCCAGGGGCGTGTTGACGCGCGAGCAGGTCATCGATATAGCTCGTGCACCCGGTCTTCGCGCGAGCGCCCCTGCCTGACGAACTGGGTGCGCCCACGGGCCGCACCTGAGCGTTCACCACCGTCGCTCACCGGCGGCATCCCGCGCATGACACCCGATCCTGAACACTCACGTCCGCGCGCGCGTGCCGACCCGTAGCCAACAGCACTCGTCCAACTCCGACGATGGCCTATCTTGAGGTCGATGCGTATAGCTGTGGTGGAGGACGACGACGGGGTCGGTGATGCGTTGGTGGACGCGTTGACCGAGGTGGGACACGCGCCTGTCCGTATGCGTCGCGGTGCCGACCTTCTGCTCGGCTATCACGAGATGGACGTCGTGTTGCTCGATTTGGGACTGCCCGATATGGATGGTCTCGAGGCGCTGCGCAAGCTCAGGACCCTCAGTTCGGTCCCGGTGGTGGTATTGACAGCACGGGACGACGAGCGCTCGGTGGTACGGGCTCTGCGCGGCGGCGCAGACGATTACGTCGTCAAGCCGGCTCGATTGGGTGAATTGCACGCGCGACTCGAGGTGGCCGCGCATCGTCGAAGCGCGGCCACCGAACCCGCGGCGGACAGGCTGACACTCGGTGACGTCGTCGTCGATCTGTCCGGTCGTGCCGTCGAAGTCGGCGGACGCGCTGTTGCGCTGACCACCAAAGAGTTCGACCTGTTGGCCCATCTGGTGACGCGACGCGGCGAAGCAGTGAGCCGGGAACAGTTGATGGACGCGATCTGGGGTGACGCCTATGTCGCGATTTCACGAACGCTCGACGTCCACATGACGGCGTTGCGTTCCAAGCTCGCTCGCCCGGGTGCCATCGTCACCATCCGCGGCTTCGGCTACCGCTGGGATACCTGACGTGCGGCGGCGTGTCCTGTTGGTGTTGATGATCTACTCCACCGTCGTCGTGCTTGCTCTGTCGGTTCCCCTCGCACTGTTGGTCGGCCGCGAACGGGCCCAACGGTTCGGCGAGAATCGGGCCGCTGCAGCATCGTTCTTCGCAGAACTGAGCTCGCGAGAAGACGAATCCGGCGTAGCACGTATCCGAGAATCGGTGCAGCGCTACAACAGTCTGTACGACGAGGGCGTCGCCGTCGTCGATCGCACCGGAGAGGCGCGGGCGGTGTCCGGCATGGACTTGCAGAGTGCCGACGTTCAGCAGGCGGTGGCAGGAGCGTTGCGCAATCAGCGCGGCGACCTACCGTCGAGTCTGACGCCGTGGTCGGATTCGTCGGTGTTGATTGCCGCGCCGGTCGGCGGGGGAACGCAAGTGGACGGCGCGGTGGTCCTCGAGGCCTCCACCGATTCTGCGCGCAGGGACGTCGCACTTGCCTGGGTGGTCATCGCTGTCGGTGCGATGCTGATTCTCGCGACGGTGGCGGCGATTGCTGTTGCGTTGTCGCGCTGGGTCGTTCGTCCGCTCGGTGCATTGTCCTCCCGCGTCCATTCGTTCGGCGACAAGTTCCACGATCAGGTGTCTATCGAAGGATCGCAACGCCTCGAGCCGGTGCCCTACGTCGGGCCACCGGAGGTGCGTGAGCTGTCCAGTGCCTTCGAGGCCATGGCCGACGACGTCGAGGCCGCCACCGCTGCGCAACGTCGATTGGTGGCCGACACCGCCCACGCTCTCCGGAACCCACTGGCAGCGTTGCGAATTCGGATGGACGTGCTGGGAATGCGGGTGCCGGATTCGGCAACCGATGCGCACCAACGGACCACCCTCGAGGTCGATCGCCTGAGCTCCGTGGTGGAAGACCTGCTCGTTCTCGCGGCTGCCGAAACACCGACGAGCACTCGATCTTCGGGATGTGATCTCGGTGCGGTTGTCGCAGATCGCGTCGAATTCTGGTCGAGCACGATAGCGGTCGCCGGAATGACTGTCCACGTCTCGGAGCCGAATGCCGAGACGGATGGTCGAGTTGCGATATCCGAGGACGACCTGACTCGAATCCTCGACGCTCTGCTGAGCAATGCAACCAAGTACGCCGGGTCCGGCTCCGGCATCGAGATCGGCTACCGAACCAGTGACGCGGACATCACGATGTGGTTGTCCGACAACGGACCCGGTGTGCCCGATGCCGAACTCGCCAAGGTCGTCGATCGGTTCTATCGAGCGTCGAGCGCGCACGGCGACGGTACCGGTCTCGGTCTGTCGATCGTCCACGCCCTGACCGAGCGAGTAGGTGGATCCCTTCGAGTCATGGCGCGTCGGCCGGTGGGACTGCGGATCGAACTGCGGCTCCCGAAGGCCGTTTCCTAAGGGAGTGTTAGGAAATCCGAAACGGCTTGGTTCCGGGCTGTGCTTGCCGTCACAGTAGGGAGGCTTCGGTTGCCGATCGTTGACCGGCAGCCCAATTGCCCGCTGAATGTGGAAGGACCAAACATGGCCAACGAGGCCACCTCGATCACCGGTTCGACGCTCCCGAGTCCACCCGTTTCCTCTCGCGCTGCCACCCGCCGTGCCGTCTTCAACACATTGCGGGGGTCGTCCGGAAATCTGGTCGAGTGGTACGACGTGTACGTCTACACCGTCTTCGCGACGTATTTCGAGAATCAGTTCTTCGACTCGGCCGACAAGAACTCCACCATCTACGTGTACGGGATCTTTGCGGTCACGTTCTTGATGCGACCGGTCGGGTCGTGGTTCTTCGGCCGCTACGCGGACCGCAACGGGCGCAGGGCTGCACTGACGTTCAGCGTCTCGATGATGGCGGCGTGCTCGCTGGTCATCGCGCTCACTCCCGGACGGGAGAGCATCGGCGTATGGGCCGCCGTGATCCTGATCCTGTGCCGGCTGGTTCAGGGCTTCGCCACCGGTGGTGAGTACGGTGCGTCGGCGACGTACATGTCCGAGGCCGCCACGCGCGAGCGCCGGGGATTCTTCTCGTCGTTCCAATACGTCACCCTCGTCGGTGGGCATGTGCTCGCACAGGTGACTCTGCTGCTGATGCAGGTGTTCCTCGAGCGCGAACAGATCGAGGACTTCGGTTGGCGCATAGCCTTCTTCATCGGCGGAGTCGCGGCAGTGGTGGTCTTCTGGCTGCGCCGCAGCATGGACGAATCCTTGACCAAGGATCAACTCGACGCCGTTCGCAGCGGTGCGGACAAAGCCTCCGGTTCCTTGAAGGAGCTGGTCGCCAACCACTGGCGGGCGTTGCTGATCTGCTTCATGGTGACGGCCGGTGGCACCATTGCGTTCTACACCTACAGCGTCAACGCACCCTCGATGGTCAAGACCGCGTACGAGGACCGGGGGATGACCGGTACCTGGATCAACCTCGCAGGCCTGGTCTTCCTCATGCTGCTGCAGCCCATCGGCGGAATGATCAGCGACAAGGTGGGCCGCAAGCCGCTGCTCGTCTTCTTCGGTATCGGAGGCGTGCTGTACACCTACGTACTCATCACGTACCTGCCGATGGCGACGTCGGTGGTGCAGTCACTCGCACTGGTGTGCGTCGGCTACGTCATCCTCACCGGCTACACCTCGATCAATGCGATCGTCAAAGCAGAGCTGTTCCCCTCGCACGTCCGCGCACTCGGCGTCGGCTTGGGATACGCGCTCGCCAACTCGGCCTTCGGCGGCACAGCACCACTGATCTACCAAGCTGCGAAGAACGGCGGGCACGTGGGTTGGTTCATCCTCTACGTGACCGTCGTGATCGCCATCTCGCTGCTGGTGTACATCTTCGTACTGCGCAACAAGTCCGAGACCGTGCTCGACCGAGAGCAGGGTCGAGCGTTCCAGTGACCTGCGACGCCTTACAGTGACTGACATGGCCGTGCCCGCAGCGTCGTTCTCGCGTAGAACGGCGCTGCGGGCCGGTTTGTTGGCCCTGGGCACTGCCGCCGTGGGTGCCTGCGCGTCGGACCCGCCGATGCAGCTGCGCCTCGCGGCAGGCGAGGTCGGCGGATTCTTCTGGGAGTTCGCCGTATTGCTGTCCGACGCTGCCGCGGAAACCGATGTAGCGCAGATCGTTCCGCTCACGTCGGCCGGCTCCGTCGACAACCTCGAGGCGTTGGGTTCTCGGCAGGCCGAGCTGGCCCTGACGCTCATGGACGCCGCCTACAGTCACCCGAGTGGAGATCTGGCGGCGGTCGGGTGCGTCTACGAGAACTACTTTCAAGTGGCCGTGCGCGCGGACTCGACCATCGAGTCCATGGACGATCTGCGAGGGCGAAACGTCAGCATCGGTGCCCCGGGGTCCGGTGCCACCGAGGTATCTCAGCGAGTCCTCCGCGCAGCGGGTGTGGCGGAAGCAGGTGCCGTCGAACAGGTTCAGCTGTCGATGAGCTCGGCGGCAGATGCCCTGACGGTCAACGAAGTCGATGCCGTGATGTGGGCGGGCGGGTTGCCGACTCCGGCGTTTGCCCAGCCTCGAGCCGCGATTCGTCTACTCGATCTGGGCACCGTCGTCGCTGATCTCAGACGCGAATTCGGTACCGCGTACGAGGCCGTGCTGGTACCGGCAAACGTGTACGGCGAACATCCGGAGGTGACCACCGTCGGCATTCCGAATCTTCTCCTGGCACATCCGGACGTGCCGGACCGCGTTGTCGCTGCACTGGTGGGTGTGCTTCTCGATCAGTCGTCCGGGCTGGTACCCGGTCAGGCGATCGGTAGCCAATTTCTCGACGCGCGGTCGCTGGTCATGACCGGCAGCATCCCGCTCCACCCCGGAGCCGAACAGGAATATCGCCGACGGCACGGGTGACCGGCGTTCGGAGAAACGACCTCACAACTTCGCCGCCAGTCGGTGGTAGGCCGCGTTCCAGCGCAGTGTCTGTTGGAATCCTCGTGTCGTGGTTGCGGAATCGATGGTGAGCAACTCGACCCCGATCATGTCCGAGAATGCCTCCAGCACAGGCAAACCGATCGCGGTACTCAGAACTGTGTGGTGGGGTGCCCCGGCCGTCAGCCAGGATTCCGCTGACACCGCGAGTGAGGGCTGCGGCTCCCATACGGCGCAGGCGACCGGCAGCTTCGGGAGAGCCTCGTCGGGCTCGACGACGTCGATCACGTTGGCCGTCAACCGGAATCGTTCACCGACGTCCGAGAGTCCGACCACAACGCCGTGGCCTGGATCGGCGGTGAAGCGCAGGCGGACGGGGTCTTCGCGGCCGCCGATGGACAGTGGATGGATCTCCAGGGTGGGCCGGGAGGTGGTGATCGAGGGGCACACCTCGAGCATGTGTGCGCCGAGGATCTTCTCCGCCCCCGGGACGAGGTTGTAGGTGTAGTCCTCCATGAACGACGTTCCACCGTCGAGGCCCTCGGCCATCACCTTCATGGCGCGCAACAGCATCGAGGTCTTCCAGTCGCCCTCACCGCCGAAGCCGTAGCCGTCGGCCATCAGGCGCTGCACCGCGAGTCCGGGCAATTGGCGAAGCCCACCGAGATCCTCGAAGTTGGTGGTGAAGGCCTTGAATCCACCCTCGGTGAGGAACTGCCGCAGTCCGGCTTCGACGCGGGCACCGTACCGAAGCGAGTCGTGGCGGTCACCGCCCTTGTCGAGGCTCGGTGCGATGTCGTACAGCGACCGGTATTCGTCGACGAGGTCCGACACGGCCGAATCGCTCACACCGTCCACGACCTCGACCAGATCGTTGACTCCGTAGGTGTTGACGGACACCCCGAATCGCAACTGCGCTTCGACTTTGTCGCCCTCCGTCACTGCGACGTCGCGCATGTTGTCGCCGAAACGAGCCAGGCACAACGACCTCAGCTCCGCGCGACCGAGAGCTGCTCGCACCCACTGCTCCGCACGCTCGATCACCGCGGGATTGTCGACGTGGCCTGCCACGATCGTGCGCAGAACACCCACCCGAGATTCGACGTGCCCGAACTCGCGGTCGCCGTGGGCGGCCTGGTTCAGGTTCATGAACTCCATGTCGATCGTCGACCACGGCAACGACATTCCGGCTTGCGTGTGCAGGTGCAGCAGCGGAACGTCCAACGCGTCGAGTCCGGCAATCCACATCTTGGCGGGGGAGAAGGTGTGCATCCAGGTCACGACGCCCACGCATTCGTCGGCGGCGTTCGCCTCGCGCATGCAGCGGAGGATCGACGACGCGTCGAGCAGCACCGGCTTCCAGACCACCGAGACGGGCAGTGCCGCATCGAGTTTGTCCGCGATCTCGCGAGACTGAACTGCTACCTGCTCGAGGGTCTCGGGGCCGTAGAGGCTTTGGCTACCGGTGAGAAACCATATTTCGGACATGGGGGTACCTCCGTGGAAAGAGAATTCGGCGCGCCGGTCAGCGCTGGCCGTAGACGTTCTGGTAACGGTCGTAGAGTGCGTCGACCTTCGAGCTCGGAATGGGAAGTGGTTGTCCCAGTTGATACGCCAGGTGTACCGATCGGGCGACGTCCTCGCACATGACCGCGGCCTTCACCGCGGATCGGGCGGATGGGCCGACCGCGAAGACACCGTGGTTCTGCATGAGGATCGCCGGAGATCGACTGTCGGCGAGGGTATCGACGATGCCGCGTCCGATCGAGTCGTCGCCGATCACCGCGAAGGGGCCGACCGGAATGTCTCCGCCGAATTCGTCTGCGCACATCGTGGTGACGACCGGAATGGGTTCTCCTCGGGCCGCCCACGCCACCGCATACGGCGAATGTGTGTGCACCACACCGCCGATGTGTTCGAGGTGCCGGTAGACATAGGCCTGCGCCTCGGTGTCCGAGGACGGTGCATGGTCACCCTCGACCACCCTGCCGTGCAGATCGCACACCACCATGTTGCCGGGCGTGAGGTCGTCGTAGGAGACGCCACTGGGCTTGATGACCATCAGGTCCCGGCCGGGGACCCTCGCCGAGACGTTGCCTGCCGTCCACACGACCAGGCCGTATCGCACCAGCTCGGCGTGCAGGGTGCATACGTCGCGGCGGATCTCCTCGATGACTTCGCGTACGTCGTCGACGACGGTCATCATGCATCCACCTTTCGCGTCAGTGCGTCACGTCGGAGCGCTCGGAGGCGGCGCATGGTCGGCACGTCTCGGCCGAATCGATCGTGTAACTCCAGATAGATCTCGAAGAGTGCGTCGTAGGCTTTCGATCGCGATTCGTCGGGTACGAATGCGGCCCGACGTACCTTGCCCATCGATTTCGATGCGACGGGCACATCGGAATAGCACCCGGCGGCCACCGCGGCATGAATGGCGGATCCCAGGGCCGGGCCCTGGGCGGACGCGATGACCGACAACGGCATTCGCAACACATCGGCGTAGATCTGCATGAGCAGCGGGTTGCGGGCCAGACCACCCGCCACCACGAACTCCTCGACCGGAACTCCACTGTTGCGGAACGTTTCGACGATGACGCGGGTTCCGAATGCCGTGGCCTCGAGCAGCGCTCGGTAGGTGTCCTCGGGGCGTGTCGCCAACGTGGTTCCGATGACGAGCCCGGAGAGTTCGTGGTCCACCAGGACCGACCGGTTCCCGCTGTGCCAGTCGAGCGCGACGAGCCCGTGCTCACCCACGTCCTGCATCTGCGCGAGCCGAGTCAGGTGTTCGTGTACCGACTCACCTGCCGCGGCCGCCGCCTCGCTGTAGGACGCGGGTACCGAGGTGCGCGTGAACCATCCGAAGATGTCACCGACGCCGCTCTGGCCCGCCTCGTAGCCGAAGGATCCGGCGATGATTCCGCCGTCCACCACCCCGCACATGCCGGGAACTTCCTTCAGAACGGTCGAACTCATCACATGGCATGTCGAGGTTCCCATGATGGCGACCATCCGCCCCGGTTCGACCGCGCCGGCCGCGGGTGCCGTCACGTGCGCATCGACGTTGCCGACAGCGACGGCGATGCCCTCCGGCAGTCCGGTCCATTGCGCAGCCTCGGCGGTCAACGTACCTGCGCACGAACCCAACTCGCCCAGCGGCTGATCGAGTTTGTCGGCGACGAAGGAACCGAAGTCCGGTGCCAGTTCGGTGAGGAAGTCCACGGACGGGTAGTGCCCGTCCTGATAGATGCCCTTGTATCCGGCGGTGCACGCGTTGCGTACGTAGTGTCCGCAGAGCTGCCAGACGATCCAATCGGCCGCTTCGACCCATCGGTCCATCGCGTCGTAGATCTCGGAATCTTCCTCGTGAATCTGCAGCGCCTTGGCGAACTCCCATTCCGAGGAGATCAGTCCGCCGTAGCGAGGGAGCCAACTCTCTCCGCGACGCGCAGCGAGATCGTTGATGCGGTCCGCCTGCGCCTGTGCTGCATGGTGTTTCCACAATTTCACGTACGAGTGCGGTCGATCGGCGAAGCGCGGATCCTCACACAACGGAGTGCCGTCGGCGTAGGTGGGGACCATGGTGCACGCGGTGAAGTCGGTACCGATGCCGACCACCTGCTCGGGTTCGACGCCGGCGGCAGCCAGCGCAGCCGGGACCGCACGACGCAGGACGTCGCGATAGTCGTCGGGTACCTGCAGTGCCCACGCGTCGGGCAATCGGACCGTGCCGCCAGGCAGTGTCTCTTCGAGCACCGCGTGACGGTAATCGTGCACGGCAGAGGCGATCTCGGCACCGTCCGAGACCCGGACGACGACGGCCCGGCCGGAGAGCGTGCCGAAATCGACTCCCAACGTGTAACGGTCAACCGGCATCCAGATCTCCTTAGTAGTGCCACCCGCTGTGACGTGTGCAACACAGTGTGAGCGCTAACATCGCGTTGCGTCAAGTGCGTGGGACGCATCGGTTCATCGAACGCGAGGCGAAGAGTCTCGCGGGGTGTCCGCTTGCGTCGATTCGAGTTCCTCGGCAACGCACCTATTCGGATCTGTGCATACTGGTGTGACACGGGCCACACGAGCTGATCGGATCCATGATCCCGGCCCGCTGGTCACCCAGCTCACTCGACGAAGAGGAGAACTCATGGCAGACAATCGCGCAGTGACGTACGCCGGACCGGGCAAGGTGGAGGTTCAGGACATCGCTTTTCCCGGCCTGGAGTTGACCGACGGACCTGGAGTGAACCCGGCCAACGTCGGACGCAAATGCGAGCACGGAGTGATCCTCAAGGTCGTCTCGACCAACATCTGCGGTAGTGATCAGCACATGGTTCGTGGGCGTACGACTGCGCCCGAGGGGCTGGTGCTCGGTCACGAGATCACCGGCGAAATCGTCGAGGTCGGCCGAGACGTCGAATTCCTGAAGGTCGGCGACATCTGCTCCGTACCGTTCAACATCGCGTGCGGCCGGTGCCGAAACTGCAAGGAGCGCAAGACCGGAATCTGTCTCAACGTCAATCCCGATCGACCGGGCTCGGCGTTCGGCTACGTGGACATGGGCGGCTGGGTGGGCGGCCAGGCCGAGTACGTCATGGCACCCTATGCGGACTTCAACCTGCTCAAGTTCCCGGATCGCGACCAGGCCATGGAGAAGATCCTGGACCTGACGATGCTGTCCGACATCTTCCCGACCGGATTTCACGGAGCGGTGACTGCCGGAGTCAAACCCGGTGCGACGGTGTACATCGCGGGTGCAGGCCCGGTGGGCCTCGCTGCCGCGGTCGGCGCGCAACTCCTGGGCGCATCGGTGGTGATCGTCGGCGACATGAACGCCGATCGTTTGGCCCAGGCGCGAACGTTCGGTTGCGAGACCGTCGACGTGAGCAAGGGAGCTCCGCAGGATCAGATCGAACAGATCCTCGGGGTGCCCGAGGTCGACGCGGCGGTCGACGCCGTGGGCTTCGAGGCCCGCGGTCACGGAGGAGATTCGTCCCACGAAGCACCGGCAACCGTCCTGAACTCGCTGATGGACATCACCACGGCGGGCGGGGGTATCGGTATTCCCGGACTGTATGTGACCGGGGACCCCGGCGGTGTGGACGAGGCTGCCCAGCGCGGCGCACTCTCGCTCAGTCTCGGCACCGGTTGGGCGAAGTCACTGTCGTTCGCTACGGGGCAGTGCCCGGTGATGAGCTACCATCGTGAATTGATGAATGCGATTCTGAAGGACCGTGTTTCGATCGCGAAGGCAGTGAACGCAACCGTCATCTCGCTCGACGACGCACCGCGGGGCTACCGTGAATTCGACAGTGGAGTCGCGCAGAAGTTCGTCATCGATCCACACGGCATGATCGCGAGCTGACGGAGTCGGGGCCCCTAGGCTGGTGTCATGTTCCTTCTGTTCGGCTTCGGCAGCAAGCGTAAACACATCGGCCAAGGGGCAACCCGCAACTGTCCGCGGTGCCACAACACCACCCAGTGGGCGCGGATGAAGCAATACCAGCAATTCACGCTGTTCTTCGTTCCGGTCGCGCGCTGGAAGCGAGTCGAGTTCGAGGAATGCGGAATCTGCGGCAACACAGCTCAGGTCTGACGTCTGCACGTCGAGCCGGCCGCCTGCGATACGCGGGCTGCCGGCTCGACGAATGCAGCTCATGCAGGAGCCAGTACCACCACCGAGTTGTGTCCGCCCATTCCCAATGACGATTTCATGGTCAACCCTGGCTCGGCAGTGGTGAATCCGTCGAGCAGCAGGGGATGGGCATCGGAGACCTGCGGGGCAGCAGGAACCAGTCCGCGCTCGAATCCCATGACCGCAGAGATGGTTTCGACAGCCGACGCCGCGCCCTGGCAATGTCCCGTCAGCGGCTTCACCGAATACACCTGCGCGTGGGAGTCCAGCACCGTCTCCAACATGGTGGTTTCTGCCGCATCGCACTGTGCGGTGCCGGGTCCGTGGGCGTTGAGATACCGCACCTGCTGGGCAGTGACGTCCGCGTCGACCAACGCCTGCTCGAAGCAGGCCCGCACCTGGGTGAGCGCAGGGTCGATCGACGTGGCATGAAACGCGTCGTGTGTCATCGAGCCGCCGAGCACCCGTGCGTACGAGGCCGAACTGCGCGTCGACAGAACGAAGGCCGTCGCGGCCTCGCCCATTCCGAACCCGCGGCTGCCTTCCTGGAACGGTCGGCAGCCATCCTGCGGCTCCACGTCGACCACACCGACGCCGAGCTCGACGAAGTGGTCGATGTTCTCCGGAGTCAGGGACAGATCGGTGGCGACGAACACCACGTCGTCGACGAACCCGGTATCGAGCCACATCTTGGCGGTGAGCAGACCCGCATTGCCCGACGCGCACATCGCCGAGACGTTCATGGCCGGGCCGTGAAAGCCGTATTCCTGCATCAGCAGGGACACCGGGGTGGACGGCATCAGCGTCAGATAGTCACGAACACGGCGTTCTCCGCCGTCGCGCAGATAGAAGTTGCGCCACTCGTCCACTTCACCCAGGACGACGGCATGGATGAGACCCACTCGTCGGCCGGGCTGCCAGCCCCGCGCCATCGCGTCGTCGATTGCCTCCCGCGCTGCCCCGCGCAGTGCCCGTCCGAATCGGCTGGTGCCTTCGCTCCGGTCCCCGCCGTCGGGGACCTTCGCCAACCAGACCGGATTCTGGCCCGGTCGGGTGAGGTCGTGGTGCAGCGTGGCCGCCGCTTTGCCCGTGGACAGGCCGTCCCACAAGGCGGATGCGCCCCAGCCGTAGCCGGACAGTGCGCCGATCCCGGTGATGTCGATGCCATGAGAGCTCATCGTGGAAATCCGTTTCTTTCGAGGTTCGCGAAACCGGACTCGGCTCGCTCCTTGATTTAGCCCCCCAAACCGGCATCAGGTCCAGTCGGAAAGCGGGACATACAGTCCGAAACGGACGTGAGTCGCCAACGGCACGTTGGTAAGTGGTTCAATCGGTTGTTGACCGTCCGTCTACGATCGCGAGGACCGAGCATGGTTCCAGGGGAGCGTGATGACGTCGACGACCCTCGATCGCGTCCCGCGTCGCCCGGTCTCGCCGATCGCTACCGGGTTCTCGTCGAGCATTCACCGGACGCGATCGGCGTACATCGACGAGGCATCCTCGTCTACCTCAATCCCGCCGGGATGCGGTATCTGCGTGCCGAGGATGCAGCGGACGTCATCGGGCATCCGATCACGAAGTTCATCGCCGCGGAATCGGTCGGCCCCATGCTCGAACGGATCTCCGCCCTCGACTCTCACGGCGCCGCCAGCGCCGCGTCGGAAGCAACGGTGCTGGCCCTCGACGGGACGACGCTGACGATGGAAGCGGTATCGGTGCGCACCGTGTGGAACGGAGAGCCGGCGTACCAGGTCATTCTTCGGGACCTCACCGAACACAAGGCCGCGCAGAAGGCGCTGCAGAAGCAAGCCGCGCTGGTCGAGCACGTCAGCGATGCGATCATCGGTGTGTCCGCCGACGGTCTGGTGTCGAGCTGGAATCCTGCTGCGGAGTCGGTCTACGGGCGACCGGCAGCGGACGTGCTCGGTCGTGAGGTCTCGACGGCCGTCGGGGTGCCATGCGATCCGGCCGCGATTCTCGCTGTGGGCGGGAGGCTGTGCGATTCCCATCGGCGTGCGGACGGGTCCGCGCTCGCGGTGATCGTGTCCGCCGCCCAGATGCCCGACGGCTACGTACTGGTCTGTGCCGACCAGAGTGCCGTGCGCAGAGTCGAGGATCATTTCACCGCGGTCGTGGAATCTCTGGAGGCGGGTGTCGTCGTTCTCGATCACACCGGCCGAATCGAATCGGCGAATCTGTCTGCGAAGACCATTCTGGACATCCAGGTCGGAGTGCCGACTGCAGGACAGGCGTCGGTTCTTCCGTTCCGGGTGTACGGCACCGACGAAGGGCCGATCCACCCGTTCGAGCATCCCGTCGCCGTCACCAGGAAAACCGGCGAGCCCTGCCAGGCGGTGATCGGGATCGAACGTCGCCGGGACGGCCGGAACTTCTGGCTGTCGTTGACGGCGACGATGCTCACCGCGGGCGACCCGAACCCCTCCGTCGTGGCGACGTTCGTCGATATCACCGACACCTACCGGATGAGCATGAAGCTCGAGCATGCAGCGACGCACGACGACCTGACCGGTCTGCCGAACAGGCCGTTGATCCTGGCTCGCCTGGACGAACAGCTGGCCAAGCCCGATCGCGAGGACTCCATGGCCGTTCTGTTCATCGACCTCGACAACTTCAAGACCATCAACGATCTGCACGGTCATACCGTCGGCGACGCCGTCCTGGGGGTGGTCGCACACCGTCTGACGCGTGCTCTCCCGGCCGATGCTTTCGTGGGTCGTATCGGGGGCGACGAGTTCGTGGCGGTCGTTTCGCGTTGTGTGGGTACCGAGGCCGACGATGTTCGTGCCGAATTCGCCACACCCATCACGACCGCGGGGCGGGTGTTGACGGTGGCGGCGAGCATCGGTGTCGTCACCGTCGACCGTGACGACACTCGAAGTGCTCTGGACATCCTCGACGATGCCGATCACGAGATGTACCAGGCCAAGCCCGTTACTCAGTACATTTCGCATTCATAACAACATCGGTAGCAATCTGTTGTATCTGTTACCAAAGGTACGCATGGTGCGTATGCGTCGGACATACTGCTTCGGTGATATCGACCGTGCGCAGGTTCCTGCTCGTCGTACCGATGGTGATCCTGGCTGTCGCCGGACTGCTGTTCTCCGCTGCAGGAACCGGTGCCGCTGCACCCTCCGCGTGGCGCTACACGATGGTGGCCTTCAGCAACGACAGCGATCGAGACATGGATGTCTACCAGTCCAGCGACGGCACCGATTTCACAGCACTGCAGACATCGGCCTACCGACCTCCGTCCGGGGTGGTACGCGATGCGAGCATATTCCGGCACACCGACGGGATGTACTACGCGACGTACACGACCGGCGGCGGCGCGAACGTCGGCTTCGCGCGCAGCAGTGACCGCGTGAACTGGACTTTCCTGCAGAACTTCCCGATCCCGTTCTGCTGCGCCTTCCTGCCGGGCACCGGAGCCGGTACCGGATCGGCCAGCCCTCCCGGATTCAGCGGATCGGCCGGCTTCGCGGACGGACCGTCATTGTCTCCGTTCACCACGAAGGCATGGGCACCCGAGTGGTTCGTCGAGGGCGACCGCGTGAGCATCATCGTCTCGCTGTCGACCGGAGGCGGGTTCGTGCCGTATCTGATGACGGCCATGGATCCGGGCCTGAGGATGTGGAGCTTCCCGGTTCCGTTCGTCGGCATCGGAGCGGACCACATCGACACCACGGTGGTCAAACTGGGGCCGACCTACCACGCATTCACCAAGAACGAGACCCACAAGGTCATCGAGCATTGGACGGCACCGTCGTTGATCGGGCCGTACACCGTCGTTCCCACCCGCGATTTCGGACCACTGAAAGAAGGTCCGGCGGTCATCGAGTTGCCCGACGGCACATGGCGGTTGTACTACGACGACTACACCAACCGGAAGTACTTCTACTCCGACAGTACGGACGGGTTGAACACCTGGTCCGAGCCTCGCGAGCTTCCTGGTGTGTCGGGTACCGTCCGCCATGTCGGCGTGATGAGAGAGCCTGCTTGACAGAGGGTTCCGCGTCAGTCGGTGGCTCCTGCGAGTGCTCGTAGCCCGGCTGCGACGAACTCCCCGGTGGCCTCCGCGGCCTTGCCTGCACCGGCCCCGGTGTCGGAGCCCGACAGCGCGCGGTAGGTGATTCCCTCGCCGATCACTCCGAGCTTGAAGTTGGCGAGGGCGAGGTAGAAGCCCCAATCATGAAGTTCTCGACCGGATTCCACTGCATAGTGTTGCGCGAGGTCGGCCGCGGAGGGGTACCGATCGCTCGTCCACGCAGCGTCGGCGCCGAGGACTGCATCGAAGACCGGTTGGCGGTAGATGCACATCAGAGCAACATCGGTCAGGGGGTCACCGAGCGTGGACATCTCCCAGTCCACCACCGCAGCAACGGAACCGACGTCATCGACGGCGAGAATGGTGTTGTCGACCCGATAGTCACCGTGCACGATGGACGACGCAGATCCTGCCGGTACTGCCGCTTCGAGCGCACGATGCAATCGTTCGACATCGGGCAGGTCGCGAGTCTTGACTCGCTCCCACTGCCGAGCCCACGTGGCGACCTGCCGCGAGACGAACCCGTCGGGTCGGCCGAAGCTGCCGAGGCCCACGGCGTCGGGGTCGACGGCATGCAGCCTGGCGAGCACTCGGACCAACTCGGCGGCGTTCTCGGTGACCTGTGCATCCGTCAGATCGCCAAGATCCTCGCGGCTACGAACGACTCGACCCGGGACGAACTCCACCACGGTCATGGGCGCACCCAGCGCAGAACCGTCCCGATCGAACGCGACGGTCGTGGCAACCGGAACATCGGTGGATGCAAGGGCTTCCGTGACGGCCCACTCGCGGGCCATGTCGTGCGCCGAGGGCGTGAGCCCACTGGTGGGAGGGCGGCGAACGACCCAGGTCGAGGAGTCGTCGTACGCCTTGTAGGTGAGATTGGATCGGCCACCGCTGATCATCTCGACCGACAGTTCTCCGTCGACCTCGATGCCGTTGCCTCGCAGGAACCGTTCCAGCGCCTCGCGATTCATGCCCGGCAGTTCGCTCACGACTGTGCCTCCCGCGCTGCGCGCTTGGCTGCACCGATCGTCCGTTTGGCGATGGCCCACCGGTGAACCTCGGACGGGCCGTCGTAGACGCGGAACGGGCGCACTTCGCGTGAGAGCCTGGCCAGTGGGAGATCGTCGGACACCCCGAGGCCACCACACATCTGGATGCTGCGGTCGACGATGCGGAAGATGGCCTCGGCCGCGAACGTCTTCGCGATCGACGTCTCGTTGCCCGCGTGCCCACCTCGATCGAGCTCGAAGCACGCCACCATCAGGAGCGCGCGGGTGGCGGCGATGTCGATCTCGTTGTCCGCGACCATCTTCTGCACCATGCCGAGATCGCCGAGCTTTCCGCCGAACCCTTCACGCCTGGCCACCTGCGCGACGGCGATATCGTGCGCACGGCGGGAGGCCCCGAGCCAGCGCATCACGTGCGTCATGCGGGCGGGCCCCAGACGCACCTGGGCGTAGGCGAATCCCTCGTCGACGGCCCCGAGCACGTTCTCGTCGGGCACGAACACGTTCTCGAAGAACACCTCGCAGTGACCGCCGATCATCGCTTTGTCCAGAGTGCCGATGTGCCGGCCGACCCTGATGCCCGCGGTGTCGGCGGGGGCGAGGAACATCGTTGCCCCGCCGCGATCACCGGGCGCGCCGGAGGTGCGGGCCATGATGATGAAGAAGCCTGCACCGTCGGCGCCGGTGATGAACCACTTGTGTCCGTTGATCTTCCAGCCGCCCTCGACCCGCTCGGCGGCGGTGGTGAGTGCCGCGGGATCGGAACCGGCACCCGGCGCGGGTTCGGTCATCGCGAAAGCAGACCGCATGTCGCCGCGCGCGAGCGGAGCGAGAAATTGCTCCTTCTGCGCTGCCGACGCGATGTGAGCGAGCATGTGGACGTTCCCCTCGTCGGGGGCACCGAGGTTGAGGGCGATCGGGCCGAACAGCGAGTAGCCTGCTTCCTCGAACACCGGCGCGCGGTCGCTCATCGACAGTCCGTGACCGCCGTATTCGACCGGCGCGTGCGGCGCGAACACGCCCGCGTCCCTCGCGGCCGCTTGCATCTCGATGCGCAGCTCGTCGCCACCGGCGTCGGCGATGTTGCCCAGGAATCGGTCTTCGATGGGAAGCACGTGATGGCGGGTGAACGTGCGCGTCCGATCGATCAGCTTCTCGATGTCGGGGTCGTACGTCAGATCGATGGCCACGATGCGCTCCCATTCCGGTACCGACCGAGCACTCGCTCGGTCTCTGGAAGGTTGACACAATCGCTCGGTCGGGTCAAGGAGTCCGGGGCAGCTACTCCTACTCGCCGGTCGCTGCTCCGACCGTACGACGAGCAATGTCGAGATAGACCGCCACCAGCTCGCTCGGAGGCAGTGGCCCGTCGGGGCGGTACCAGGTGGCGACGCCGACGCACATCGTCGTGACGGCTCGACTGGCATCCCTCGGGTGCGGAGTGTCGAACAGGCCTGCATCGACACCGGCGGCGACGATCGCGTCGAGCAGCCGCTGTTCCTCGTCGCGTTTGGAAATGTAGGCGTCGCGATTCGCCGGATCGAGGCTGCGGATTTCCGTCGAGCACACGAAGGCGGCGTCGCGCCTGTGGATGTGGAACAGCAGCAGGGATTCGACCACTGCGTCGAAACGGTCACTCGGCGACGAGCCGGCACCGGCCTCTGCCGATCGAGTTCGTTCCAACAGCTCGTCCATCGACGCGTCCATGATGCCGACCAGTAGAGCCTGCTTCGACGGAAAGTGGTGGTACAGACCGGGAACCGACAGTCCGGCTCCCGCCGCGATCTGCCGCACCGATGTGCCGTGGTAGCCCTGTTCCACGAACGTGTTCAACGCCGACGACAAGGCAGGGGAGAGGTTCGAGCCCTCGTACGTTCGCCAGGTGGAGGTCGCGGTCATGCGCCCACCGTAGATGGCCGGGCGGCGGGTGTGGTCCCGGAAGCACCCGGTTGACACTTGTTCTGTGATCCGTAACACTACGGAGTGTCGACCGAGCGAGTGCTCGGTCGGTCCATCTCGGCCAGGCCAACGTTCGATCGAAAGAGTCCTCGATGCCCCTCACCATCCTCGATGCCTGGCGTGCCCGCGTGCTCCGGTCGCCCGATCGGCCCGCGCTGGCGTACTTCGATGGCGTCCTCACCGCCCGCGAGGTCGACGAGGCCTCCGACGCTCTCGCCGCCGCGTTCGTGGACCGCGGAGTCACCCGCGGCGACCGCGTCGGCATCTATCTGCAGAACGTTCCCCACTACGCCCTGACGTTCTTGGCGCTGTGGAAGATCGGCGCCGTGGCTCTGATCCTGAATCCGATGTACCGCAACAGAGAACTGCGCCACCTGCTCGACGACGCGGAGCCCGTCGCCCTCGTGTGCGACGAGTCGGATCTCGTCGCGCTCGAAACCTTGTTGCAGGGCAGCACGATTCGGTTCTTCGTGAGCACCAGCGGACTGGATCTACAGACTCGTAACGATCCGCGTGTGTTCGACGCGACGACGCGCATCATGCCGACGCCCGAGAACGACCTGCTCGGCCTCGTCGAGGCCTACCGAGGTCGCGTGATGGACGAATTCGCACCGCAGCCGGACGATCTTGCGCTGTTGGCCTACACCTCCGGAACCACGGGGCCGCCCAAGGGTGCTCGGATCTCGCACGCCAACGCGTTGGCGACAGCCACGGACTTCGGTGAGCGTGTGGGAATGGAGGACGGCGACGTCGTGTTCGCCGTCGCCCCGCTGTTCCACATCACCGGGGCCATGCTCGACGCTGCGGTGGCTCTGGTGCGCGACTGCTTGCTCGTGTTCGCTCACCGCTTCCACGCAGGCGTCACGTTGGACGCGTTCGTCGAGCATCGGGTCACCTACACCATCGGGTCCATCACCGTGTTCAACGCGATCTCCGAGAGCCCGGGCGTGGACCGCAGACATTTCGCCTCGGTCAAGGCGCTCTACTCGGGCGGTGCGCCCATTCCTCCGGCCACCGTCTCCGCGTTCGAGGCGAAGTTCGGGTGCTACATCCACAATGCATACGGAATGACCGAGACCACCGCAGGCGTGATCGCGGTGCCGCCCGGACTCCGGGCACCGGTGGACGCGTCGAGTGGCTCGTTGTCCGTCGGACTTGCGCTTCCTCGCGTGCAGCTGCGCACCCTCGACCCCACCGGGCTACCCACCGAGCCGGGAGTCGCCGGCGAGCTGGAAGTGTCCGGGCCGCAGGTGGTCTCGGGCTACTGGCAGAACCCGGAGGCGTCGGCGTCGACGATGCCCGAAGGTCGCCTGCACACCGGAGACGTGGCGATCATCGACGAACAGGGGTGGGTCTATCTCGTCGACCGGCTGAAGGACCAGATCAACGTCTCCGGATACAAGGTCTGGCCCCGGGAGGTCGAGGACGCCCTCTACGAGCACCCGATGGTGTTCGAGGCAGCCGTGGTCGGTCGTCCCGACGCCTATCAGGGGGAATCGGTCGTCGCGTACGTGTCGGTCCGCAGTGGCTCGGCCGTGACCACGGACGAGCTGATGGCCTTCGCGCGCGATCGGCTCGCTGCCTACAAACGTCCGAAAGACATACACATCATCGACGAGCTGCCCAAGACGCAGACCGGCAAGATTCGCCGCGCAGCACTCAAACCTGTTTCAGCACAGACTCACTCGAGCGAAAGTGGAACCTCATGACCGTCGGATCACCCCGCGACACCCGCTCGACACCGGACATCTCCTCGCGGAAGAGGTCGTTGTTCGCCAGCACGATCGGCAACGTACTCGAGTGGTACGAGTGGAGCGCCTACGCGGTCTTCGCACCGTTCATCGCCGCGGCGATGTTCAGCCAGACCGATCCGGTCTCGGCCCTACTGTCCACGTTGGCGGTGTTCGCCGTCGGATTCCTGATGCGCCCGCTCGGCGGCATCGTGTTCGGCCGGATCGCAGACAAGAAGGGGCGCAAGTTCGTTCTCGTCACCACCATGCTGATGATGGCGGCCGGAAGCCTGCTGATCGGCATCATGCCCACCTACGGGGCCATCGGGGCCTGGGCATCGGTACTGCTGTTGCTCGCACGCGTCATGCAGGGTTTCGCGCACGGCGGCGAGTCGGCGACGGCCTACTCGTACGTCGGCGAGATCGCGCCACCGAACCGACGCGGGATGTGGGGAAGCGTTGCATTCGTCGCAATCTTCGGTGGCTCGGCGCTGGCATACACGGTAGGTGGCGTCATCACCTCGACACTGTCCGAATCGGCTGTCGGCCAATGGGGTTGGCGTATCCCGTTCTTGCTCGGCGCACTTCTGGCACTGTTCGCGTTGTACCTGCGAAAGAACATGGACGAGAGCGACGTCTTCGATTCGGAGCAGAACAAGGTGAAGCAGGCACCGATCGCACGAAAGACGGTCGTCAAGGCAATCGTGTTGATGATCGGGATGACGTCGGGAATCACAGCGGCGCATTACACCTGGACTTCGTACGTGTCGACCTTCGCCATCACGCAGCGTGGAATGAATCCGGACACCGCGTACTGGATGCTCGTCATCGCTCAGTTGATTGCGTTGGTGTCCTTGCCGTTCTTCGGTCGTCTCTCGGATTCGATCGGTCGCCGGCCGATGCTTGCCACCTTCGCCGTATCGATGTTCGTTCTGCAGATCCCGCTGACGATGATGATCTCGACGCAGTGGTGGACGTTGCTGCTCCCGTCCACGGTCGCACTGCTCGTCATCGCAGTCCCGGCTTCGATTCTCTCGTCGACACTGTCGGAGAGCTTTCCCACCCGACTCCGCACGCAGGCGATCGGATTCGCCTACTCGTTCTCGGTAGCGGTGTTCGGCGGAACTGCGCCCTATCTCAACCAACTCTTCCTCGGCCTCGATCTGGGCTGGGTGTTCGGCGTGTACATCATGTTCCTGGCCGCCTTGACCGGTGTCGCGTGCTTCTTCATGAAGGAAACGAAGGGAATTCGACTCGAGGACGTGTGATCCGACCACGGCAGATCTTGCTCCTGACGCGACGTGAGGTTCTACCGTCTGGTTCATGAACAGCAAAGGTTCGATCACCTGGGGAATCGGTGACGTCGCGCGTCGAACCGGCGTCACCGAACGCACGTTGCGGTACTACGAGGAACTGGGTTTGCTCGCTCCGGACCGAGACGGAGGGGGTAGGCGTCGGTACGACGGAGGAGATATTGATCGGCTGTACCGTATTCGACTGCTCCGAGAATTGGGAACTCCGCTCGCCGATGTCGATCCGGACGTGGCGGATTTCCAGCACCTGACTCGGCAACATCTGGCAGACCTGGACCGTCGGATGGCGGACCTTGCTCGGGTTCGCGAACGGGTTCGTGCGGTCGAGGACCGACTACTGCACGGTGCTCTTCTCGGCGACGACGCGCTGTTGGATCTACTCTCGTGCCTGTCGACCGAAGAGCCTGCGGTGACCGGTCGGACCACGTTGTTGGTCTACCGCGACATCGCAGCGGCCCACTCCTACCTCGTCGACGTGCTGGGGCTGGCTCCGGGACCGATCGAATACGACGGTGACCGAGCAGTCCACGGAGAGGTTCACGCCGGTGACGGTGTTGTCTGGTTGCACCGCGAAGCTCCTGAACATCGAATGGTTTCTCCCCTGACCAACGGCATGGTCACCGCCTCGCTCGCGGTCCTGATCGACGACGTCGACGCCCATCACGCTCGAGTGGCCGCAACCGGGGCAGCGATCGACTACGCGCCCGCCGACATGCCCTACGGCGTCAGGGAGTACGGCGTTCGTGATCCGGAGGGGCACCTGTGGTCGTTCCAGACGCCGATCGAAGAACCGGTGACGTCCTGAACCCGCTCTGCCCCAGTGGATCTATCGGTGATCGAGCAGTGACGTCGATGCCGTGTCGGCGAGGTCACTGCCTCCCAGCAGACGCATGAGCAGAAGGCCGTCGAGCACAGCCACGGCAGCGGCAGCCTCTCTGCGTCGGTAGTCCTGGTCCCCGACGACGAAGCCGCCGAGCCATTCGATCCAGCCCTCCACCAAGTGCGAGGCCACGGATTTGTAGGGCTCGATTCCTGCTGTTGCTTGTCCGATGGCCTCGAAGTAGAGCCCGAACAGCGGATCGCACTCAGGCTGGGCCACCACAGGCCACGCCGTCGCGACGAGTGAGCGGTGGTCGGTCGTCGGCACCGAGAACGCCGCGGCCAGCACGTGTTGCAGTCGATCTCCGACTACCGACAGAACGGACGTGACGAGCTCGTCCTTCGTCGGGAAGTAGTAGACGACCATGCGATCACTGATCTTCAAACGCGATGCGAGTCTGCCGAAGGTCAAGCGGCTCAGGCCGTCTTCCAGGGCGGCCTCCAGTGCCACGGACAGCATCTCTTCGCGTGAGTGTTTCTTGACCACACCTTGATCGTAGTGGTCACTACAGGTACCTTTGTTGTAGTGACCACTACAACTCGAAGGAGACGTCATGCGTACACGTTCGACTCCCTTGCTCGCACTGTCGGTTCTGCGATCGACCGCCGGACTGATCTCGTGGGCGAGTCCCGCACATTCGTGGCGTGCCTTCGGCCTCGGACCCATGCATCAAGTCGGAAGTGCGGGGGTGGCGACGCGCCTGTTCGGAGTCCGCGATCTCGCGCTGGGAATGGCGCTGCACCACCCATCCGCAGACGTTCGCAAAGCAGCGGTGGAGGCCGGGATCGCGATCGATGTCCTCGACGTCGCGGCAAGTGTGATCGGTCGTCGGGCAGGTGCGCCGGCTGCGAGTCTGGCCGGAGTGGCGGCAGGCGCAACGCTGTTCGTCGTGCTGGGCGTGGCGATCATCGCGGACTCGGCCGCTTCGTGATCATCCGCATCATCGGCGTCTCGGTCGGGCCGCTGTACCCTCTGGTGCGCGGTGAGGGGCGGTACCGCGGTGTTCTCGCCGTGGTCCATCCGATGATCTAGCTTTGACGGCATGCGTCGGCTCGGCGCGGTGGACCTCTGGCAGAAGGACGCACTCCCATGACCGATGACACGCTGGCCGACTTCGAGCGAACCGACTTCACCGCGGACGGGCGGACGGCGCCCGTGTATCGCATCGGAACCGGGCCGGCTGTGATCGTGATGTCGGAAATGCCGGGCATCACTCCCAGGGTCGCGGACTTCGCGAGAACTGTCGCCGGAATCGGTTGTACGGCCGTCGTTCCGCACCTGTTCGGAGTCGACGGCAAGGATCCGCTGGCCGCGCCACTGGGAGCGCTCGGCACCGTTGCCACCATGTCGCGTGCCATGGTGCCGGCGTGCATCAGTCGAGAATTCACCATCCTCGCCACCGGTAAATCGTCGCGCATCGTGGTGTGGTTGCGCGCTCTGGCAGAGCAGGAGCACGAGCGCTGCGGCGGACCAGGCGTCGGTGCCATCGGAATGTGCTTCACCGGAGGATTCGCTCTCGCCATGGCGGCGGACGATCGACTGATCGCACCGGTGCTCTCGCAGCCCTCACTTCCGTTCGCGGCATCGAAGTCTCGCGGTAGATCCATCGACATCACCCCGGGCGACCTGGACAAGGTGAAAAGTCGTTGTGCAGCAGGGGAGCTCACGGTCCTGGGAATGCGTTTCGAAGGCGACAAGATGTGCCCGCCCGCACGATTCCAATGGCTGCGCGAGCAGCTCGGCGACGCATTCGTCTCGGTGGAACTGCCCGACTCCTCTTTCAACCCGGAAGCATTTGGACCACCGCATTCGGTCGTCACCGAAGGGCTGATCGACGAGCCGGGGGAGCCGACACGGGAGGCGCTGGATCAGGTACTCGATCTGTTCCGTAGTCGGTTGCTCACGACAGATTGAGTATGCGAACCCCTGCTGAGTGACCGAGCAATTCGGTCAGCGAGCCCCGGATTCACGACCACGGAACGGTGGCCTGTAGAACCGCCTCCTTCAACGCGCTGGTCCGCAGTGCCGTCACTGCCTGATAGTCGGGATCGGCCACCATTTCGCTGAATGCCTTGCGCGAGGGGTACTGCACCAGCAGGACCGCATCCCAGGCCTGACCGTCGTCGGCTACCAATGCCGTCGAGCCGTCGCCCGCATACAGCACCGTCGCGCCGTAGCGCGGAAGGAACGTCTCGTCCAGTGCTTTCGCATATTCTGCGTACGAATCGCGGCCACCGTCGGCGAACCGCAGCAGGTTGAGCATCACCACAGGCCCACCGGGGTCTTCTTCCAGATAGCGCTTCAGGTCTTTTCCGCGGGGATCTACAGCCATCGATCGAGTATGCGTCAGCCGACGATCCGATGGAGCGGTAATTGCACCCGCGCACACACCCGCGACGGCACCAACTGTGTGGCACGCAGCCGCTCGCTCATCGACCTCGGCATCGGACAGGTAGAGCGGCAACCCCGAGGGACAGATGTCCCCACGGGCGCAGCAGCCGTGGCCCGGGTAGCCGGTCGGTGTCCAATTTCTCCATCGTGAAGCCGGCGTCCGTCACCAATTCGGGGACGTTGCGAACGAGGTGGCATCCGCCGGCGACGCGTTGCTCGATGCCGTCGAGGCGACGCTGCCACGCGGCAACGCGGGGGTCCGGGGACAGACCGTGCTCGAGGAAGAACAACTTGCCGCCAGGACGAAGCACGCGTCCGATCTCGCGCAGTGCACGAGCGGGGTCGGGCACAGTACACAGCGTGAACGTGCTGACCGCAGCGTCACAGCTGTTGTCGGGCAGGGGAAGCGACTGTCCGTCGAGTCCCACGAAATGGACCGGAATCGATGACGCAGCAATGCGGTCGGCTGCCAGACGCCGCGCGCCGCGAGACGGCTCGACGGCGGCGACGGACGTCACCGCACTCGGGTACACCGGAACGTTGGTGCCGGAGCCGAACCCGATCTCCACGACGTCGCCGCTGAGCCCGGAGAGGGCGCGGGCCCGCAAGCGGTGTACGTAGGACGCGTCGAGCACGACGTCGATCAGTCGGGGGAGCAGGCGGTCGGACCACAAGGCCACGGTGTCCGGCTTTCGTCGTCGGTGCGGTGTCTGTCTGCTCACTGCGTCGGTTCCTCGATAGTGTCGAAAATCCTGCACGGACGGCGGCGAAGGGCCACCGGATACGGATACAACCGACAGTATCGGTGACACCCTGGGCAGTTGGCCATGCCGCTGCCTTGGGGAGCGCGCTCGATCTCCTTCGCCGGCCAGCAGCTCCTCGGGGAGACTCGACCGCTCGTTCAGCGAGTCGATCCGTTGTTGGACCCCGAGGCGGTGGTTCCATGGTCAGCGGTAGAACGTGCAGAGCGGGAAAACCAGTGACTCGATGAATGGGAAGTGTGTCGTCCATGATCGACGTTGAGAAAGTGACCGTATTCGGAACTGGAGTGCTCGGTTCACAGATCATGATGCAGGCTGCGTACCACGGAAAAACCGTTGTTGGATACGATATTTCAGACGAATTATTGGCCAAACTGCCGGATCGCTGGGAATGGATGCGCGGATACTACAAGCGTGACCTGAAGACTTTCGACGAGGCGCGATTCGACGAGGCCATCGAATCCATCACGACCACCACCAGCGTCGCGGAAGCCATTTCGGACGCCGACCTGGTGATCGAAGCAGTTCCGGAGGATCTCGAGCTGAAGAGAAATGTCTGGTCGGATATCGCCGCGTCGGCCCCGCCGAGAACTATCTTCGTGACCAACTCGTCGTCGCTACTGCCCAGCAGTTTTGCAGAGGCTACCGGGCGGCCGGAAAAATTTCTTGCATTGCACTTCGCCAATCTCGTGTGGCGGTACAATACAGGTGAGGTGATGGCAACTGCTGCAACAGATCCCGTCTACTTCGATACAGTTTTGAACTTCGCTTCGGAGATCGGTCTCGTTCCCGTTCCGGTCCGAAAGGAAGTTCCGGGATACGTGTTGAACAGTCTCTTGATTCCGCTGTTGCAAGCAGGAGCCAACCTCTACGTCGGCGGGGTTGCCAATCCGGCGGACATCGACAACGTGTGGCGAATAGCCACCGGGGCTCCCGCCGGTCCGTTCCAGATATACGACACGGTCGGCTTCAACGTCGCAGCACACATCGCGCGCGCGAGCGGTGTCGAGGATCAAGTCGAATTCGCCGATATGCTGTAGAAGGGTATCGACGCGGGAAAGACAGGCCTCGGGGACGGAGAGGGCTTCTACACGTACGATTCCGACGGCCGGCGACTCGATGCTGTCGAGTCGTGGAACATCAACTGAATCGCTCGATCACTGTCCCATTCAGGTGGACGAGACCGCGCAAAGATTCATGCATGGGTGTCCGGGTTTTCGATGTGCCCGGCATTGCTGAACACCGGATCACCCGAGTTGCCGCAGTTGAATCGCAGTGTCCAACGCGAGTCGATGCCACGCAGATCGCGGATCCCGGCCGGTCAGTTCCTGGGCTCGGCGCAGTCGGTAGCGCAGAGTCTGCGGGTGTACATGCAACTGTGACGCGGCGGCCGTTGCGGTGCCGGCGGCGATGAAGGCCGAAAGCCCCTCGAGAATGTGCGCATTCGCCGACTCGGTGAGCGAGCCGAGAACGGTACGCACCACCTCGCTCGTGTCCGCGGTGGGCCGCGCGGTCAACAGTGCCAGCAACTGCCCGTCACCGGTGTCGAGCACGGCACGACCGTCGAACGCGTGATCCGGTGCAGTGTCCAGAGCCTCCGACGCGAGTCTCCACGCGCTGCCGACACCGGCTACGGTCGATCGCTCCACCAGGCATCCACGCACACCGCTCGCTCGACATGCTACGTCGACCTGGGCGCGACCGATCGTCGACGGCAGCAGCAGGATCGCCCGCTGCTCGCGCCGGGTGCACAGATGATTCCGCGTCGTCGTCGACGGCGCGGTGCGATCGGGCGGTGCGAGTCCCAATGCGAGAACGAGAGATTCGACGGTGTCGTCGGTCAGTGATCTGCCTGCGCTGGTCGGCTCCACCACCAGCAGATTCGGGTGACTCGGCAGTTCGAGGTCGAGTTCGCGGGCGCGATCGGCCACTGCTCCTGGCGAATTGTGTCTGCCTGCAAGTAGGTCGTCGAGCAAGAGGGCGTGAGCCTGCGCCCGATTGGATGTGAGTTGTTCGCGCGCAACGATGTAGGCGCCGATGATCTCCTCGGATATTGCGTCGATGGCGTCGAGCACGCCCAGGCTGAGATCGGCGATGTCCGGTGGATCGAGCGCATCGAGGTACTTCGTCGCCACGTGCCGAACGAACACGCTCGACGCGACTCGGTACGCTCTCAGCACGTCGGCCAACGGCCGGCCGTCGGCTGCGCGAGCGGCGCCGATCGCGCGGAATCGACTGTGATCGCGTTCGTCGATAGCGGGGTCGCCGCCCGCCCACAACGTCATCAGGCGACGCAACGACCAGTAGGCGATCGCCTCGACGTCCGCCAACTGCGGACCGTGCAGGTTGCGATAGACCGGGATCGCATCCCGTACGCCCTGCACTGCCGACGCCACCACAGCGACCAGTTCGGCTTCGATCTCGGCTACCACCGCGGCCCTGGCTCGGTACACCGCGGCATCGTCTCACATTTATCAGTGACTGATAAGCCGTATCGTCATTGGAGCAACTTTCCTTGAGTTCCTGCACCGACGACAGCACAGTCGAGGGAGACAGTCGGTCGAGCAGAAGAGTGGGGCAATGGACGCAGACGTGATCGTGGTGGGTGCAGGCTTGGCCGGACTGGTGGCGACCGCCGAACTGGCCGACGCCGGAAAGCGGGTGCTGCTCCTCGACCAGGAGCCCGAGCAGAACCTGGGCGGTCAAGCGTTCTGGTCACTGGGCGGTCTGTTCATGGTCGACACTCCGGAGCAGCGACGCATGGGCATCAAGGATTCTGCTGAGCTTGCGTGGCAGGACTGGCTCGGCACCGCGACCTTCGACCGCGGCATCGACGATCCCGCAGGCGAGGACTACTGGGGGCACCAGTGGGCGCGCGCGTACCTCGATTTCGCGGCGGGGGAGAAGCGGTCCTGGCTGCACGCGCAGGGTGTGCGCTGGGTACCCATCGTGGGGTGGGCCGAACGTGGTGGCTACCTCGCCGAGGGACACGGAAACTCGGTTCCGCGGTTCCACCTGACCTGGGGAACCGGGCCAGGAGTCGTCGCACCGTTCGAGCGTCGTGTGCGTGAGGCCGCCGACAAAGGGTTGGTGCGCTTCGGTTTTCGCCACCGCGTCGACGAATTCATCGTCAGCGCCGGAACGGTCGAGGGAGTCCGCGGTGCAGTTCTCGAACCCAGTTCCGCGGAGCGAGGTTCTGGCAGTACCCGCGTGGAGGTGAGCGAGTTCGAGCTGCGTGCCGGAGCCGTGCTCGTCACGGCGGGCGGCATCGGAGCCAACCATGACCTGGTGCGCGAGAACTGGCCGGCACGGTTGGGTACGGCCCCGAAGTCCCTCATCTCGGGAGTTCCCGAACACGTCGACGGCCGCATGCTCGGCATCACCGAGAAAGTCGGTGGCCGCCTGGTCAACAAGGACCGGATGTGGCACTACACCGAGGGCATCAAGAATTGGAATCCGATCTGGAAGAACCACGGAATCAGAATCATTCCCGGCCCGTCGTCCATGTGGTTCGACGCGCGTGGGCGACGGTTCCCTGTTCCCAACTTTCCTGGATTCGATACCCTTGGAACGTTGAAAGCCATCCAGGACAGTGGATTCGAGTACTCCTGGTTCGTTCTGACGCAGAAGATAATCGAGAAGGAGTTCGCGCTCTCGGGATCGGAGCAGAATCCGGACATCACCGGAAAGAACCTCAAGCTCGTTCTCGGCCGAGTGTTGCCCGGTGCGAGCGAACCGGTCGAGGCGTTCAAGAAGAACGGAGAGGATTTCGTCGTCGCCGACACCCTCGCCGAACTCGTCCAGGGAATGAACAGGGTCTCCGGCGAGGATCTGATCGACCTCGCCGATCTGAAGCGGCAGATCGAGGCCCGCGACCGTGAGGTCGACAATCCGTTCACCAAGGACCTGCAGATCTCCGCAATACACAACTCGCGTCGTTCGCGCGGAGAGCGCATCGCCCGTACGGCCTCACTGCACAAGATCCTCGATCCCAAGTCGGGTCCGTTGATCGCCGTGCGTCTGAACATCATCACCCGGAAAACGTTGGGCGGCATTCAAACCGACCTGCAGGGTCGTGTCCTCGACGGCGACGGACACGCGATCGACGGCCTGTGGGCGGCAGGTGAGATCGCCGGTTTCGGCGGCGGCGGTGTGCACGGGTACCGCTCGTTGGAGGGAACGTTCCTGGGTGGGTGCATCTTCGGTGGCCGGCAGGCCGGACGCGCGCTCGCTGCGCAGGCGTGACAGTGGCCAGGAGAATCGGTCGTCCCGCGCTGCCCGGTCCGACGGAGATCGCCACCACGGCGTCGGCGGGTCCGCGGTCGCCGGTGACGGTGTCGTTCCTCGGCGTCAGCACGGTGCTCTTCGACGACGGCGAATCGGCGATCCTCACCGACGGCTTCTTCTCGCGACCGTCGCTTCCGAAAACCCTTGCCCTACCGCTGCGGTCGGACATGCAGCGCATCGATGCGGCCCTGCGCAGAGCAGGGATCACCACGCTCGACGCTGTGCTGTGCGCTCACTCGCACTACGATCACGCACTCGACTCGGCGGCGGTAGCGCTGCGCACCGGTGCCGTTCTGGTCGGCGGTTCCTCGACCGGTTTCATCGGGCGGGGTTCGGACCTCCCGGACGACCGCATCGTCGTGGTCGAGAACGGTGGGACAACGGCGCTCGGCAACTTTGCCGTCACGTTCGTCGAATCGGTCCACTCGTATCCGGATCGAGCGCACGGAACGATAGACCGGCCACTGACCCAACCGGCTCGGGTGCGCGAGTACCGGTGCGGTGAGGCATGGTCGATGCACGTCGAACACGTTCCGAGTGGCCGGACCGCACTCGTCCACAGCAGCGCCGGTTTCCGGTCCGGCATGCTCGACGGTCGCCGTGCCGACGTGGTCTACCTCTCGATAGGACAACTCGGCCGCCGACCGCACGCGTTCGTCGAGCAGTACTGGCAGGAGACGGTCGTGGCGGTCGGTGCCCGACGCGTGGTCCTGACGCACTGGGACAACTTCTTTCGGTCCCTGGACGAACCACTGCAGGCGCTCGCGTACGCCTTCGACGACATGTCTGCCTCGATCGATGTGCTGGACGCCTGCGCGCGAAGAGACGGCATCGCCCTCGAACTACCGACCCTGTGGCGACGCAGCGACCCGTGGGCCGACCGAGGGCGGGTGTGATCCGGGGCCGTCTCAGCGCAGGTCGGTCAGAGATCGTCGAGGGTGACCAAGCCGTCCTGCAGCGCCCGGGCCACGAGCGAGGCTTTGGTGGGTGCCGCTCGACCGACCGTGGCATACTTCGCGCGAATTCGAGACAGGTGGGTATTCACCGTGCCGAGCGCGATGTGCAGAACCGCACAGACTTCTTGTTTGGAGTCGCAGCGCAACCACGCACCGAGGACTGCGATTTCGCGTGCGGTGAGTCCCGGATCGGCAAGCGTCGACGCGTCCTGCGGTGAGGTGGGCTTCTCGGTGCCGGAATTCGCGGCGGTCCTGGCCCGCACCGTCGATGCACTGCGGCGCGGCGCGAATCGCTGCGCCTGGTGGATCGAGGTACCGGGCGGAGCCTGAATCGTCGTGGTCGACAGACCTGTACTCGTCACTCGCATTGCATCCGACCCCGCTGTCCGACTTGGGTGTTTCGAACATCCGACCACGCCGGAAAACATGAAACAACACCAAAGGGTTCGAGGCCGAGCACTGCATTGGAGATAGTTGTCGAATTGGCTTTACACACTTGTAAAATCAGGGGCCGACGGAACCATTGCTATAGTTCGTAATCCACTGGATCGAACACCGTAGGCGGTCGTCGTTGAGCCCGAAATCCACACCCCGCGAACAACTGCTCCGGGCGGGCTCACGGTTGCTGACCGATCTCGACATGTCGGTGCTGGCCAGGTCTTTGTCGATTGCCTCGGTCGTGGAAGAAGCCGGGCTGTCGCATCAGACTTTTCACAATGCGTACCCCGGGTCCTCCCGTGCAGGGGAGCGTGGTGGCAAGGAAGCGTTCGTCGAGGACCTGCTCGCGCACGTGACCCTGCAGTACGCGAAGCCCGACGACGCAGGGCATCTCTCGTCGGATCTCGCGTCCTATTTCGAGCAACTGACCTCCGGCCTGCTGCGCAGGAGAATGATCGGCGCCATGATCGCCTCCGACCACGCCGGAGCACGATCGTCGCTGGCACCCGAATTCGGCGCCATGGACGACGCCGTCGAGGACGCTCTCCGACTCGAGCTGCGTGAGCTCGGGGGTTCGGTGAGAACGCCGCTGACGGTGACCGCACTGTCCACGGTCCTCGTCGCTCTGCTCGACGGGCTCGCTTTCCGCGAAACCCTCAGCCCGGGAACGGTGCCCACGTCTCGAGCGTCCGCTGCCGTCGAATCGCTGCTGGACTGGGCTGTGGACCCGGTTCACTCTGATCGTCGTGAACGCACCGCACGACCGGCGGACGCGCCTGCAGCTGTCGAGGCTCTCGATCATTCGAGGGCCGACATCGAATCCGACGTCATCGCGGCGACCGAGACGTTGTTCGCGGCGCACGGATACTTCTCGGTCACCCTCGCCGACATCGCAACAGCGTCCTCGCTCACCGTTGCCGATCTCAAGCGCCTCTTCCCGAGCAAGGTCGACATCATCGTCGCTGCACTGACGCCGGAGTTCGAGCGCGTCCTTCGGCTGGGGCGCGCCGACGCCCGACTGGAAGTGGAACCGATTGCTGCACTGGAGCGTTCGGTCAATCGGCTTGCGGAGTTCGTCGCGCGCAACCGCTCGATGAGCTCGGGAATGCTGCTGGCCCTGAGCTTCGAGCAGTTTCACCAGCCGAGCACCGTCACCACCATTCGGGAGCAACTACCGCTGCCCTCGGCGCTCACCCCGATCCTCGAACGTGGCCAGCGGCGAGGCGACTTCGGTACGGAGGCGTCGGCGAGTGAACTGGCGACGATACTCGCCAACAACGTGGTCATCAGATCCGTCTCCCGGTCCGAGGAAGGCCCGGAACAAGTGTCCGACTACGTTCTGCGGGTGTTCCTCTCGGGAATTCGCGCTCGTTGAGCGAACCCGCGGGCTCGGCCTCGACAGCTACGAGTCGGCGTCGTCGCGGGGTACCTCGAAGGCGAGCAGAGCGACGTCGTCCTGCAGGCCGTCCCCGAAGGACGCCAAGAGGGAAGTCAGGTCGTCGACGATCTTCGGTGCGGTCGTCGAACCCTCTCCGGCAGCGAAGGATTCGAGGCCACCGTGGTCGTCGAAGCGCGTCCGTCCTGGTCCGACGATCGCTTCGGTCAATCCGTCGGTGTAGAACACCATGACGTCGCCTGGTTGCAGGGTCACCGATGCCGACGCGAAGTGCGGCTCGGCCAATGCTCCGACCAACTGGCCACCGGTGGTGTCGACGAAGTCGACGACGGCGTCGTGTGTGATGCGCAGGGCCGGCGGATGCCCGCCGCTGGCGAGATTCACCACCGCGCCGTCCGGTCCCGGGGTGATGGTGCCGAAAACCACCGTGCAGAAACGTGGGTCGTCGCCGTGGAACTCATGGTGCAGAACGGTATTGAGGTTCTCGAGCACCGATATCGGGTTGCGGTCGAAGACGGCGGCGGCCCGCAGGGTGTACCGAGTCAGTGAAGTCACGGCGGCGGCTCCGGCCCCCTTGCCACTGACGTCGCCGAGGAAGAATCCCCACGTTCCTTTGTCGAGAGGAAACACGTCGTAGAAGTCGCCGCCGACCTCGTCGAGGGATGCGGGGTGATAGTGGGCTGCCACGTTCATGCCCGTCGGAGCCGACAGGATCGGCGGCAGCAGAGTGCGTTGCAACGTCGAGGCCAGGATCTGCACCTGCGTTCTCTCCGCCTCGGCGAGCTTGCGTGCTTCCTCCGACGCGCTCAGTGCGTCCTGCGATCTGTCCAGCGCGGCCTCTGCGTTGTCCTGGGCGGCCTCCGCGGTGTCGCGGGCGTCGACCAGGTCCCTTTCGCGCACGTTGCGTTCGGTCTCGTTGTGCAGCGTCATCGTCACCGTCAGGGCCCCCGCGGGCGTACGCAGGCTGTTGGCCAGAATCGATACGGCAATCGCGGCACGTCGATCGGTCGCAACGGTCAAGTCTGCGGTCGCTCCGATCGGTGAGTCCGATCCCGATGTCGACGCGACATCCAGCAGAGCCGTCAGCATCGGCTCGAACTCGACCGTGAACAGCTCGGTGACGGTCGTTCCGACGAGCGCCTCGCGGCTGCGCGAGGTGATCCGCGCAGCGGCCGTGTTCGCGTAGAGGATTCGCAAGGTGGCGACGTCGACCGAGAAGACGCCACAGGGTGCCGTGTCGAGTAGATCAGCAGCCGGGGCAGACATGGGGACTCCCTTCGGTCATGACGAGCGGGTGGCGGATCTCGCGCGGTCGGTCGTGACCGGATCGGTCCACACCGCAGTCACCACGGTGCCGTAACCGGGTCGATGGTCGACGAGGAGTTCGTCGGCCACCGCGGCTGCCAGTTGCAGACCGTGGCTGCGATTGGTCGCAGGCGTCGGTGGACGCCACGTTCCGGTATCGGAGATCGTCACCGTCAGCGTCCGGTGTTCGTAGGCGGCGGTGATGGTCATCGTTCCGGGCTCGGGCACCGAGTGATAGGCGTGTTCGACCACGTTCGCGAGTGCCTCGTAGACCCCGAGGACGATGTCGTCCACCAGATCGTTCCTCACGCCGAGTTCGACGGTCCAATGGTGCAACCGGTGCCTGATGACGGTTGCCACGGCGGGCTCGGCGGGCGCGGTGTGGCTCCAGCGATGGGGGAGCGCCGTGGGGCTGCTCTCGGTCATGAAAGGTGTCCGAGTCGGTATCGGCGAGTCATCGGTCGACCTCCTCGTCGAGAGATGCCGACCGAACATGGTCCACCGCGTCGGGCACGGTCGTGAAGGTCGCCATCACCCGATCGATGCCACTGAGCTGCACCGGCCGAACCACGACACCGTCGACCGCCACCAGTGCCATGCGCGAGGCGTCGGGTAGTCGATCGCACACTCGAACCAGCACTGTGATCGCACTGGACGAGAGGAAGCTGACGTTCGTCAGGTCCACCACGAGTCCACCTCGTGCGGTGTCGGCAGCGGGGAACGCGACGGCCGACAGTTCCGGGATGGTGTCGAGGTCGAGTTCGCCTCGAACGGTGAGCACGGTAGTCGCGTCGTGTGCCGCCGCCGCGATCTCGAAGGGTGCTCCGGTCGGCTCGTCTGGCATGTTTTCGACGTTACCTGTTAGCGAGTCCGATTCACGACCGAAACGTGTCGGCGAACAGGCCGCCTGCACCCAGTACCTCCAGGACCATGCGCACCGACCGTGCGGGTGCGAGCACGGCGATCTTGCCCGGATGTACGTAGGTGGCGTCGATGATCGCGTTGGCGACGCCGGAGTACATGAACGACACCTCCGACAGATCGACCGAGACCCGATCGGACGCGGAGGCCAACCGGTCGAGACTGTGGACGAATTCGGCGCGAGTGGACATGTCCAGTTCGCCGAAGGCTCGCAGAGTGTTGTGGCGGTTCGAGCCCATGACCGTCTCGAGTCGGAACACGCCCTCGTCATCGCGAATGGAGCGTTCCATGGTTGCGGTGCTGGTCAACATGCTTACCTCTTCCCCGAAGCGATCGTTCCCGGCGGGTGCCCCCGGTTGCGAGACGCTGAGTTGTTGTGCTTTCAACGATGCCAGTGTCCGATTTCGGAAGACTCCGTCGGAGGTCTCGAATCGGTAACGAAGGATCTCGGTCCGATAACGGCGCTACCGGGTCAACACGTCGATGAGCGAACCGGTGATCTTCTTCTTCACCCAGCCACGTACACCTCGCTGGCCGAGAGCTGCCCGGGCAGCATTGAGGCCGGCTGCCCCGTGCACTCCGCCACCCGGGTGCGCTGATGCCGAACCCAGGAACAGGCCCTCCACCGGCGTTTCCGATCGCCCCAGCCCCGGCGTCGGACGAAAGATCAACTGCTGCTGCAGCTGCGCGGTTCCGCCGTTCACCGCACCACCGTGCAGATTGGCGTCGGCACCGTGCAGATCGCTCGGTCGCTGTACGACCCGGCCGACGACCGAGTCCAGGAATCCCGGGGCGTGAGCGTCGAGGACTCGGTCCACTCGATCCGCCACTGTGTCGGCGGCCGCGTCGTCGACGACGCCTCTCGGCAGATGCGTGTAGGCCCAGGCGCTTTCGGTGCCCTCCGGCGATCTGCTCCGATCCGCAGTGGTCATCTGGCCGAACAGCATGAAGGGGCTCTGCGGGAGAACCCCGGTGGTGAGGTCGGCTGCCCAATGCACGAGACCGTTGTCGTCGGCCCCCAGATGAACCGTGCCGGCATCGGCCAAAGAAGGTGAGTTCCAAGGGATTCGACGATCGAGTGCATAATTCACCTTCACCACCGGGGTGTCCCACTCGAAGGTGCGCAGGTCGTCGTGGACGCGACGCGGAACGGCGTCGAACGGAAGCAGCGAACCGTACAGAGCCGGTGCGGACACGTCGGCCACGATGGCCCGGCGCGCCCGAAACGTGCTTCCGGCCGCAGTGTGCACAGCACGAGCGCGGCCGCCGCGCACCTCGATGTGCTCGACAGCCTGACCGCATTCGAGCACCGCACCCGACGCGGCCCCACGGCGTATCAACGCGCTTGTCAGCGCGGACGATCCGCCCACGGGGGTAGGAAACCCGACGTCCTGGGCCAGCATGGTGAGCAGCCAACCCATCATGCCGCTCACCGGGGCATCGGTCGGAACGTCGCCGTGCATGGCGTTGCCCAGCAGGAGGCAGCGAGCAGCCTCGCTGTGGAAGAGCTCGTGAGCCATCACCCGAGCGGGGAGGGCAGCGAATCGTGCGAAGCGCAGTGTCTCCGGCACTCCCAGGGTGCGGACGAGTCGAGCCGCGGGGACGGCCGGTGGAAACGGTCCGAACAGCGAATTCATGAAGGGCTCGCGAATGCGTTCCCATTGCTCGAAGAGCCGCAGCCAGGTTCGGCCGTCTCGCGCGTCGTGTTCCGACAGCCGCGCGGCGGTGGTCTCGACGTCGTGGTGGACGACCGGAGCGTCGGTGTCCTGCGGTGACCGCGCGTGGCCGTACACCGCGGGGGAGTGCGACCACTGCAGCCCGTGGCTTTCCAACTCGAGTGCCTTCATGGCAGGCGAGGCGAGAGCCAGCGGATAGAAGGCGCTGAAGAGGTCGCTGGTGAAACCGGGAACGAGTTCGGCGCTGCGCACAGCGCCGCCTGGGTGTTCGGCGGCCTCGAGGACCACGACGTCCCAGCCGGCGTCTGCCATCGCTGCCGCCGCGACCAAGCCGTTGTGGCCACTGCCGATCACGATCGCGTCGACCTCGGTGGTGGTCATGAGACTGCACTCCTCTGGTCGGTAGCGGTCTTGCTGGTCAGCAGGTTACCGACGAAGTGCGGCGCGACTCTCACGCCGAGAGCGGGGCTTCCGGCAACGCGTACGAACACGAACAGCACGTTTCCCGAAACCGATTGCCGCAGTGGTGTCTTGCTCACGGTGCAGTGGACCGCTCGGCCAGGAGCGCGAGCCTGCGTAGCGCCTCGGCGTTGCGAGGATGCGCCAGCAGGTGCTGTACCCGATCCGGCACCAGATCGAAGGGCGCGGTGATCGCATGCTCGATGATCTCGATACGGCACCCTGTGGCGACAGGATGCAGTCGCACCGTGATCGACGCCTTTCCGAACGGCAATGCTCGTGCCTCCAGCACCAGTTCGCGACCGGCGTGAAGTCCCACCGAACGCGTGACATCACTGAGCACCGCCGGCCACGCACCGACCGAGTGATGGATCGAGCTACCGACAGCGGGCCAGTGTCCATCGACCGCGCGGATGCGGGATGCGCCGACGACCCAGGTCGCATAGCTCCATCCGTTCGCCAGGACGCTCCAGACGTCCTCGCAACTGGCTGTCGTACTTCTGCTGGTGGGCACGATTCGGCCTCCGAACTCTCGTCGTGGTGCGTGATTGCACGATCGCCGATCGTGCGCCGCTACTCCTGGGCTCGAAGTCGATGTACTGCGCGGTGTCGTTGCGTGCTCGGTGGCACGAACGAAATCGACGTATGCCCCGAAACTGCCGGACCCAATCCGGTGGCGACCACTCGCGTCGGTGCGGATCGGCGATTGTCATACTGAGGTCATGTCGACAATCGCGTACGTCATCGCTGGTTCGGAAGCCACCGGCGGAGCCGGTCTGCAAGCAGATCTCAAGACCTTCGAGCGGCTCGGGGTCTACGGAGTCGGCACGATCACGTGCATCGTCTCGTTCGATCCGAAGGCGGGCTGGGGTCACCGATTCGTACCCATCGACAGCACGGTCATTGCCGATCAGATCGAAGTAGCCACTGCCGCACATGATCTCGATGTCGTGAAGATCGGCATGCTCGGCACCCCCGTCACCGTGGACACGGTAGCGACGTCGTTGCGTCTGCAGCCGTGGCGGCATGTGGTGGTCGATCCGGTGCTGATCTGCAAGGGCCAGGAGCCGGGCGCCGCACTCGACACCGACAACGCCCTGCGGCGCGACATTCTTCCGTTGGCCACCGTGATCACCCCCAATCTGTTCGAGGCGCAGACCTTGTCCGGAATGGACGCCATCGACACCGTCGACGACCTGGGTGAGGCCGCCAAGAGAATTGCCGATCTCGGGCCTCGTATCGTGGTGGTCAAAGGCGGCGCGGGTCTGCCCGGCGACGAGGCCGTCGACGTCGTCTACGACGGGTCCGAACTGACGGTGCTGCGCGCCCCCAAGGTGGGCGAAGAACGCGTGTCGGGTGCCGGCTGCGTGTTCGCCGCAGCCATCACCGCTGAGCTCGCGAAGGGCACGGACGTGCTCGACGCGGTCGCCACCGCCAAAGATTTCGCCCACGCCGGCATCGTCGGTCGACTGACGAGCCACGCTCCGTTCGCTGCAGTGAGTTGGCACGACTGAGCCTCGGTCGCATGTTTGTGGACGGCGGGTTCGGGGAAGAGCGAGGTGCAGGCGGCGAACGCTTCTCAGGACCGGCTTGCGGTCAGTGGCCGTCGCACATCATCTCGAGAGGTCCGCATGGAGCACGAGAACATGAGCGAAGCCGACGCCGGTGCCACCGATGACGACCGGACAACCCGCGGCCACGCCGGTGAGGCAATCGTCGACACCCGCAACTGGCCGGGATACATCTGCATCGGCCTGGCATTGGTGAGCCTCGGCCTCACACTCACCGCGGCCGGGTACGGGTTCGGTGGCTGGACGTGGATCGGGGCGGTAGCCGCGCCGGTTCTCCTGATCGCCGGAATTGTGCTTGTGCTGCTGGAGCGCAAGCGCGTGAAGGCTCAGGAAGGCAAGTCGCTGACCGACCCGGCAGGACATTGATCGTCGCCGTGCCGGTCGGTACAGCTGGTCGACGCACTCGTCGACCGGTCTAGCGAAGGGCGTGCTCGGACTCGCGATCCTTGCTGCCCTGCGACTTGTCTGCTCGTCGTTGCGCGAATCTGCCTGCCGACTTCAGACCTTTCGATACGACGTTGTCCTTTCCCGTTCGCTTCTCGAGGCTCTGACCGGCGAATGCCAGCAGTCGGGCGAGAATGGGGAGCCCTACCGCGACGATGAGGTAGCGATACAGGTACTTGCGTGCGAGCAAGGGAATCATCGGAGGAATCCTGTCGTGTCGAAGTCGGTCAGCGGACTGCGCGTCGGACCTTCAGTGCGGCCGTTGCGGCGAGCGTGATGACGGCACCGACGACAGCGGCACCGAGTAGGGACACACCCTGAGCGAGTTCGAAGTTCCAGCCGAGGAAGTTGATGTTGGTGTGAATCGTGTTCTGCAGCACGAAGATCACCAGTGCTGCGACGAGGACGAGCGTGATGAGGAGGGCGAGCTTCGAAGCGAATCCGCCGCGACGCTTGGTGGTCCCGGCCGTGTCGGTCGATGAGGTCATGAGGGGAATCCGTTCTCTGGTGTGAAGAAGAGTGGGGTGAAGAGCGAGTGCCGCCGATCATCGAGATCGGCGGCACTCGATGCGATGGAGTGGGTTACTTGAAGGTGTCCTTGATGTTCTCGCCGACCTTCTTCACGCCTGCCGAACCCTGGTCCTTCTTGCCCTCGGCCTCGAGGTCCTTGTTGTCGGTGGCGTCGCCGACAACTTCCTTGGCCTTGCCGATGGCGTCCTCTGCTGCGTTCTTGGCCTTGTCGATGAAGCTCATGGTGAACACCTTTCAGGTGGCTGTGAATGTTGGTAACGGATACTTAGTCGGTTTCAGTCGCCGAAAACAAACGCCGCTGTGAGGTAGCTCACGATGGCACCCGGTTGGGGATCAGGTGAGGGAGACCAACTCGGTGATGTCGTCCTGGGGGAGCTCGCCGTCGACCACGGCGGTGACGACAGAACTGTTCAGGGTGATGGCACCCTTGTGGTTGTCCAGGAAAGCGGTGTCGGCAGCATCGCGACCGACCGAGATCCGGACCAGCGTCGAGCGAGGTGCGAGGCACGTGGCATCGACGACGCGCCACTGGCCACCGACGAACGCTTCGGCTACCGCGTGGAAGTCCATCGGATCGCAGCCGGGTGCGTACACCGCCACCAGGCGGGCCGGAACGTTGACCGCACGCAGCATGGCGACCACGAGGTGTGAGTAGTCGCGGCAGACGCCCTGTCCGGCGAGGAGCGTGTCGACGGCTCCGTCGATCGGATCACTGCTTCCCGGAACGTAGCTCAGGCGCGCGCCCACCCATGCGGAAATCTTGGCCAGCAGTTCCTCGGAGTCCGCGTAGTCGCCGAATTCGGTTGCGGCGAATCCGTAGAACTTGTCGGCCTCGGCGTACCGACTGGGTCGGAGGTAGAGCGACATGTCGTAGTCGGTGACCGGTGCCGGGGTGGTGTTGCCCAGGATCGTGGCGTCGTACGACACCTGCAGGTTGCCCACGTCGGCAGGCATGACGTGAATTCGGTTGCCGTGCGGCCCGCTCACTTCCTTTGCCTCGATGGGGTTGCCGTGGAGAACGAAGGACAGTGATTCGGTGACCGTCGTGCCCGGATGTGGGGCGATCGCAATCTGGAATTCGAGCGTGGTGGCTGCGGTGATGTCTACATCGAGGCGCGCGGATACGTCGCGTTTGAGCATGGGAACTCCTGGCAGGTGGGGGTGGGTGAACTCGCTGCCAGTACCCACGTTCGCCGAACCCAAACGCATACGCTCACCAGGTGATCAACGCCACCCCAGCGCCGGAGCGACGTCGCGGAGCAGTGTCTCCAATACGTGCGCGCAGTACTCGACGCCCAGCTGATTGGGGACGGTGAGCAGCAGAGTGTCTGCGGCCGCGATCGCTTCGTCTGCAGCGAGCTCCTCGATCAGCCGATCGGGCTCACCCGCGTACGTCTTGCCGAATCGAGCTTTGCCGCCGTCGAGATAGCCGACCTGGTCGTCGCCAGTGCCCTCCCGGCCGAAGTAGGCACGGTCGAGATCGTTGACGATCGGAAAGATGCTGCGGCTCACGGACGTTCGCGGCGCGAAGTCGTGTCCGGCGTCGCTCCACGTCTTGTGGAATCGCTCGATCTGCTCGGCCTGCAGTTGATGGAACGGCACACCGGTGTCTTCGCTCAACAGCGTCGAACTCATCAGATTCATGCCCTGTCGCGCGGTCCACTCGGCGGTCTCGCGGGTGCCGGCGCCCCACCAGATTCGCTGCCGCAAACCGGGGGAGTGCGGTTCGAGGCGCAGTAGTCCGGGCGGGTTGGGAAACATCGGCCGTGGATTGGGCTGCGCGAAGCCCTTGCCTTCGAGGAGGTCGAGGTAGATACGGGTGTGCTCGCGGGCCATGTCGGCATGATCGGAGCCCTCGGCCGGGGTGTAGCCGAAATAGCGGTAACCCTCGATGACCTGCTCGGGCGATCCTCTGCTGATCCCGAGCTGCAGCCGCCCACCCGAGATGAGATCGGCGGAGCCCGAATCCTCGGCCATGTAGAACGGGTTCTCGTAGCGCATGTCGATGACGCCGGTGCCGATCTCGATGGTGCTCGTCCTGGCGCCGACGGCAGCGAGCAGAGGGAACGGCGACGCGAGTTGGTTGGCGAAGTGATGGACGCGGTAGTACGCGCCGTCGGCACCCAGTTCTTCGGCTGCGACCGCCAGGTCGATGGACTGCAGCAGCACGTCCGACGCGGACCTCGTCTGCGACTGTGGGGACGGTGACCAGTGTCCGAAGGACAGGAATCCGATCTTCTTCATCACGTGCTCTTCCGTTGAAGGATCAACTACATTCACTGTACTTCAGCGTGTGTCGGGGTGAATCCATTCCCGGCGTCGGGGCTACGCGCCGATGCCTGCGGTCAAGAGCTTCGCCAGTTCGAGATAGGCGTCGCCGTCGCTCAGTCCGGTCAGGCGGAACACCTCGCGAGTCTGAATGCGAACCATGACCGAGGAGGCGACGTCGCCGACGAAGGCCGCGTGCACGTCGCGCACTTCGCCGCTGGCCACGCCCTCGCTGATCAGTTCCTGGACGCGGCGCGCGGCGATCGCAGTGTTGCGTTCGTACACCGAGCGGGCCGCCTCGAGTGATGCCAGGTCGGTCATGAACTGCTCGGACGCCGATTCCAGAGCTGCTCCCACCGCGGTCAGATATGTGGTGATGCGATTGCGGGTGCCGTCGACCTCGGCGACCGCGCTTTCGACCTGCGTGGTCATGGACTTGAAGTAGTGCACGGTGGCACCGCCGACCAGCTGGTCCTTGCTCGACGCCAGTGTGTACAGGGTGGACTTGGAGCATCGGAGGCGGGCCGCGATGGTGTCGAGCGTCAGGTGTGCGAAGCCCTCCGCCAGAAACAGGCTCACGAGCTGGTCGAAGAGTTCGGAACGGCGTGCCGTCGCATGCGAGGTCACGGGTGCGTTCACATCAGGGATGGTACTGCATCGCCTTGTGCAGTACTCTGCATCAGTACTGCGGATCATCCGGCAGTACTGGTCCGAACTTTCCGGAGGTTTTTCACGTGCCCGTCGATCGTCTGTTGCCCACTGCCGAAGCGCGCGACCTCATCGCGCTGACCCGCGACGTGGCAGACAAGGTGCTCGACCCGATCGTCGACGACCACGAACGGCGTGAGGCGTACCCCGACCGCGTGTTCGCCACCCTGGGTGAGGCGGGACTGCTGAGCCTGCCGTACGCGGAGGAATGGGGAGGTGGAGGTCAACCGTACGAGGTCTACCTCCAGGTCCTCGAAGAACTGGCGTCGCGCTGGGCGGCAGTGGCAGTCGCAGTGAGCGTGCACGGTCTGGCTTGCTATCCCGTGATGGCGTTCGGTACCGACCGACAGAAAGCCGACAAGCTTCCCGACATGCTCGGTGGGGCACAGATCGGCGCCTACTCGCTGTCCGAGGCGCAGGCCGGTTCGGACGCTGCCGCATTGAGTTGCAAGGCCACCCCGACCGAGGGCGGCTACACGGTGAACGGATCGAAGGCGTGGATCACGCACGGCGGAGTGGCCGACTTCTACAACCTGTTCGCTCGAACAGGCGAAGGATCGAAGGGTATCTCGTGCTTTCTGGTTCCGGATGGAACCGACGGCCTGAGCTTCGGCAGGCCCGAGGAGAAGATGGGACTGCACGCGATCCCGACGACCTCGGCGCACTACGACAACGTGCACGTACCCACCGAGTGGCGAATCGGCGCGGAGGGGCAGGGACTGCAGATCGCCTTCAGTGCACTCGATGCCGGACGGCTCGGAATTGCCGCTGTAGCAGTGGGAATCGCCCAGGCGGCACTCGACGACGCGGTGAAGTACGCGCAGGAACGTACGGCGTTCGGCAAGAAGATCATCGACCACCAAGGCCTCGGTTTCGTGCTGGCGGACATGGCGGCGGCAGTGGACTCCGCCCGCGCCACCTACCTCGATGCTGCCCGTCGGCGTGACGCCGGACTTCCGTACTCGCGCAACGCTTCGGTGGCCAAGCTGATCGCCACCGATGCTGCCATGAAGGTGACCACCGATGCGGTGCAGGTGTTCGGCGGCTACGGGTACACCCGCGACTTCCGCGTCGAGCGCTATATGCGCGACGCCAAGATCACTCAGATTTTCGAGGGCACCAACCAGATTCAGCGTCTGGTGATCGCTCGTTCACTCGCAACCAGCTGACATCAGAACCATTCGACACGTCCGAACAGCAACCGTAGGGGACACCTTCATGACAACGACCGAACCCGATATTCATACGACTGCGGGTAAATTGGCCGATCTTCGTAAACGTCTCGCGGTTGCGGAGATTCCCTCCGGTGAGGCGGCGGTGGACAAGGTCCACGCCAAAGGCAAGCTGACCGCCCGTGAGCGGATCACCGCGTTGCTCGACGAGGGCTCGTTCGTCGAACTCGACGCCCTCGCCCGGCACCGCTCCCAGAACTTCGGATTGGCCGACAACCGACCCTTCGGTGACGGCGTCGTCACCGGCTACGGCACCGTCGACGGCCGCGATGTGTGCGTGTTCTCCCAGGACGCGACCGTCTTCGGAGGCTCGTTGGGCGAAATCTACGGCGAGAAGATCGTCAAGGTCATGGACCTGGCCGTCAAGACCGGACGCCCCCTGGTCGGGATCAACGAAGGTGCCGGAGCCCGCATCCAGGAAGGGGTCGTCTCCCTCGGACTGTACGGCGAGATCTTCCACCGCAACGTCCGCGCCTCCGGAGT